>SHVN01000014.1 GCA_009694215.1 Xanthobacteraceae bacterium
TATTGGTCGGAGTGGCAGGATTTGAACCTGCGACCCCCTCGTCCCGAACGAGGTGCGCTACCAGGCTGCGCTACACTCCGACTAGAAGGCCGGTCTTATAGCGGCGCCCTTATCCCCTCGCAAGCACAGGCGGTTTTTCGCTATAGAGCCCTGCCCGAGCCTCAATTGAGGCAGGCGTACGGCGAGGCGGCATGGCACGGGAAACACTGCAACTGGCGAAATACGCAACCGCGCTACGCTATGCGGACCTGCCGGCCGAGGTGATCCAGCGCGCCAAGGACGCCATCGCCGACACCATCGCGGCCATCGCCTTCGGCGCTCACCTGCCCTGGAGCCGCATCATCGCCGATTACGCCCGCCGCCGCGGCGCTGGCGGCAAGGCCCGCGTCTTCGCGCCCGGCGGCGCGCGCCTGCAGGCGCCGATGGCGGCGTTTGCCAATGGCGCGCTCGCGCATGCCTTCGAGATGGACAATCTCACCTGGCCGAACACCGGCGTGCATCCTGGCGCGACCATGGCCATGCCGGCGCTGGCGGTGGCGCAGGAGCGCGGCATAGGCGGGCGCGAGCTGATCGCGGCGGTGGTGGCGGGCAGCGAGGTGATGATCCGCATCGGGCGAGCGACCAAGCACAACAATGAGGGCCGCGGATTCCATGCACCCGGCACGACGGGCCCGTTCGGCGGCGCGGCCGCGGTCGGGCGGCTGTTGAAATTCGACAACGACACAATGACCAACGCGCTCGGCATCGCGGGCTCGCTGTCCTGCGGGCTGCTGGAGTTCGCGCGCTCGGGCACCGGCGCGATGGTCAAGCGGATGCATCTCGGCCGCGCCGCCGAGAGCGGCGTGCTGGCGGCAAGCCTCGCGGAAGAGGGCTTCACCGGGCCGCAGAGCGTGCTGGAAGGGCCGTTCGGATTCCTCAACGTCTATTGCGGCGAGAACGACGTCGCGGCGCTGACGCGCGGGCTCGGCAAGGAATGGGCGACGCTGCGCATCATGCTCAAGCGCTTCCCCGTCCACATCACCTCGCACACCTCGGTGCAGGCCGTTCAGGATCTGCAACGGGAGTACGGCTATGCCGGCGCCGATGTCGCCTCGATCCATATCGCCGGCAACCAGAAGATGGCGACGGTCAACAACATCCCGGCGCCGGCCGACCTGATGATGGCGCAGTATTCGCTGCCGTTCTGCGTGGCGCTGGCGCATCACCGCGAGGCGCGCGATCCGGCCTCGTTCAACGCAAAGTCGTTCAACGATCCGGCGATCCGGACGCTTGCCGCCAAGGTGACGATCACGGTGGCCGACGAAGCGCGGGCCGGCCACACCCTCGCCTCAACCGTCACGGTGACGCTCAACGACGGCCGCACGCTCAGCCGCCGCGTCGACAGCTTCAAGGGCACGCCGGAACAGCCGCTCGACCGCGCCGAGATGCGCGACAAGTTCCTGCTGCTGACCAAGGCATGCGATGGCGCGGCGATGGCGCGCCTGTTCGATCGATTGCAAAATCTGGAAGCCGAACACAATCTCGACTGGATCAAGGTCGACGCGAAAAAGCCGAACAAGCCGCGGCCGCGCTCCATGGCAGCGCGGCGCGGCAGGCGAATGAAGAAGCGAACGAAATGAACGGCAAGATCGACACCCGATTCGTCCTCGCCGAATTCGCCTCCATTGCCGACGCGGCGGCCTGCCTCGCCGGCGGCGGCCTGGTCGCATTCCCGACCGAGACCGTCTATGGGCTCGGCGCCGACGCCACCAACGGCACAGCCGTTGCGCGCCTCTACGCCGCGAAGGGCCGGCCGTCGTTCAATCCGCTGATCGCACATGTATTCGATCTCGCCGCCGCCAAGCGGCTGGCGGTGTTCGACGCGACGGCGGAAAAACTCGCCGCAGCGTTCTGGCCGGGGCCGCTGACGCTCGTTCTGAAGAAGCGCGCCGGCTGCCCGGTGGCAGAGCTTGCGACCGCCGGCCTCGACAGCATCGCCGTGCGGGTTCCCGACCATCCGGTGGCGCTCGGCATCCTGAGCCGGCTCGGCCGGCCGGTGGTCGCGCCGTCCGCCAATCGCTCCGGTCACGTCTCGCCCACCACCGCGCAGCATGTGATGGACGATCTCGGCGGCCGGATCGACTTCATCGTCGACGGCGGGCCCACGCCGGTCGGCGTCGAGTCCACCATCGTCGCCTGCCTCGACCGGCCGCTGCTGCTGCGCCCCGGCGGGCTGCCGCGCGAGGAGATCGAACGCGTGCTCGAAGGCCCGATCGAGGATCTCCTGTCGAGCGCGGTCGATCCGGAGGCGCCGATCGCGCCCGGCATGCTCGAATCCCATTACGCGCCCCGCGCGCGGCTTCGCCTCCAGGTGGACCGCGTCAATCCCGGAGAGGCGCTGCTCGCCTTCGGCACCAGGATGCCGCCGGGTACCGAGCAGGCCGCGATCGTTCTCAACCTCTCGCCGGGCCGCGACCTCGTGGAGGCCGCCGCCAACCTGTTTTCCGATCTCCGCACCCTCGACCGGACGGGCGTCGCCACCATCGCCGTGATGCCGCTGCCGAACGAGGGCCTCGGCGAAGCCATCAACGACCGGCTTGCGCACGCCGCCGCGCCAAGGGAAGGTCAAGGGAAGGTTGGTCAGGAGAAGCTCCCATGAACGAAATGAGCAAGCCCGTCACCGCCGTGTCGCCCACGACGCTGGCCCGCATGATCGCACTGGTCGGCGAGAAGAATGCCATCACCGACAAGGAGAAGCAGACGCCCTATCTGGTCGAGTTCCGCGCGCTGTGGACAGGCCACACCCCGGTGGTGCTCCGGCCGGGCTCGACCAGGGAGGTCTCCGAGCTGCTCAAGATCGCCAGCGAGACCACCACCGCGATCATCCCCCAGGGCGGCAATACCGGCCTCGTCGGAGGGCAAATTCCGCACAACGGCGAGATCGTGCTGTCGCTCAATCGCATGGACAAAATCCGCGAGCTCGATCCCATCTCCAACACCATCACCTGCGAGGCCGGAGTAACCCTGCAGCGCGCGAGAGAGGCCGCGGCCGGCGTCGACCGGCTCTATCCGCAGCTCCTGCCCTCGGAAGGAAGCTGCACCATCGGCGGCAACCTCTCGACCAACGCCGGCGGCACCGCGGCGCTTACCCACGGCGTGGCGCGCTCGCATGCGCTCGGGCTTGAAGTCGTGCTGGCCGACGGCCGCGTGCTCAACAATCTCAACAAGCTCAAGAAGGACAACACCGGCTACGACCTGAAGAACCTGTTCATCGGCGCCGAAGGCACACTCGGAGTCATCACCGCGGCGGTGCTGCGGCTCGTACCGCGGCCGAAGTCGGTCGAGACCGCATGGGCTGCGATCCCCTCGGTCCAGGCCGCCGTCGACCTGCTCGGCCTCGCGACCGAAATCAGCGCGGGCGGCGTGACGAGCTTCGAGATCATGGCGCGCGAGGGCATCGATATCGTCATCAAGCACGGCGGCGCGCGCGATCCGCTGGCGGCGAAGTCGCCATACTCGGTGCTGATCGAACTGTCGTCGCAGCGGCACGAGGGCCTGCGCGATCAGATGGAGCAAATTCTCGCCGAGGGGCTGGAGAAAGGCCTCGTGCTCGACGCCACCATCTGCGAAAGCGTCGAGCAGGCCAAGACGTTCTGGCGCATCCGCGAGTTGTTCGGCGAGATGCAGGGCCGCGAGGGCGGCTCGATCAAGCACGACATTTCGGTGCCGGTCGCCAACATTCCGGCGTTCATCGAGGAAGGCAACGCCGCGGCGAGAAAGCTCATCCCCGGCTGCCGGCCGATGCCGTTCGGCCACGTCGGCGACGGCAACATCCATTACAACATCACCCAGCCGGTCGGCGCCGACAAGGCGGAATACCTCAAGCGCTGGGACGACATGAACGACACGATCTACAAGATCGTGCTGAAATACGGCGGCTCGGTCTCGGCCGAGCACGGCGTCGGCATCGTCAAGCGCGACTATCTGCCGAAGATCAAGGACCCGGTCGCCTACGAGCTGATGAAGACGCTCAAGCGCACGCTCGATCCCAAGGGCATCCTCAATCCCGGCAAGGTGCTGTAGGCATCCGGCGAGTCAGAACAGCGAGCCCTGCCCGCTGTTCACGGGTTGCTGCGTCTTACGAACGGGCTTCGGTTTTTCCGCAGACGGCCCGGCCGCATCGGCGCTGTAGGGTTCGAGCAACACAGGCGAGTCGTTTGCCACGCGATTGACCGCCGACGGAATTTCATAGACCTGCATCGAGCCTTCGGGCGCCGGCGCGAGCAGTTCGGCCGCCGTTTTCTCGTCGACGTTTTTGCAGTCTAGCCACAGATCGAACTGCTCCGGCGGCACGATCACCGGAGCGCGGTGATGCACGGCGGCCATTTCTTCGTTCGCCTCGGTCGTGACGATGGCGGCGGTCTCCATCTCCTCGCCGTTCGGACCGGTCCAGGTCTCCCAGAGGCCGGCGAAGGCGATCGGCCCGGAGGCCACAGGCCGCGCGAGATACGGTCGCTTGGCGCCGCCATGCGGCTTCCATTCGTAAAAGCCGTCGGCCGGAAACAGGCAGCGGCGGCGCTTCATAGCGTTGCGGAACGCCGGCTTGTCGTTGACCGACTCGGCCCGGGCGTTGATCAGCAGCGTGAAGCCCTTCGGGTCCTTGACCCAGGCCGGGATCAGGCCCCAGCGCACCAGCGCGAACTGGCGCTCGCCTTCGGCCATCCGCACGATCGGCACCGGCTGGGTCGGCGCGATGTTGTAGCGCGCCGGAAAATTGGGCTGCTCGCGATAGCGAAACAGCGCCCGGATCGCCGCCGGAGCGCTCGTGATACAATAGCGTCCGCACATCGGATGCCCTCAATTCGCGCCGGCAATGGGCCCATAGGAGGAGATTCTTAGGGGCTCATTAACCAGCCGCGGCAACACTGCCGCATATCATTGCCGAACCGGACCGCTGACCATGCCCGCGCCTGCCGCCGATTGCGCGAATGATCCAGCCAGAGCGGTCCTTTCCCCTGCCACATCTGGCCGCGGCGGACCCAATATCAATCCTGCGACCGGGCTTTCCACCGATTATCTGAACCATTTCACCGAAGCCGTCATGGTGCTGGACATGGTGGGCGCCATGCCGGAATGCCTGGACGACCTGCGGGCCTGGCAGCCGAAGACCTACGCGGAGCATTTCGCCGCTTCCGGTTTTACCAATCGCGACGCCATCGTCGGCACCTATCGGGCCGCCGACCCCGAGGTGCGCCAGGCGCTCGACCGAGCTTCCGAGATGCTCAATGCGATGGTGAGGCAGGCGCGCGAAATGGTGCTCCAGCATGCCGGAACACCAGAGCTCGATGCGATCGCACGCCGCGCCACGGAGCGGCTTCGGCCGCTGCTCGTGCGCACCGCCGCGGTCATCAACGGCACCGCGGCCGACTCCGGCGGAGGTCAGGGACCGCAGGCCGCAATCGATGCTATGTTCGGGCGGTGAGCACCGCACCCGACGCCCGCGCCTATCCCGACCGCCCTTTCCTCGCCGTCAGCGCCGCGATCATCCGCGATGGCCGTGTCCTGATCGCGCGGCGCGCCCGCGGCCCCGCGCTCGGCGTCTGGACGATGCCAGGCGGCGTGGTCGAGGCCGGTGAGACGCTGCTTGAAGCGCTGGTGCGCGAAATCCAGGAAGAAACCGGGTTGACGATCGAGCCGATCGCGCTGGCCGGCCACCGCGAGGTGCTAGTACGCGATGACGACCGGCGGGTGTCGCGCCATTTCGTCATCCTGTGCTTTGCAGCGCGCTGGATCGCGGGCGAGCCGCAGTTGAACGAGGAACTGGCCGAAGCCCGCTGGCTCAGGCCCGCGGAGCTGACCGGGCTCAAGACCACCGAGGGCCTGGCCGAGATCGTCGCCGCAGCCTTCGAGCGCATCGAAACGGCAGGCTGAGTCGTCTTGCGCGTTTCAGCCGGCCGGCGCATATGTCCGGCGCAACCGATGCTCAAACGCGCTTTCACCATAGCCCTCGTCGCACTGACCGTGGCAGCCACGCCCGCCCGCACCATCGAGGGCGGCCCCGCCCCGTTCGACGGCGATCTGATGCGGCTCGCCGAGATCCTCGGCGCGCTGCACTATCTGCGTACGCTTTGCGGCGCCAGCGAGGGGACCAAATGGAGCGACCAGATGTCGGCCCTGCTCGACGCCGAAGCCCAGAGCGGCGACCGCCGCAATCGCATGGTGGCGAACTTCAACAACGGCTATCGCAGCTTCCAGCGAACCTATCGAACCTGCACACCGGCCGCGAACGTCGCCGTGCGCCGCTATCTCGATGAAGGCGCCAAGATTTCGCGCGAGATCACCGCGCGTTACACGAACTGACTTTCGGGACGTCGCCGCGCAATCCCCGCTGTTAACCGCGTGGGTTAACCGTGTCCCGAAAACAGCCTAGAAGCCGCGCATTCGCGTGCTAGCCTGTTTACCGATGTGACAGCGAGGGCGCGCCTCCGCCTTATTTCGAGCATTCATTCCGTGAACCAGACAGACCCAAGCCAACAGCCGTCGCCCGAACGCGAACAGAAGATGGTCGCGCTCAGCTATGTCAACGAAGCCTGGGCGGAAGCACGGCTCGATGGCGTCGATGACGACTGCATGGCGATGTCATGCCTGTTCGCCGCCTTCGCCGAGCTGGTCACCACCTACGGCGAGGAAGCGGCCGCGAAATACGCCGACAGTCTGTCCAAGCGCATCCGCAACGGCGAATTCACGGTCGAGATCGCCCGCCAGTAGCGCACCATCGATCCTATTTCGGGCGCGCCAGGCAGAACAGCCGGTTCAGCACGGCGTCGATGTCCTTGGCGAAGAACGGCTTGTAGAGAAAGTCCCGGGCGCCTTCGGCGCGGGCGCGGTCCTCGATCCGCGCGTCGCGCGTACCGGTGATCATCACCACATT
The DNA here is from genome assembly GCA_009694215.1 of Xanthobacteraceae bacterium. Lineage (GTDB taxonomy): Bacteria > Pseudomonadota > Alphaproteobacteria > Rhizobiales > Xanthobacteraceae > Z2-YC6860. The sequence goes on from SHVN01000014.1 coordinate 6,911, forward strand.
CATGTCCGGATGAAGGCGCCTGAACTCGGCGAGCGCGCCGAAGCCGCCGATGCCCGGCATCTGATAGTCCAGAAATACGATATCGAAGCGCTGCTGCCTCGCAAGCGCGATCGCGGCCGCCCCATCGCCAGCCTCCTCGGGCTGAAGCTTGAACCGGCTGGCCTGGAGTACCTTGCGACTGACCGAGCGCACGGTGGAGGAGTCGTCGACGATCAGAATTCGCCGGGGCAGCCGGGCCTGGATGCAACTGTCGAGCAGATCGCGCGCCTCCTGAACATCGATCGGCTTGGCGAGCGTGCTGTCGATGTCGAGCCCGTCGGTCAGGACCTCGCGGGTCTTGATCGACGCAGCGCCGATCAGAATGGCCAGCGGCTGTTCGCGCGCGGCGCGGATGACGGCGAGCAGTTCCTGCCGCCCGACTTTCGGAATCCGGGAATCAAAAAAACACCACGTCGTAACCATTGCGCGCGAGCAGCTCGCGGGTCGTCACGGGGTCGCCGAGAGTTTCAAGCTCGGACACTTCGATCGGGGTCGAGGCCTGCGCCGCGGCCTGGCGCAAGAGTTCTCGCTCCGCGGCCGCCTCGGAGATGATCAGCATCTTGAGTGAGAAGAAATCGTCGCTCATCGCGCCGTCGTGCCACGCAAGGCATGCACTCCGGTGGTCCCCCCTTGTCCGGATGAATTATCCGCACAACGCCTGCGAGCCCCCCTCGCCCCCTTCGGGAAACCCACAGGCTCAGGTTGTAAGCAAGCGTGGAAAACAGCAATCGAGAGTTGGGGGAACCGTAATTAAACCGTGGGTTCCATCGTCTCCAGGAACTGCGCCGCCTCGCCCTGCGACGGCCCGACGAGTTCGCCCTGAAACATGACCTTCCGTCCGCGGACGAAAGTCCCAACCGGCCACCCAAGAACTGACACTCCGTCGTAGGGCGTCCAGCCGGCCCGCGAGGCGATCCAGCGGTCGGTGATGGTTTCGCGGCGCTTGAGATCGACCAATGTCAGGTCCGCATCATAACCGGCCGCTATCCGGCCCTTGCGAGCGATGCCGTAGATGCGCGCCGGGCCGGCGCTGGTCAGGTCGACGAACCGGGCAAGCGACAGCCGCCCGGCGTTGACGTGATCCAGCATGATCGGAACAAGCGTCTGAACCCCGGTCATGCCGGAATGGGTCTTCGGGTAAGGATGCGCCTTCTCCAGCCGGGTGTGCGGGGAGTGGTCCGAGCCGATGGTATCGATCACGCCCTGGGCGATACCCCGCCAGATGCCGTCGCGGTGCGAGGCGTCGCGCACCGGCGGGTTGAGCTGGGCCAGCGTGCCGAGCCGCTCGTAGCAGTCCGGCGCGGCAAGGGTGAGATGCGAGGGTGTGGCTTCGCAGGAGGCGACGTCCTTGTGATCAGCGAGAAACGCGGCTTCTTCCCTGGTTGTTACGTGCAGAACATGCACACGTTTGCCGGTTTCGCGCGCGAGCTTGATCAAACGTTGCGTGCACATCAGCGCGGCGGTGGCGTCGCGCCACACCGGATGCGACGACGGATCGCCATCGACGCGGAGATGCATGCGCTCGCGCAGCCGGTACTCATCCTCCGAATGAAAGGCAGCTCGGCGGCGAACAGCCTTGAGCACGGCGCGAACACCCTCGTCGTCCTCGATCAGGAGCGAACCGGTCGATGAGCCCATGAACACCTTGACGCCGCAGGCGCCGGGCAGCCGCTCGAGCATGGCCAGTTCATGGGTGTTCTCACGGGTGGCCCCCACATAGAACGCGAAATCGCAGTGCATCCGGTGATGCGCGCGGGCGACCTTGTCGGCCAGAGCCGCCTTGTCCACGGTGTTCGGCTCGGTGTTCGGCATCTCGAACACGGCGGTAACGCCGCCGAGCACCGCTGCTCGCGACCCGCTCTCCAGGTCTTCCTTGTGGGTCAGGCCCGGCTCGCGCATATGCACATGGCTGTCGATCACGCCCGGCAGCACATGCAGGCCGCGGCAGTCGATCGTCTCGGCGGCGGACGAGCCGACGTCGCCGATCGCGGCGATCCGGCCGCCGGCGATGGCCAGATCGCGCACGCCCTCGCCGTCCTGGTTGACAATGGTGCCGCCCTTGAGGATCAGGTCGTAGCCGCCCGCCATCGTAATCGCTTTCCCTTGCACCTATTCCAGTCCGTGCCTTGAGCGGCCAACATCAGCGGCTTACGTTACCGTAGGCAACAAGGAATCGCATGAAAGCGGCACTTCTCCCCGACCGCGGCGTGGTCAAGGTCGCAGGCGCCGAGGCGCGCAGCTTCCTCAACGGGCTCCTGACCACCGACGTCACCAGGGTGACGCCGGAGCAGGCGCGTTTCGGCGCGCTGCTGACGCCGCAGGGGAAGATTATCGTCGATTGCATCGTCGCCGAGGCCCCGGCCGCCGACGGCGGCGGCTTCTTTCTCGACTGTCCGCGCGCGCTGGCGCCGAACCTCGTGGAGAAGCTCAATTTCTACAAGCTGCGCGCCAAGGTCATCTGCGAAGACCTGTCGGCGGTTCTGGGGGTCATGGCGATCTGGGGCGGCACCGGCTCGACCGAATACGGCCTGATCTACGCGGACCCGCGGCTGCCCGCCTTGGGGCAGCGCGTGATGCTGCCGCCGCATCTCGCCAAGGAGGCAGCGGCCGACCTCGGCGCCGAGCCGATGGAGGCCACGGCCTACGAGGCGCACCGCATCGCGCAGGGCGTGCCGCGCGGCGGGCTCGACTTCATCTACGGCGAGGCCTTCCCGCACGAGACCGACATGGACCAGCTTGCCGGCGTCGATTTCGACAAGGGCTGCTACGTCGGCCAGGAGGTGGTGTCGCGCATGGAGCATCGCGGCACCGCGCGAAACCGCGTCGTGCCGGTGGCGGTGGAGGGTTTTGCCCCCGAGGCCGGCATCCCGGTGATGGCCGGCGACAAGCAGGTCGGCACCACCGGCTCGCATGCGGGGCAAAGCGCGCTCGCCATGCTCCGCCTCGACCGCATCGCCGACGCCCGCGCAGCGGGCACGCCGCTCATGGCCGGCGGCGTCGCGATCGAGCCGCGCAAGCCGGACTGGGCGACGTTCGATTGGCCGGGGGAGACAGATGGTGGGTGAGTTAGACCGCTAGAGTCCGATCCAATTCATTAGAAGCGGTTGCCACAAGCGCGGCGCACTCCCTCTCCCCGCTTGCGGGGAGAGGGTCGGGATGAGGGGGGGTCTGATTATCGATAGGCAACGATCCCCTCACCCGACCGCCTTCGGCGGTCGGCCTCTCCCCGCAAGCGTGGAAAGGTGAAGTGAGTTTGCGGCAACGCTCGATTCCAAATTTCTGAACCAGACTCTAGACCAACTCTAGCCGCACCCGCCGGCCGAGCAGCGCGGCGGCCCGCTGTAGCGATTCAATCGTGATGTTGCCCTTCTCGGGATCGAGGATGCGATCGACCTGGGCGCGGCTCGTGTGCATGAGCTCTGCCAATCGCTTCTTGGTCATTCGCTTCGCCTTCATTTGCTCGGCGAGTTGCCATGCGACCACACGCTTCACCGCCTTGGTGGCGGCTACTTCGAGTATGCCGTCCTCTTCAAGGAAGCTCTCCAGACTCGAACCGACATGCTTCTTGTTGAATTTCATGACATGAGCTCCTTCAGCCGCCGTCGCGCCAAACCGATTTCCGTGTCAGGAGTCTTTTGCGTCTTCTTGATGAACCCGCTCAAGACCACAATTCGATTGCTGTCGGCCGTGAACAGCCGCCGCGCCTCGCGCCCGCTTGGCAACGTCGAGCGCACTTCCCAAATGCGATCGACAAGCTTGCGCCACCAGCGGCATGCCGAGTGGCCACCCAAATTGCAGCGCGCGCAAGTCTCCGCCGATAACCGCCCGATCCGCCGTGTCGAGGTCGCGCAACCAGTCCCGTACCGGTTCCCTGCCGCTAACCGCGCGCCAAAACGCCAGAGGAATGGGCTGCAATCGAGGCGCCATGGCCGGTCCAAGTTATGAACTATATAAGATACATTTCCCGAATTCAAGTTTCAGAGCTATGGGACAGATTGAACCATAAGGAACGCGATGGCCGCCCCCCTCCTCCACGCCGACGGAAAGCATCGCTGCCCCTGGCCCGGCAAGGACGACGCCTTCTACATCGCCTATCACGACGACGAATGGGGCGTGCCGGAATACGACGACCGCGCGCTCTACGAGAAGCTCGTGCTCGACGGATTCCAGGCGGGGCTGTCGTGGATCACCATTTTGCGCAAGCGCGAGAATTTCCGCTGCGCCTTCGATGGGTTCAATCCGGAAAAAATCGCCCGCTATGATGCGCGCAAGAAAGCCAAACTGATGGCGGACGCGGGCATCGTGCGCAACCGCCTCAAGATCGAGGGCGCGGTGCTGTCGGCGCGCGGCTATCTCGAAATCATGGATAAGGGCCCGGGCTTCTCGGCGTTCCTGTGGGACTTCCTCGACGGCAAGCCGAAGACCAACAAATTCCGCGACACCAAGCAGGTGCCGGCCGAGACCGACCTGTCAAAGAAGATGTCGAAGGAACTGGAGGCGCGCGGCTTCAAGTTCGTCGGCCCGACCATCGTCTATGCCTTCATGCAGGCGGTCGGCATGGTCAATGACCATCTGGTGACGTGTCATTGCCACGAGCGCGTAAAGAAATCCGGCAAGAAGAAATAGGCGTCATTTCCACGATGCCCCGCAAGCCGACACCTCCCTCCCCAACCCTCCCCCTCAAGGCGGGACGGAGTAAAAAAGAGTTTCGCGCCTGGCAGCGCATGCTGTCGGGACGCCGCCTCGACCTGCTCGACCCCTCGCCGCTCGACGTCGAGATCGCCGACATCGCGCACGGGCTCGCCCGCGTCGCGCGCTGGAACGGCCAGACCGAAGGCGCGCATATCTACTCGGTGGCCCAGCACACGCTCTTGGTCGAGGTGGTGGCGCGGGCGCGCTGGCCCGGCCTCGACCGCAAGGCGCGGCTGGAAATCCTGCTGCACGACGCGCCGGAATATGTGATCGGCGACATGATCTCGCCGTTCAAGGCGGTGATCGGTGGCGCCTACAAGGCGGTCGAGGCGCGGCTTTTGGCCGCCATCCACCTCCGCTTCGGCCTGCCGGTGAAGCGCACCGGCGAGATCGAGCGCATGATCAAGATCGCCGACCGAGGCGCGGCCTGCCTCGAAGCGACGCAGCTTGCGGGCTTCAGCATGGCCGAGGCGCGGCGCTTCTTCGGGCCGCCGCCCGCGCTGTCGCCCGCAATTGAGCGCGATTATCTGACGCCCTGGCCGGCCGGGACGGCGGAGAAGCGATTCCTCGAACGCTTCAACACATTGGCGCGGGACTAGGCCTCTCCACGTCATGCCCGGGCATAGCCGTCCGAAGGACGGCGTCGCTTCGCTCGCCTATGTGCCGGGCATCCACGTCTTTCTTCCTTACCAAGCAAGGCGTGGATGGCCGGGACAAGACCGGCCATGACGCGGGCACATTCATGCCCTATATCATGCTCATGATTCCGGATTCGCATCGATGATCCACGTCTGCTCCCTCGCCCGCCTGCACGACACCGTCGCGGAAACCCGCGCGAGCCACATGGTCACGCTGCTGCGCCTGATCGACCGTGTCGAGCGGCCGGCCTCCATCGTCGAGGCCAATCATCTCATCCTCGGCATGGACGACATCATGACGCCGATGGACGGCTACACCCATCCGGCGGAGGAGCACGTCCACGACCTGATCGGCTTCGTGCAGCACTGGGACCGCCGCGCGCCGCTGGTGATGCACTGCTACGCCGGAATCAGCCGCTCGACCGCGGGCGCGTTCATCACCGCCTGCGCGCTAAACCCTACCCGCGACGAGCGGGCAATCGTCCAGGCGATCCGCAAGTCGTCCGCGACGGCCGCGCCCAATATCATGCTGGTCGGCCATGCCGACCGCATCCTCGGCCGGAACGGGCGCATGGTCGCCGCGGTCGAGACCCTGGGCCCCGGCCGGCCCGCCCCGGAGGGCGAACCCTTCCGGCTCGATCTGGAATGATCCATTGTTGCCGGTCCGGGCCGCCGACGCGCGCCCCGGCGTGAGACAATGATGGACAACACGCATCTGACGCCGATCGAAGTGGGCCTAACCGCGGCCATTGTCGCCGTGGAGGCGGAAGAGCCGCGCATCCTGGTCGCCGCCGACCGCAGGAGCGCCACCCGCGCCGGCCTTCCGTTCGGGCCGTTCGATCCGCTGTCGCACCGCACCTTCGAGATTGGCCTGCGCAACTGGGTGGCGGCGCAGACCGCGATCAAAGTCGGCTACGTCGAGCAGCTCTATACGTTTGGCGACCGCGGCCGCCACGCCCGGCCCGACGACACCGGCATGCACATGATCTCGGTCGGCTATCTCGCGCTCACCCGCATGTCCGACAACGCAGCCGCGCTCCGCGAGGCCGAAGCGGGCTTCGAGCCGTGGTACCGCTTCTTTCCCTGGGAGGACTGGCGGAACGGCCGGCCGGGCATCCTCGACCAGACCATCGTGCCGCTCTTGGAGCGTTGGGCGAAGACCGGCAAGAGCGGCGAGCCCGCGCGGCCGCTCGGCCGGAGCGAGCGGATCCGGCACTGTTTCGGCATCGGCGGCTCGCCCTGGGACGAGGAAAAGGTGCTCGACCGCTACGAGCTGCTCTACGAGGCGGGGCTCGTGGAGGAGGCGCGCCGCGACGGCCGCGAGGGCAACGTGCCGCGCGGAAAGATCGCCCCGCTCGGCGAAGCCATGCGCTTCGACCACCGGCGCATTCTGGCCACCGCCATCGCGCGGCTTCGCGCCAAATTGAAATACCGCCCGGTGGTGTTCGAACTGATGCCGGACGAATTCACCTTGACCGACCTGCAGCGCACCGTCGAGGCGATCTCCGGGCGGCATCTGCACAAGCAGAACTTCCGCAGGCTGGTCGAATCCGCGGCGCTGGTCGAGCCGACCGGCGAGACCTCGACGGCGACCGGCGGGCGGCCGGCGGCGCTGTTCCGCTTCCGCCGCGACGTGGTGCAGGAGCGCCCGGCGCCGGGGCTGCGGCTCGGCGGGCGGGCGTAACCGCCGCCCATTGAACTTTTGCTGGAGACACCGCGACCAAAGGGGGCGCGGCCCTCTCGGCTCCGCCCGAGCGCGCTATCGACGGCCGCTTGGCTGACATAGACCCCGCCGGGGGCACCCATGGAATTCTTCTTTCTGCTCGGCCTCGTGATGCTGGCGTTCCCGATCATCGCCCTCGTGGCGCTGGTCAAGACTATCAACATCAACGAGCGCCTGCGCGGGATGGACGCGCGCTTCACCGAGCTTGAGCTGCGCGTAACCGGCGCGCCAGGTGCCGCGCCTGCAGCGGTTAAAGCCCCTCAACCTGCAACTCCGCCTCCCGCCGCCGCCAAGCCCCCTCGCGTCGCGCGCCAAGATCGGCTTCTGCAATTGCACGACCGGCATGACCGACGACGCCGAGCTCGACCGCGTCGGCGACTTCGATCTGTTCGGCGGCATCCTCTATGCGCAGGCGCCGGGCCAGCCGGTCACGGCGGGCTGGATGAAGGGCCGCAGCCGGCCGTTTGCGATTCGCAGCGCGCGCCGGGGCGATGCGACCATTCTCGCGGTGGGGCTGCATGATCGCTGCAACGCGCTGGCTGCGACCGCGGTGCTGGAACGCGGCCAGCTGGCTGCGGCCGGACCGATCGTGCTGGAGTTCCTCAACAGCAGGACGGTGGTGGAGTGGGCCGAGGTTACGCTCGGACTCTGAATCGATACGCGCCGCTTTCGCGGCACGCATGAAACCCAATCAGACTTTTGAAATCAGTCTTCGCCGGCCGATGCGCGGACGCCGCGCAGCCGGTAGGTCGACGCCAGTTCCGAGCGCGAGCCGCGACGGACAAAATTGCAGTAGGCGAAGCCCAGCCCCGAGATCGAGCCGCGGAAGCTGACCTGGCTAGTGCGATCGAGATTGAAGCAGGGCTCGAACGGAAGCCCGCGCAGCGAAGCGCAATAGCGGTCGCCGTTGGCGCGCAGCGTGCCGGTGGGCAGAACCACATAACGGCGCGGTCCGCTGCCGCCGATCTGGACGTAGCCCGCGACCGAGCCGTCGGCGTAGATGCGGCCGTTGCCGGTCGTGCCGTCGAAGCAGCTATAGGAGAAGTGCTTGCCCGCGATGAAATTCCGCGCCTCGGAGGCGCGCATTTCCTCGGCCTGGGCCGCGCCCGCCCCAACCAATGCCGCCAAAACCAGGGCCAGACGCTGCGCCTTAACCGACATCATCCCCCACTCCACTCGCTTCCTGACTGGGCCGCAGCCGTTAACGCGCCGGTTACCATAGGATTCGGAGCGATCATGCCTCACATTCGTAGCCAAATTCTGAACGTCTTTACCGGATCATAACCACGATCCGACCCCGAACCCGGCCTTCGAGGATCATTCCGGCCGCGCCAATGACCTCCGACAGACCGATCTGGCGGGTCATTTCCTCAAGTTTGCCGCGATCGAGATCGGATTCCAAGCGCCGCCAAGCTTCTACCCTCAACTTTGGTGAACATTGGACGGAGTCGATGCCCAAAAGCGACACCCCGCGCAAAATGAACGGGGCCACGCTTGCCGGCAGGTCCATGCCGCCGGCGAGACCGCAGGCCGCGACCGCGCCGCCATATTTCGTCATCGAGAGCAGGTTCGCCAGCGTGGTGGAACCGACCGAGTCGATGCCGCCCGCCCAGCGTTCCCTGGCGAGCGGCTTGGGCGGCGCCGACAACTCGCTTCGGTCGACGATCTCGCTTGCGCCCAGGCCCTTGAGATAGTCGGCCTCCTCCCGGCGCCCGGTCGAGGCCGTCACCTGGAACCCGAGCCGGGCCAAAAGCGCGATCGCGACGGACCCCACCCCGCCGGCGGCTCCCGTGACCAACACCGGACCGTCGCCGGGCTTGAGCCCGTGCCGCTCCAGCGCCATCACCGCCAGCATCGCGGTGTAGCCCGCGGTGCCGATCGCCATCGCCTCCCGCTCGCTCAATCCCGGAGGCAGCCGCACCAGCCACTGGCCCTTCACGCGCGCCTTCTCGGCGTAGGCGCCGAGATGGGTCTCGCCCAAGCCCCAGCCGTTGAGGATGACCTTGTCGCCGGACTTCCAGTCCGGGTGCGTCGAGACCTCCACCTGGCCCGCGAAGTCGATGCCGGGGATCATCGGGAAGCAGCGCACCACCGGCGCCTTGCCGGTGACCGCGAGGCCGTCCTTGTAGTTGATGGTCGACCAGCCGATGCGGACGGTGACGTCGCCGTCCATCAGATTGGCTTCATCGAACTCGGTCAGACCAATGGTTTGCCCCTTCTCGGCCTTCTCGATCACGATCGCCTTGAACTTCGCCACATCCGTCTCCCCGAGTTTCCCCTGTTCATAGTCGAGCAAAATTCGACATGTCAAAAAAAAGCCCCGCACGAGGCGGGGCTTTGCATTCCGTAGCGGAGGCGGCGGCTACTTCACCTTGATGTTTTCCGCCGATTCCTTGCCCTTGTTCGCAACGATCTCGTATTCGATGACCGCGCCTTCATTGAGCGTGCTGAGCCCCGCCCGCTCCACGGCCGAAATGTGCACGAACACATCCTTTCCGCCACCCTGAGGCTGGACGAAGCCATAGCCCTTGGTCGGGTTGAACCACTTTACGGTACCTGTCGCCACTGCTGCTCTCCACGGTTGGTTGGCCTCGAAAGGATCGTCGGGGCTTGGCGACCATACCGCAATGCGCCGGCAGCCGATACGGCGTCAAACGAAAGTTTCTCTCAATGCGGGGAACCGTTGCTTCTACAACTTGCATCGAAACGAGGCGCCTAACGGAGGTAATCAGGTGCCGGCGGGCGCCGGCGCCGGTCTTGGCACGGGCTTCTCGACGATCGGCAGATTGATGACCGCCGATGCGATGCCCAGGATGATCGTGCCCCACCAGATCACGTCATAGGAGCCGCTGGCTTCGAACAGCACGCCACCGAGCCATACGCCGAGGAAGCCGCCGACCTGATGGCTGAAGAAAGCAAGGCCCAGCAGCATGGTCAGCCAGCGATTGCCGAACATGATCGCCACCAGCGCCGAGGTCGGCGGGATGGTCGACAGCCAGAGCAGACCTATGACGCCGCCGAAGATCAGCGTCGCGGCCGGGCTTGGCGGCAGCAGGATGAACGCGAAAATCGCCAGCGAGCGGCCGAAGTAGATCGCCGACAGCAGGTATCGCTTGGGCATCAAGTTGGCGATGTAGCCCGAGGCGATCGAGCCCACGATGTTGAGCAGGCCGATGACGGCGATGGTCCATCCGCCGATCGAGGCCGGCAGACCGCGATCGATCAGATAGGCCGGCAGATGCACGGTGATGAAGAAGAGTTGAAAGCCGCAGGTGAAGTAGCCAAGGATGAGCAGCACATAACTGCGATGCCCGAGCGCCTCGGCCAGCGCCTGCGTCACGGACTGGCCGGGGGGCATGTACGGCGCCGCGCCTGGAGCCCTTCGCGGCGCCGCAAGCGCGAGCGACATCGGCAGCATCGTTAGCAGCACCGCGCCGAAGATCAGCAGCGTGTTGTGCCAGCCGAACTGGTCGATCAGCACGATCGCCAGCGGCGAGAACAGGAACTGCCCGAACGATCCGGCCGCGGTGCCCATGCCGAAGGCCAGCGTGCGCCATTCGTCGGGCAGCAGCTTGGCGAAGGCGCCGAGCACCAGCGCAAACGAGCAGCCGCCGAGGCCGAGACCGATCATCACCCCCGCCGACAGGTGGAATTCAAGCAGCGTCGTGGCATAGGCCATCCAGACGATGCCGGCGACGTAGAGCACCGCGCCGCCCATCAGCACCTGGACCGCGCCGAAGCGGTCGGCGAGCGCGCCGGCAAACGGTTGCGCCGCGCCCCACAGCAGCATTTCGATGGCGAGCGCCAGCGCGAACGCGTCGCGGCCCCAGCCGTTGGCCGTCGTCATTGGCGTCAGGAAAAACCCGAACGTCGAGCGCGGGCCAAAGCTGATCAGGCTGATCAGGCAGCCGCAGAGCACGATGACGATCGGCGTGCGCCAGGTTGATAAGCGGGCGGGCATCTGGGGCGATTATGCGGCAGCGGCCACGGGGCGCGCCACCGGCTTCTCGACGATCGGCAGGTTGATGACCGCCGAAGCGACGCCAAAGAACACCGACAGCCACCACACCAGATCGTAGGAGCCGGTGGCCTCGAACGCGAGCCCGCCGAGCCAGACGCCGAGGAAGCCGCCGACCTGATGGCTAAAGAAGGCGAAGCCGAACAGCATGGTGAGCCAGCGGGTGCCGAACATCAGCGCCACCAGCCCCGACGTGGGCGGCACGGTCGAGAGCCAGAGCAGGCCGGTGACGGCGCCGAACACCAGCGTCGATGCGGTGCTGGGCGGCAGCGTGATCAGCGCCACGATCGAGAGCGCGCGGCCGAAGTAGATGATCGACAGCAGGTAGCGCTTGGGCATCCGTCCTGACAGCCAGCCCGAGCCGAGCGAGCCCACGATGTTGAACAGCCCGATCAACGCGATGGTCCAGGCGCCGGCGTCGGCGCCCATCCCGCGATCGACCAGATAGGACGGCAGGTGAACCGTGACGAAGGCCAGCTGGAAGCCGCAGGTGAAGAAGCCGATCACCAGCAGCACGTAGCTGCGGTGACCGAAGGCTTCGATTAGCGCGTTCCGCGACGACTGGAGCTGGGGAGCGCCGGCGGCGCGCGGCGGAGCCGGCGGCGTCGCCAGCACCAGCGACAGCGGCAGCACCAGCAGCAATGTGCCGGCGAACACCAGAAGCGTCGTCTGCCAGGAGAAGGCCTGGATCAGTCCATGCGCCAACGGCGAGTACAGGAACTGGCCGAACGAGCCGGCGGCGGTGCCGGCGCCGAAGGCAAAGCCGCGCCAGCTTTCCGGCACGAGCTTGCCGAGCGCGCCGACCACCATCGGAAACGAGCAGCCCGCAAGGCCGAAGCCGATGACGACGCCCGCCGAGACGTCGAGCATCAGCGTCGAGGTCGCAGTCGCCATCCCGATCAGGCCGATGGCGTAGAGGACCGCGCCGACCGACAGCACGCGCACCGGCCCGAAGCGATCGGCGACGGCTCCGGCGAACGGCTGCGCCGCGCCCCAGAGCAGGTTCTGCAAGGCTATCGCGAACGAGAAGGTCTCGCGGCCCCAGCCGCGGTCGAACGACATCGGGGTCAGAAACTGGCCGAGCGCCGAGCGCGGCCCGAAGGCGATGAGCGCGATCGCGCAGCCCACCGCGATCAGCACGACGGGCGTCCGCCACGAGAGCTTAATCGGCGCGGGCGCTGTCGCTGTGGACATATGGCTCTCCGGAGTGCCGGCGCCGGACCGGCGCAGGATGACCGGAGCGATACTTAGGCTTTCGCGCCCGTCCGCCAAAGCGAAAGTTCGTGATGTGTTCGATTTCCGCGGCGCATGGCTGCATGACTGGGTCGCAGAGGCGGACAATACGCGGGATGGAGGGGGACTGGCGCGGGGTGGCCCGAAGTGCTATATGATTTGCTCGAAGTGAGAATAATGGGTCTGGGGATGCCGGCCGCGAGCCGGATGTTTTCACCCCCTAATATGCTCATATTGAGTATATTAGGGGGTGCCACTGGAGGAAACTGCAATGCCGGTCTTGGACATTGTCGGCCAGCTGACGGCGCGGCGTCCCGCGCCCCCGCCCGCCGCATCTGGTAATGCGGCCTTGCGCAAATTCGGCGCCCTGCCCGCGCCGTCGCTCGAATGGAACCCCGAGGTCGAGCGCGATACCGCGCACCTCTATGCGCGCATCCAGAATGTCGTGCCCTCGGTCGAGTGGCCGTTCTTCGCGCCTTACGTGCGCGCGATCAACGCGCGGAAGAAGGAGCGCAACGCGGTCATCCTGGCGCACAACTACCAGACGCCGGAGATCTACCATTGCGTCGCCGATTTCGTCGGCGACTCGCTGCAGCTTGCGCGCGAGGCCACCAAGGTCAAAGCCGACGTGATCGTGCAGGCCGGCGTGCACTTCATGGCCGAAACCGCGAAGATCCTGAACCCTGACAAGACCGCGCTGATCCCCGACGTCCGGGCCGGCTGCTCGCTCGCCTCCTCCATCACCGGCGAGGACGTGCGGCTGATGCGCGAGCGCTTCCCGGGCGTGCCGGTCGTCACCTATGTCAACACCTCGGCCGAAGTGAAGGCCGAGAGCGACATCACCTGCACGTCGTCGAACGCGCTGCAGGTGGTGGAGAGCCTTGGCGTCGATAAGGTGATCTTTGTGCCGGACCAGTACCTGGCAAAATACGTCGCGTCGCAGACCAAGGTGAAGATCATCGCCTGGAAAGGCTCGTGCGAGGTGCATGAGCGCTTCACCGGCGACGAGCTTTCGCTGATCCGGTCGAACGACCCCTCGGTGCAGATCATCGCGCATCCGGAGTGCCCGCCGGACGTGATCGCGGCGTCCGACTTCACCGGCTCGACCGCGCATATGATCGACTGGGTGCGCAAGAACAAGCCCAAGCGTGTCGTGCTGGTCACCGAATGCTCGATGGCCGACAACGTGGCGGCCGAATTGCCGGACGTGGAGTTCACCCGGCCGTGCAACCTCTGCCCGCACATGAAACGCATCACGCTGCCGAAAATCCTCGACAGCCTCTTGCACATGAAGGAGAAGGTCGTGGTCGATCCCGCGATCGCCAAACGTGCCCGCCGCGCGGTCGAGCGCATGATCTACATGAAGTCCTGACGGACGGGTGCGACCATGCTGACACGGGCGACGGAAACTCTCACGGAGTCCCTGCTCTACCCCGGCGGCTTCATCTCGCCGCTGGAGATCGAGGACGCGGTGCATCGTGCGCTGGCCGAGGACCTCGGCCGCGCCGGCGACGTCACCTCGATCGCGACCATTCCACCCGGCACGCCGAGCCGCACGGTGATGGTGGCGCGCAGGGCCGGCACCATCGCGGGCCTGCCGCTCGCCGCCGCGTGCTTCCGCAAGCTTTCGCCCAGCATCGAGATCGTGGCCGCGGTGCGCGACGGCGCGACGGTCGAGGCTAGGACCGTGCTGATGCACATCAAAGGCGACGCCCGAGCCGTGCTTTCGGGCGAGCGCGTCGCGCTCAATTTCGTCCAGCACCTGTCGGGGATCGCAACCGCAACCAACGCCTATGTGCGCAAGGCCGGCGGCAAGACCCGCATCTGCTGCACGCGGAAAACTACGCCGGGGCTTCGCGCGCTGGAGAAATACGCGGTGCGCTGCGGCGGCGGGTTCAACCACCGCTTCGGGCTCGACGATGCCATCCTGATCAAGGACAACCACATCGCGGTCGCGGGCGGCATCCGCGCCGTGCTGGAGCGCGCGAGAGCCGCCGCCGGCCATCCGGTGAAGGTCGAGATCGAGGTCGACTCGCTCGGCCAGCTCCAGGAGGTGCTCGACTGCGGCCTGGCCGACGTGGTGCTGATCGACAATTTCGATGTGGCATCGATGAAGAAGGCCGTGGCGCTGGTCGCGGGCCGGCTGGTGATCGAGGCGTCCGGCGGCATCACGCTCGACAGCATCGCGGACATCGCCGCGACCGGCGTGGACTACGCCTCGTCCGGCGCGCTGACGCATTCGGCTCCGGCGCTGGATGTCGGGCTGGATATCGAAATCTAGCGCGCGGATTCACACCCTTCATAGCGGTTCAATTATAATCCCAGGCGCATGCCAGGCAGCGCACGGTCAATTTTGACAGTGCGGTAAAACCATAGAAAGTGCCCATGCGGATGTTCAAACCGGACGGTCGGCGGAGACTGCGCGATGGCGATTAATATCGTTGAATACAATCTGATGCGGCGGTTCCGGGACCAGAAACTCTTCCCGCTGGGAGGCGACCTGCTGGAATTGGGCGAGGCCAACTGGTACGGCGACGTCAATCCCAACATCCTGCGAGCGGATATCGCCAAATACGCCATTCCCGCCAAGCGGAGCGAATTGCTTGCAGAGCTCGACGAGGCCGTTAAGTCAGAAAAACCCAGCGCGGCCTGGGATATCGCCAGAGTCTATTGGAACATCTTTCTGCAGCCGTCTTCGATAACCGCGATCGACTTTCACGGCACGGAAAGGGCGCTGAAACTCGATCTCAATTCTCCGCTCGATATGAAGCGGCAATTCCACATCATCAACAATTGCGGCACGCTGGAGCATATCTTCAACATCGGACAGGCGTTCAAGACCATTCACGATCACACCCTTCCGGGTGGCTTCATGATTCATCAATCGCCGTTCGTCGGATAGATCGCCACGGTTTCTATAATCTCAATCCGACGCTCTATTGGGATTTGTTCGCGAGCAACAATTACCTGATTTGCCTATTCATGTATGCGGAGGTGAATCCGCCAAAGATGATTCAGATTCAAAGCCGCGAACAAATATTGGAAATGGCCAGGAACAACAGCATCGACAAAAATGCAAATCTCATTGTCGTGCTGCGCCGGCCCGAAGTGGCGGAGCCGTTCCGCATGCCGACGCAAGGCTACTACGCCGGAGCCATTTCGCAGGACGCGAGCGAGGCCTGGCTCAAGCTGCGCTGATAGGCCTAGAGCTTCGCGTTCTTCGTATCATTCGCGACCGGCGCCTGCGACTGGTTGAGCGGCGGCACCTCGTAGCCGTCGCCCCAGTTGCGCGGGCGATAGAAGCTGTGCACGCCGATCTTGTAGAGCCGCTTCATCTCGTTCACCCAGGCCGGGTGCACCCAGTAGGCGTGGTAATGCGTGGAATGGCCGATCTCCGACAGCCACAGCTTGCCGTCGAGCATGTCGCGCGCGATCTCCTTGGCCTGCACCCACATGTCGCGCTCGGTGACCACGTCGGGGATGCTGTCGCAGGCGAAGGTGAACTGGCAGGCGAGCTTGCGGTGCGCATTTTGATAGACGACGTCGCAGACGTTGGTCGGGTAGTAGCCGGAGAACACCCGGTTCATCACCACCTGGGCAACCGCGATCTGGCCGCGCTTCACCTCCCCGCGCGACTCGAAATAGACCGCCTCGGCGAGACACTTCTCGGACTTGGGCCGCGACCTGGCATCGAGCCCGAGCCGCTCCGCCGGGGTCCTCGGCCGCTTGCCGGCGCCGGTGACCTCGCCCTTGGGCGCGACCGTCTCGCCCGGCCCCGGCATGGCCAGCGGCGCGTCGGACTTGGCACCTGCCGGCGGTGACGCGAGTGCCGACAGCTTGATGTCGGGATCGCGCGCCGGCGTTTCGATCAGCACCTGCTCGTCGGTCGGCCAGGGCTGGATGATGCCGAGCGCCTCGCCGAACGGGCTGTTGCCGAAATAGAGCCTGCCGAGCCGCACCGCAGCGTTGTTCCCAACCTCGCCGTCGACATCGGCCGGACGGGGGAACGACACGGTCTTCACCCGCCCCGGCGTCAGGTCGCGGGCACCGCTGGCCGGCCATTCGTCCTCGCGCGGGCGCGAGACCAGAAGGTCGCCCTTCAGCCTGCGGTTGACCGCCGGGAAGTCGAGCCGCGGCCGCTGCACAGGACCCGCCGCGCCGGAAGGATCGCGTCCGAGCGAGCCGGTGGTTTCGAGATCGTAGGTGCCGATGCTGGCGAGCCGATAGGACGGCGGCTCTGGGATCCGGGTGCCGATGGGCTGCGGAAAGCTGAAGGTCGCGGCGTGGATCGTGCCGAACGGCGAGGCCAGCATATGTGCCCGCGCCCGCTGCGGCACCTCGCTCTGGCGGGCCATGAGCGCGACGAGATCCTGATGACCGATCGACCTCGGCAACAGGCTCATCATCAGGACGCTGAGGCCGAAGGCCCCGTAGTATCGGATACCCTTCGGCCTTTTACGCAACGCTACCATGCCTACGCTCACGCAACGGACGCAACAATTCGGTACGCAACGCCACGCAACACAAGCGTCGACACCGGGCGCCTCTGTGGCTCCAATGCGACATGTTCTTTTATGGTCGGATTAACCTTGCGAAGCCGTTAATCGCGGCGCGCGCCGCACGCATCGAGCTCATGCGGCCGCGCTTCGCGCGGCGCTGGCGCGCATTGGTAAATGCTTGGTGAACGAGAGGCGGCTAGAGGAGCCGGGCGAGCGGCATGCCCGCGACGTACGGGCCCCCGAGCGTCAGCACAATTGCAATCAGGAAGCCGATCACCCGGGAATCCATCGCAATCATCGTGCCGGGCGCGCCGCGGCTGCGGGCGTATGCGGCCCCTTCAAAGATCACCATGGCAATGATCACCCACAGATAGGGCGGGACCCGAAACTCCCGGCTCTCCGGAAAGAGCACTAGCACGAGGGCGTTGAAAAGCCCGCACAGGGTCATGAACGCAATGAAAATCCGGTCGATGGTCATGGGTGCCATTTCATCATAGTTGCAGCAGATGCGCAGCCGCGTAGTTGCCAGCGAGAAACATCGCAAGCCCGAGCGCGCATCCGAGCATCAGCGCACGATCCGGAATCGTCTCTGGCACCGGCCGCTTCAGCACGACCCTCAGCACCAACAGCGCCAGCCCGGCCACGATGAAGAAGACGATCAAAGGATGCAGCAAGACGTCGTTTCCGAACGGCCGGCGCTCGGCGAACAGGCCAAAGCCGAAGCCCGCAAGCCCCATCGGGCCGTACCAGGCCCAAAGCGGAAACGGCCGGCCGGTGCTGTGCCGGCCGGCCTCGAAGGGAGCTTGCGCTCCTTCTTCACATCTTCACGCCCTTGTCGGTGAAGTACTTCGTCGCGCCCGGATGCCACGGGATCGGCGAATTCTTCGGCGACTGGTTGGCGAGGTCGATGGCCGCCGCCTCGCCGTGCACCGCGACCAGCTCAGCCTTCTTCTCGATGAAGATCTTGACGATGTCGTAGGCGACCTTGTCCGGCATGCTGGCGTTGGCGACCAGGATGTTCTGCACGATGGTAATCTTGTTGTCCTTGTCCTGGCCCGGATAGGTCTTGGCCGGGATGACGCCGGTGGTGTAGATGCCGCCGTACTTCTTGTTCATGGCATCGACCGCTTCGGTGTGATCGATCAGCTTGATCTTGACGCCGGGCGACGCGCCGAGATCGGTCACCGCCGCAGTCGGCAGGCCGCCGACCCAGAAATAGGCGTCGATCTTGCCGTCCTTGATCGCGTTGGTGGACTCGGCGACGCCGAGCCGCTCACGCTTCATGTCCTTGTCCTTGTCGAGACCGGCGCCCTCGATCACGCGGAACGCCATGACCTCGGTCGCGCTGCCGGGCGATCCGGTGGAGACGCGCTTGCCCTTGAGGTCCGACATCTTCTCGATACCCCTGCCCTCGACCGTCACGACATGCATGCGGTTTGGATAAAGCACCATCAGGGTGCGCACATCGACCGGATTGCCCTTGAACTTGTCCTCGCCGTTGAGCGCGTCGAGCGCCGCGTCGACCATCACGAGGGCGACCTCGCTCTGCTTGGAGCCGATCAGTTTGAGATTGTCGACCGAACCGCCGGTGACGCGGGCGGTCGCGGCGTAGCCGGGCACATGCTTGGTCAGCACGTTGGCCATGCCGCCGCCGAGCGGGTAGTAGACGCCGCCGGTGCCGCCGGTGGCGATGGCGATGTTGACCTGCTGCGCCAATGCGCCGCCGGCAACGAGCGCAGCGCCCGCGACCAGAGCGCCGAAGATCAGTCCTTTGCGTGTCATCATGTTCTCCCTTTCGATTGTTCTAGACCTTGGCTGCCGGCGCTTCTGGCGGCCCCGGTTGCATGCGCTGTTTTAGCAGGACCGCGGCGGCAATCGCCAAGCCAAATGTAGCGGTGTAGTTGATATCGCGTCCGATGATCGCCTCCAAAAGCGCCTCGATCAGGCTCGGGAACACCAGCAGCAGGCCCGCCAGCGTCAACAGCGAGCGCTCGCTCAGCGTTGTGCGGCGCAGCGCCCAGCCTTGGGCGGCGGACGCCAGGGCCGCGAGGCCGAGCGCGGTCTTGACCGTGATTTCAACGATATCGACCCAGGAGCCGCCCGGCGGAACCTTGAGCAGGAGGCCGAGCCCCTGCGGATCGAGCACGAACACGAACGGCACCAGGAATGCCGGCAGCGTGTACTTCCAGGCCTGCAGCGTCGTCTTGTAGGGATCGCCGCCGGTGATCGCGGCCGCCGCGAACGGCGACAGCGCCGTCGGCGGCGAGACCTCCGAGAGCACCGAATAATAGAAGATGAACATATGCGCGGCGACGTCGGGCACGCCGAGCTTCATCAGCGCCGGCGCCGCGATCACGGCGCAGATGATGTAGGAGGCGGTGACCGGCACGGCGAGGCCGACGATCCAGACGATCAGCGCGGTGTAGATCGCGGTGAGCAGCAGGCTGCCGCCGGCGTAGTCGATGACGATCGCGGAGAACTTCAGGCCAAGCCCCGTGAGCGTGACCACGCCGACGATGATGCCGGCGGTCGCGCAGGTGGTGGCCGCGGTCAGCACACTGGTCGAGCCGTCCGACAGCGTCTTGACCAGGCGTTTAGGCGTGATCGCGGTCTCGCGCGTGAGGAAGCTTAACCCGAACGTCAGCACGGTCGACCAGAACACCGACAGCGTCGGCGAATAGCCCCACAGCATGAAGACGATGATCGAGATGAGCGACAGGAAGTGGAAGCCATAGCGCGAGGTTAGCTGCCAGAGCGAAAGGTCCTGCGAGGTATCGACCGTGCGCGCGCCGAACCGCTTGGCGTCGAGCTCGACCATGAACAGCAGCGCAAGATAGTAGAGACACGTCGGGATGGTCGCCATCCAGATCACGTCGAGATAGCTGATCTTGAGGAACTCGGCGATCAGGAAGGCGGCGGCGCCGAGCACCGGCGGCGAGATGATCGCGCCAAGCCCGCCCGCGGCCAGCAGCCCGCCGGCCGCGTTCTTCTCGAAGCCAGCGCGCTCCATCATCGGATAGGCGACCGCGCCGATCGTCACCGTTGTGGCGACCCCCGAGCCCGACGGCCCGCCGAGCAGGAACGACGACAGCACCACGGTGCGGCCGGCGCTGTTGGCCTTGTTGCCCATCAGCGCCATCGAGAAATCGATGAAGAATTTCCCGGCGCCGGAATGCTGCAGGAACGCGCCGTAGATCGTGAACAAAATGATCAGCGACGACGACACGTCGACCGGCACGCCGAAGATGCCCTCCAGCGTAATGAACAGATGGCCGACGAGCTGGCCGATGTCGAAGCCGCGGTGCGTCCACGGCTGCGGCAGATACGGCCCGAAATAGGAATAGGCGATGAAGCCCAGCGCCACGACCGGAACGATCCAGCCGGTGGTGCGCCGCGTCGCCTCCAACAATAGAACGATGAAGACCACGCCGAGGATGGTATCGAGCTGGGTCGGCGAGGTGGCGCGATCGGTGAAATCCTCGCCGCCCTCGATGGCGTAAACGAGGATGCCGGCGCAGATCAGCCCCAGCGCCACATCCCACCAGCGGATGCGGTTGCGGAACCGAAGGCTCATCGGAAACAGCAGAAAGCTCAGCACCAGCACGAAGGCGACGTGCGCGTAGCGCAGCGGCTGCGTCGAAATGATGGGAAAATCGCTGAACGGCCAGGCGCCGGCTATTGCCGCATAGAGGTGGAACACCGACATCACCACCGCGATCGTGGTGGCGACGTTGCCCGCGGTGCCGGACAGCCGGTTGAACGTCCCCTCGTCGGCCTCGATGAATTCCTCGGCCTTCTTCAGCGCCGCTTCGGAAATGCCCGATGACGGAGCCGTGGCCGGTATCGCCCCCTCCGCCATTATCCCCTCTGACCGCCTCTATTGGGCGTTACGACATCATCTCCAAGACCGACGCTAGCATGGCCAGCGCGGAACGAGATACCCGACGAACGTATTGGCAATACCGGCGGTTTGCGGGGGACCGGGCGAAACTTACGCCTCGCCGGCGGCCTTCCTGCCGAGCGCCGCCTGGGCCGCCGCGAGCCGCGCGATCGGCACGCGGAACGGCGAGCAGGACACGTAGTCGAGCCCGATCTCGTGGCAGAACGCGACCGACGCCGGATCGCCGCCGTGCTCGCCGCAGATGCCAACCTTGAGCTTCTTGCGGACGCTGCGCCCACGCTCGACGCCGATCTTAACCAGCGCGCCGACGCCCTCGCGGTCGATCGACACGAACGGATCGCCCGGCAGAATTCCGCGCGACGTGTAGATGCCGAGGAACGAGGCGGCGTCGTCGCGGCTGATGCCGAAGGTGGTCTGGGTCAGATCGTTCGTTCCGAACGAGAAGAACTCCGCCGTCTCGGCGATCTGGTCGGCGATCAGCACGGCGCGCGGCAGCTCGATCATGGTGCCGACCTGATAGTCGAGCTTCGCTCCGGTTTCCTTCATCACCGCTTGCGCCATCGCATCGATGCGCGCCTTGACAATGTCGAACTCGGCCCTGGTCGCGATCAGCGGCACCATGACCTCCGGCACCACCGGTTTACCGGTACTTTTGCCCGCTTCGACCGCGGCCTCGAAGATCGCGCGCGCCTGCATCTCGGCGATCTCGGGATAGGCAATCGCGATGCGGCAGCCGCGGAAGCCGAGCATCGGATTGAACTCGGCCAGATCCTTGGCGCGGTTCGCAAGCTTCTTCGGGTCGGCGCCCATGGCCGCGGCGACCTCGGCGATGTCGTCCTCGCCGTGCGGCAGGAACTCGTGCAGCGGCGGGTCGAGCAGCCGGATCGTAACCGGAAGCCCCTGCATGATCTCGAACAGCTCGATGAAATCGCCGCGCTGCATCGGCAGGAGCTTGTCGATCGCCCTGCGCCGCGATTTCTCGTCGTCGGCCAGGATCATCTCGCGCACCGCCTGGATGCGCGCCTCGTCGAAGAACATGTGCTCGGTGCGGCACAGCCCGATGCCCTCGGCGCCGAACTTGACGGCGACGCGGGCGTCCGCCGGCGTATCGGCATTGGCGCGCACGCCGAGCTTGCGTGCCTTGTCGGCCCAGCCCATCAGCGTGCCGAACTCGCCCGACATCGCCGGCTCCGTCATCGGCACGCGGCCGAGCAGCACCTGGCCGGTCGAGCCATCGATGGTGATGACCTCGCCGCGCTTGAGCACCGTGTTGCCGGCCTGCATGGTCTGCGCGTTGTAATCGACCCGCAGCGTCCCCGCGCCGGAGACGCAGGGCTTGCCCATGCCGCGCGCGACGACCGCCGCATGCGAGGTCATGCCGCCGCGCGTCGTCAGGATGCCTTCGGCGGCGTGCATGCCGTGGATGTCCTCGGGCGAGGTCTCGACGCGGACCAGGATCACCTTCCTGCCGTCGGCCTTGAGCTTCGCCGCCTCGTCGGAGTTGAACACGATCTCACCGGAAGCGGCCCCCGGCGAGGCCGGAAGGCCGGTGGCGATCACATTGCGCTCGGCGTTCGGATCGATGGTCGGATGCAGGAGCTGGTCGAGGGAGCCCGGCTCGATCCGCGCCACGGCTTCGTCCCTGGTGATAAGCTTTTCGTTGGCAAGCTCGACCGCGATGCGGAGCGCGGCCTTGGCGGTGCGCTTGCCGTTTCGCGTCTGCAGCATCCAGAGCTTGCCCTGCTCGACGGTGAACTCCATGTCCTGCATGTCGCGGTAGTGTTTTTCCAGCGCGCCGTAGATGCGGGTCAGCTCCTTGAACGCGGCGGGCATGGCGCGCTCCATCGAAGGCTTGTCGGAGCCCGCTTCCTTCCGCGCGATCTCGGTGATCTCCTGCGGCGTGCGAATGCCGGCGACCACATCCTCGCCCTGGGCGTTGATCAGGAATTCGCCGTAGAGCCGCTTCTCGCCGGTGGATGGATTACGGGTGAAGGCCACGCCCGTCGCCGAGGTGTCGCCCATGTTGCCGAACACCATCGCCTGCACGTTGACCGCGGTGCCCCAGCTTTCCGAGATGGCGTGCAGCTTGCGATAGGTGATGGCGCGCGCGTTCATCCACGAGCTGAACACCGCGCCGATCGCCCCCCACAATTGCGCCCGCGGGTCCTGCGGGAACGGCTCGCCCTTGTCCTCGCGCACGCGCTCCTGATAGCGCGCGACCACATCGACCCAGTCCTCGGCGGCGAGTTCGGTGTCGAGAGTGTAGCCCGAGCGCGACTTGTGATCCTCCAGAATGTCCTCGAAGTTGTGATGCTCGATGTCGAGCACGACGTTGGAATACATCTGGATGAAGCGCCGGTAGGAATCGTAGGCGAAGCGCCGGTCGCCGGACTGCTTGGCCAGCGCCTCGACGGTCTCGTCGTTGAGCCCGAGGTTGAGCACGGTGTCCATCATGCCCGGCATCGAGGCGCGCGCGCCCGAACGCACCGAGACGAGCAGCGGATTGGCGGGATCGCCGAAGGTGCGGCTAGTGATGCGCGCGATGTGGGCGAGGCCCGCGTCGATCTGCGCGCGGAGCGCCGCGGGATAGGTCTGCTTGTTCGCATAGAAATGCGTGCAGACCGCCGTGGTGATGGTGAAGCCCGGCGGCACCGGCAAGCCGAGGTTTGCCATCTCGGCGAGGTTGGCGCCCTTGCCGCCGAGCAGGTCCTTCATGCCGGAGCGGCCCTGCGCCTTGCCGCCGCCGAAAGCGTAGACCCATTGGCCGGCGTTGCCGCCAACCGGCGTGGGTTTTTTGGCGCTTTTCTTGACGGTCCTTTTGACGACCGGGCGCGAAGTCTTGACCCGCGCCTTTGTGGGCTTTTTAGCCTTGGACTTCTTGGGGGACGAAGGACGGCGTACCATCAAAAGAACTCTCGCTGTCTCAAACTGGGTTCTTGTGACCCTTCCCCGGCGTTTCCTCAATCGGCTTTTCTTATTGAGCTCATTGAGCTCAGCCTTTTCCGCGTCATGGCCGGGCTTGGCCCGGCCATCCACGCCTTATCTTCTTATGCCAAGGCGTGGATGACCGGCACAAGGCCGGGCATGACGGACTTAACCGCCCTCGATCTTGGAGAAATCCGCCACGGTCCGGGTCGCCTCCCTGATCTCGTTCAAAAGCCGCAACCGGTTGGCCCGCAATTTCCCATCATCGGCGTTGACCGTGACCTTTTCGAAGAACGCATCCACATGCGGGCGGAGCTTCGACATAGCGGTCATGGCGGAGGCGAAATCCTCCTTGGCGACGGCCTGGTCGGCTTCCGCCTTAGCAACGCCGATGGCGCGGGCGAGTTCCTTTTCCTCGGGCAACTGGAGCAGGGCTGCATTCGGCGCGCCGGCGTAGGAGGTGTTGTCCTTCTTCTCTTCGATGCGGAGGATGTTCGCCGCGCGCTTGGTTCCGGCCAGGAGGTTCTTGCCATCATCGGTGTCGAGGAATTTGGCGAGAGCTTCGATGCGACGGACGACCAGCACGAGGTCGTCCTGGCCTTCGAGGGCAAAAACAGCATCGACCAGATCGTGGCGGGCACCCTGTTCGCGAAGTTGGACTTTCAGGCGGTCGGCCAAGAAGGCGAGAAGCGATCCCAATACTTCAAGTTCGTCATCCTGAGCAGGAGCATTGAAGCGCAGTCGATTGCCGATTTCTTGCACCTGCGCCCCAAGCCGAAGCATCTGCTGTGAAATTTCAGGATTGTGCTCCGACGGCACAGTTTTGAGCATTCGCTGCATCGCCACGTTCATATGCAGAAAGGAAAAGCGCAGCGGGTGGGTCATTGCGCTAATCAATCGAAGCCTAATTCCGCCATCCAAAATAATACGAATGACTCCTAGCGCCGCGCGGCGCAGCGCATAGGGGTCTTTTGACCCGGTAGGCTTCTCGTCGATGGCCCAGAAGCCCGTCAGAATGTCGATTTTGTCGGCGAGTGCGACAGCGACCGATACCGGATCGGCAGGAACGAGATCGTCAGGGCCTTTCGGCTTGTAGTGGTCTTCAATCGCGTGCGCGACTGCCTCGTCCTCGCCCTGCACCTCGGCGTAATACTTCCCCATCAGCCCTTGCAACTCGGGAAATTCGCCGACCACCTCGGTCAAGAGATCTGCCTTGCAGAGCTGCGCCGCGCGCTCGGCCTTGGCGGCGTCGGCGCCAACAATCGGAGCAAGATGGCCCGCCAATGCCGTGATACGCGTGATGCGCTCTGCCTGCGTGCCGAGCTTTTCGTGGAACACAATCTGCGAAAACTTCGGCAGCCGATCCTCCAGTCGCGTCTTGAGATCGGTGTCGTAGAAGAACTTCGCATCCGACAACCGCGCGCGGATCACGCGCTCGTTTCCGGCGACGATCGCGCCGCCGCCGTCGCTCGCCTCGATGTTCGACACGAGAATAAACTTGTTGGTGAGCTTCGCCGTCTGCGGATCGCGCACCACAAAGCATTTCTGGTTGTTGCGGATCGTCGCGCGGATGACCTCCTCGGGGATGGCGAGGAACTCCTTGTCGAACGAGCCCATCAGCACCACCGGCCATTCAACGAGGCCCGCGACCTCGGCCAGGAGTCCCTCGTCCTCGACCAGTTCGAAGCCCTGCGCGAAGGCGAGCGTCTTTGCGTCCGTCAAAATTATCTGCGCGCGGCGCGCCGGATCGACCACCACCTTGGCCTTTTCGAGCCTGGCCATGTAATCGTCGAGCCGCTTCACCTTGATCGGTGCGGGCGCGAGGAAACGATGGCCGTAAGTGGTGTCGCCCGCGGCGACCTCGCCGACCGTGAACGGCACGACATCGGCCTCCTCGGTCTCCGGGCCGAACATCGCAACGATCGAATGCAGCGGCCGCGCCCAGTTGAGCGCGCCAGGCTTGGCCGACGCCTCGCCCCAGCGCATCGCCTTCGGCCAGGGGAACGCCTTGGCCACCTCCGGCACGATGCCGGCAATCACCTCGATCGCGGGACGGCCCGGCTTGTCGATCACCGCTACATAAAAATCGCCCTTCTTGTCGGGCTGCACCTTGGCCTGATCGATCGACGTCAGCCCCGCCGCACGCAGGAAACCGGCGATGGCCTGCTCGGGCGCGCCGACCTTGGGGCCCTTGCGCTCGTCCTTAATGTCAGGCTGGCGCACCAGAATGCCGGCGACAGCGAGCGCCAGCCGCCGCGGCGTCGCGAACGCCTTGGCGCCGTCGTAGGTGAGCCCCGCGGCCACGAGCTTGTCCGTCACCAGCTTCTTCAAATCCTCCGCCGCCCGCGCCTGCATCCGCGCGGGGATTTCCTCGGAGAAGAATTCGAGAAGAAGGTCGGGCATTACGGCGTCAGCCTCTTGTGAGTGCCGTCGCAGGCCGGCTGTCTGGCGGTGCGCTTGCAGGTGCAGAACGCCGTCTCGCCGGATGCCGCAGCCTTGTATTCGAGCGGGGAGAATTCCGAGCCCTTGTGCGAACCGTCGCAGAACGGCTGCGCCTTGGACTTCCCGCAGGCACACCACCAGTAGCTCTTGCCCGCTTCGACACTGACTCGGATCGGCTTCGTTCCGCCAATTTCAGGTGTGCCACTCATGATGCCCCTCCTCCTTCGGTTTTCAGCCACGCCTCGCCGCAGGCCTTGGCCAGCTCGCGGACGCGAAGAATGTAGCTCTGCCGCTCGGTCACCGAGATCACACCGCGGGCGTCGAGCAGATTGAACACATGGCTCGCCTTGATGCACTGGTCGTAGGCGGGCAGCACCATCAGGTGCTTGCTGCGGTCCGCCGACCATCCCGCGTCGAGATATTTCTTGCAGGCGGCCTCCGCCATCTTGAACTGCTCGAACAGCATCGCGGTGTCGGAGTGCTCGAAATTGTGCCGCGAGTATTCCTGCTCAGCCTGAAGAAAGACGTCGCCATAACTGACCTTGTCGGCGCCGTCGCGGCCGTTGAAATTCAAATCGTAGACGCGATCGACGCCCTGCACGTAC
This sequence comes from Xanthobacteraceae bacterium, assembly GCA_009694215.1. Taxonomy (GTDB): domain Bacteria; phylum Pseudomonadota; class Alphaproteobacteria; order Rhizobiales; family Xanthobacteraceae; genus Z2-YC6860. The sequence continues at coordinate 33,626 of SHVN01000014.1, forward strand.
ATGGCAAGGCGTTCCAGCCCATAGGTCAGTTCGCCCGCGACCGGCGCGCACTCAAAACCCGCAACCTGCTGGAAGTAGGTGAACTGGCTAACCTCCATGCCGTCGCACCAGCACTCCCAGCCGAGCCCCCATGCGCCCAAGGTTGGGCTCTCCCAGTCGTCCTCGACGAAGCGGATGTCGTGGAGCCTGGCATCGACGCCGATGGCGGCGAGCGACTTGAGATACAGCTCCTGGATGTCGGGCGGCGACGGCTTCAGGATCACCTGGAACTGGTAGTAGTGCTGCAGCCTATTCGGGTTCTCGCCGTAGCGGCCGTCCTTCGGCCGGCGCGAGGGCTGTACATAGGCCGCGTTCCAGCGCTTCGGCCCCAGCGCCCGCAGCGTGGTCGCCGGATGAAAGGTGCCGGCGCCGACCTCCATGTCGTAGGGCTGCAGGATGACGCAGCCCTGGTCGGCCCAGAAGCGCTGCAGCGCCAGGATCAGCCCCTGAAACGAGCGCTCCGGGCGCATATGGGCGGGAAGATCGTCGGCCATGAGAAATCCAGGCGCGGGCGCGCGGGGTGAGACGTAACGGCGCGCTGGCGGGGGGTCAAGGCGAGCGAACCGCCTCTCCCCACGCCGCGCCGGGCGCGCTAGGGTGGCCCAAAGACAAGACAAAAGACCGGGAGGATCACGTGCCGTCACGCCTTGCCAAATTCGCCGCCGCTTTGCTGCTGCTGGCCGCGGCCGCGCCCGCCGTGCAGGCGCAGGACTTCCCCAACCGGCCGATCCGCATGGTGATCGCCTTCCCGCCGGGGGGGCCGACCGATTTCGTCGGCCGCCTCGTCGCCGACAAGCTCAAGGACTCGCTCGGGCAGGTCATCATCGAGAACAAGCCCGGCGCCAACGGCGCGATCGGCGCGGACTTCGTCGCGAAGTCGCCGCCAGACGGATACACCCTGTTCCTCACCACGGTCGGCGCGGTCGCCATCACCCCGAACATGCGCACCGACCTGCCCTACGACGTGCTGCGCGACTTCGCGCCGGTGACGCTGGTGGTGCGCAACACCACCGTCGTCGTCGTGCGTGCCGACAGCCCCGCCAATTCCACCAAGGACCTCGCGGCGATGGCCAAGGCCAAGCCGGGAGAGATTCCATTCGCCTCCACCGGCGTCGGCTCGACCACGCATCTGGCGCTGGAGCTGTTCTCGACCGCGGCCGGCGTCAAGTTCGTGCATGTGCCCTATCGCGGCGCCGCTCCCGCCCTCACCGATCTGCTCGGCGGCCAGGTCCAGGCGTTCTCCGCCGACGTGCCGGTGCTGATGCCGCAGATCGCCGCGGGCAAGGTCAAGGCGCTCGGCGCGGCCTCCGGCCAGCGCAATCCGAAACTGCCGGACGTGCCGACGCTCGCCGAGCAAGGCTATCCCGACACCTCGTCGGACAACTGGTATGGGCTGCTCGCGCCGGCCAAGACGCCGCCGGCGGTGATCGCCAAGATCCACAGCGCCTTCGTCGCCGCGATCAACGATCTGGTGGTGAAGCAGAAGCTGATCGATTCGGGCGCGGTGCCGGTGGCGGACACGCCGGAGCAGTTCGGCAAGTTCCTCAAGGATGAGCTCGCGCGCTGGGGCAAGGTCGTGCGCGAGAAGGGCATCAAGGAGCCGAGCTGACGACTTTCATTTGAGCATGATCTTGTCCGAAAACCGGCTCCTACCCCGGATCAAGTCCGGGCCAGGCATTCTCGGGATCATGCTTTAGCGATCGGTCCGATATTCGCCGGTCGCGGGGTCGCGGCGCAGCGTCGGCACGCCGGCGCGCTCCGGATCGGACACGCTAACCGGATGCGCACGGTCGAGCTCGGTGTTGACGCGCTGCCATTCCCTGGCGAACAGCTTGATCAGGATGACGGCGCCGATTGCGCCGAGTGCCCAAGCGACGACAGGCATCACCACCTCCTACAATCCGTAACGCGACCATAACGCCCGCGCCTCGAGCGTCGCAACCATGTCGTCCGCTAGGCTTCGAACCGCTCCACAACTGCCCGAGGCCGCCGCGGCTCACGCCCACCACCCGCCGGCCGAACAGCCCGCGCTCCGCGATCAGGGGCGTGTGCACCTTCTCGCCATAGCGCTCGCGTAGCACCGCGCGCATGTCGCCGACGGCATCGACAAGGCCGAGTTCGCGGCCGCGTTGACCGGTCCAATATGCCCCAGAGAACAAGGCGGATTCACGGCTGTCGAGCTTGTCGCCCCGCCGCGCCTTCACGAGCGCGATGAAGCTTTCGTGAATTTCGCGCTGGATCGCCTTGAGACGCTCAACGTCCTCGGCCTTCTCCGGCAGGAACGGATCCAGCATCGCCTTGTTCTCACCGGACGTGTAGAGCCGCCGCTCGATGCCGACCTTCTCGATCAGCTTGTCGAAACCAAACGAGCCGCCGACCACGCCGATCGAGCCGACGATCGAGGAGGCGTCGGCGACGATCTCGTCGGCGGCGCAGGCGATCATGTAGCCGCCGGAAGCCGCGACGTCCTCGACGAAGGCCCGGACCGGAATCTTCTTCTCGCCGGCAAGCGCGCGGATGCGCCGGAGGATCAGGTACGACTGCACCGCCGCGCCGCCCGGCAAATTGATCAAAAGCGCCACCGCGCGGATGTGTCGCATCGCGAACGCCCGCTCCAGCGAGCGCGCCACATTGGCGAGCGTGAGGCCGGGCTTGAGCGGGCTCGAAATGCCAATGACGCCGGAGAGTCTCACGACCGGCACGATGGGGATGTCGGCACGAAAACGCGCCGGCAGCAGGCTGCGTAGCGCCGCGGGAACTCGATCAGACGTGGACGGCTCGGCCATGTTTCGATCACATATGCGTCAGCAGGGCCATCCTCAAGTCATCCCTTGTTAACATAACGGAGGCAAGTTGCCGGGAACGATGGATTCGGTGACGCGCTGTCGTCACACAACAATATCGGCGACCGGCAATGAAAACTCTTTTTCTGTGTTTGCTCATGACATCGATCCTGATCGCGTCGTACTACGGCTCGGCCGCTCCGGCGATGCGGCGGCGGTTGATCAGCCGCTAGCCAGCGGCAGCGCTCCGGCGCCGCGCAGAACCGCTTCGGCCTCGGCCGTCGGCTTTCCCTCTTCGTCGTTCAGCATCAATCCCGGCAGCAGCGCGAGCGGCGCGCGGCTGCCCTTGCGCGCGCGCACCAGGACGCGGATCGCAGGCTGACCGGCACGGCCATGGACCGGCAGCACCGCGACGTCACCAAAACGGCTGCCCAGCGCGGCCAGGACATCCGCCAGACCGTCCGCGCGCCAGATCAGCGTCAGCGTGCCGGCGGAATGAAGCAGGCGTGAAGCGGCATCGACCCAATCGGCAAGCACGTTAGGCGTCGCGACATACGCCGCCAGCCGCCCGGGATCGGGCGACACGTTCTGGCGCGCCGGGTCGTTGAATGGCGGATTCATCAGAACGTGATCGGCCGTGCCGGGTCCAACTCCCTTGGCGATGTAGTCTTCGGCCGGCGCGGTCACGTCCAGGGCAGCCGCCGACGCGCGCCGATCGAGGCCATTGCGCTCGATATTCTCAGCGGCGATCGCGGCGAGTTCCGGATCAATCTCCACCAGCGTCACACTCACGTCCGGCACCCGGATCGCGAGCGCCAGGCCTGCAGCGCCGACGCCGGAGCCAAGGTCTACGGCACGATCGCCGGGACGCGCGGCGGTCGCAGCCGCCAGCAGGATGGCGTCGTGGCCGACCCTGTGCCCCCGCCGCTTTTGCTTCAGCCGCAGACGGCCGCCGAGCACGGCGTCGTCGGTCAGATCGGATTTCGGACCCGGCTCCGCCCCGGCGGACGATGGCCGCAATTCGTGCGCCAGCCCCGCCTCCTCCAGCAGTTGCCGCGCCGCCGCCCAATCGCCTTCATCGACCACGATCCGCCGCGGTAGCATGCCGAGGGAGCCTTCCAGCACGCTCATGTGCCGGTCCAGAACCATGTGCGGGATGTCTGCGCTCTTGAGCAGCGCCTCGATCGCGGTGATCAGCACCGCATTGTTGGTCCGGACGAGTTCCTGCAAAGCCGTCAGCTCCGCAGGCGGGTGACGGCGGCGTCTGGCAGCGCCGAGCGGAAACCGGCTATAACCCCGCCGATGGCGGTATCCGCATTTCCGCCGGTGGGCAGCATGGTTGGCAACATCGGGTCGTCTCCCGCCGGCCGTGTCGTGGAGCCAATCGTCACATTTACGGCAACCGCACTTGCAGGCCTATCATAGCGTTTCTATCCTCTCGCGTACCCCTTCGACGAAATCCGGAGACCCACTTGGCCGTCGTCATCCCATTCAGTCCGGCCGACGCCACCATCGACCGCTTGGCGGAGCGCCTCACGCCCGACATGCAGCGGGTCAATGCCGAGATTCTGACGCGCACCGGCTCCGAGGTGACGATGATCCCGGAGGTCGCCAATCATTTGATTTCTTCCGGCGGAAAGCGGCTGCGGCCGATGCTGACGCTGGCGATGGCGAGCCTGACCGGCTACTCCGGCGACGGCCACATCAAGCTCGCCGCCGCGGTCGAGTTCATGCACACCGCGACACTGCTCCACGACGATGTGGTGGACGGAAGCGAGATGCGCCGCGGCAGGCCCGCGGCCCGCATGGTCTGGGGCAACGAGGCGAGCGTGCTGGTCGGCGACTTCCTGCTCGGCCAGGCATTCAAAATGATGGTCGAGGTCGGCTCGATGCGGGCGCTGGATATCCTCTCCAATGCCGCCGCCGTCATCGCCGAGGGCGAGGTCATGCAGCTTGGCGCGGCCAAGAACACCGCCACCACCGAGGACGAGTATCTCTCCGTGATCCGCGCGAAGACCGCCGAGCTGTTCGCCGCAGCCTGCGAGGTCGGCCCGGTTCTGACCAATCGGCCGAAGGCCGAGCACGCCGCCTGCCGCTCGTTCGGCATGAACCTCGGCATCGCCTTCCAGCTGGTCGACGACGCGCTCGACTACGGCGGCAAGTCGGCCAAGCTCGGCAAGAACGTCGGCGACGACTTCCGCGAGGGCAAGATCACGCTGCCGGTGGTGCTGTCGTTTCGCCGCGGTTCGGAGACCGAGCGCGCCTTCTGGTCCCGTACGCTGGAGCATGGCGAGATTACCGACAGCGATCTGGAGACGGCGCTTGGCCTGATGATGAAGCACCGCGCGCTGGAAGACACCATCGGGCGCGCCCAGCACTACGGCGCGATCGCGCGAGACGCGCTGGCGCTTTTTCCGGCCTCGGAGATGAAGCAGGCGATCGAGGAGGCGGTGGAATTCTGCACCGCCCGGACGCACTAGAGAGAGCAGAATCCGCGGACGACGCACCCGCCGGCATCGGCCGGGAAGCGCATTCGCTGACGCAGCGCCGCAGCACAGAACCGAGCTTACCTCTCCGTTCCGGCCGGTGCGAAATAGAGCATGACTGCAAAGATGACGAGGCCCGGCGTGCAGGCAGCCATCACGCCCAACAGGAATGCTTGCCAAGTCTCCATCGCGTCGCCTCTCAAGAATTCACACTCGCCGGGCGCGAAGGCCGATCGC
>SHVN01000143.1 GCA_009694215.1 Xanthobacteraceae bacterium
CGTAGATCGGATCGTCGTCGGCGTTGCCGCGCAGCCCCGCGCGGTGCACCAGAAGCTCCTCGACGGTCGCCTGCAGCCGCCGCTCATCGGCCGGCTAGCCGAATAGCTTGAAGAACTGGGGAAGCGCGTCGCGCAGCGGCGTGGTGAAGGCAAGCTTGCCGTTGCGAACGAGCGTGCCGATGCAGGCGCCGGTGATCGCCTTCGACAGGCTGCGATCAACGTGGGCGTCAGCGGATCGGCGCCGTGACCCTTGGCGAAGACGGTCTTGCCGCCGCGGCAGACGGCCAGGACGGCGGACTTCGGCTCGCGTTTCTTCACACATTCGTCGAACACCGTGCCGTAAGCGTCGACGCCGGTTGACAAGGCCTGGGCGGTTGCGCGGTCGAGCCCGGGCCCGGCAAGACAACCAGCGCCGCCGTCGTCACCCAGATCCGCCATCGCCTCATCGCGTTGTTCCCAGTTCTCCACCACTGTAGTTGCTCCGGTTGAAGCGCGTCAAAAACCCGTGCAGCGTGGCGCCATGCGCCCCTCGCTGCTCGACCCGCTGTTTGCCGCGCTGACCACGCTTCCGGGCGTCGGGCCGAAGCTCGAAAAGCTCTATCGCAGGCTGTTCGGCCGCGAGGATGCGCCCGCGCGCGTGATCGACCTGTTGTTCCATCTGCCGGCCGGCACCATCGACCGCCGGTCGCGACCCAAGTTGCGCGACGTGATGCCCGGTTCCGTCGCCACCGTCGCGGTCAACGTCGACAGCCACCGGCAGCCGCCCGCCAACCGCCCGCGCCTGCCCTATCGCATCGAAACCTATGACGACACCGGCACGCTCACTCTCACCTACTTCCACGCCAAGCGGGATTATCTCGAAAAGCTCTTTCCGCCCGGCGAGCTCCGCTACGTGTCGGGCACCACCGCGCTCTACGACGGCATGCTGCAGATGGTGCATCCCGACCGCGTTGTAAGCGAGGCCGAGCTCGACAAGCTGCCGATGGTCGAACCGGTCTATCCGCTTACCGAAGGCCTGACGCTGAACCCGGTGCGCAAGGCCGCGGAAGCGGCGCTGACCAAAATCCCCAGCCTGCCGGAATGGCAGGACGCGGCCTGGCTGCAGCGCTCGAAATTTCCGTCCTTCGCCGGCGCGCTGACGACGCTGCACCACCCCGCCGAAACCACTGACATCCTGCCGGAAGGCAGCGCGTGGTCGCGGCTTGCCTACGACGAACTGCTCGCGGGCCAGCTCGCGCTCGCGCTCGTGCGCGCCCATCAACGAAAATTGCCCGGCCGCGGCAGCTCCGGCGAGGGGCTCGTCCGCGCGAAAGTGACCGCGGCGCTGCCCTATTCGCTGACGCCGTCGCAGGGCCGCGCGGTCGACGACATCGTGACCGATCTCGCCCGCCCGCAGCGCATGGTGCGGCTCCTGCAAGGCGACGTCGGCTCCGGCAAGACCGTGGTGGCGCTGCTCGCCGCCGCGACCGTCATCGAGGCTGGCCGCCAGGCCGCCCTGATGGCACCGACCGAAATCCTCGTCCGCCAGCATCTCGCCACCATCGCGCCGCTCGCGGAAAAAGCCGGCATCCGCGTCGCCATCCTCACCGGCCGGGAGCGTGGCCGCGAGCGCACCGAGACGCTCGACCGTCTCGCGCAGGGTGAGATCGATCTGCTGGTCGGCACCCACGCGCTGTTCCAGGACGAGGTTGCATTCCGCGATCTCGCGCTCGCCATCGTCGACGAGCAGCACCGCTTCGGCGTGCACCAGCGGCTTGCGCTCGCCCGCAAGGGCGAGGCGGTGGACATGCTGGTGCTGACCGCGACGCCGATTCCGCGCACGCTTGTTCTCACCTACTTCGGCGACATGGAAATCTCCGAGCTTCGGGAAAAGCCCGCCGGCCGCCAGCCGATCGACACCCGCACCATCGCGCTCAACAGGCTCGACGAGGTGATTGAAGGCATCGGCCGCGCCCTGAACGAGGGCCAGCGCGTCTACTGGGTCTGCCCGTTGGTCGAGGAATCCGAGACGAGCGATCTCGCCGCCGCCGAAGAGCGCTTCGACGATCTGCAGCAGCATTTCGGAGAGCGCGCCGATCTGGTCCACGGCCGGATGAAAGGCGCTGAGAAGGACCGCGCCATGCAGCGCTTCTCAGCGGGCGAGACGCGGCTCCTGGTCGCCACCACGGTGATCGAGGTCGGCGTCGATGTGCCGGAAGCGACTGTCATGGTGATCGAGCACGCCGAGCGCTTCGGCCTGAGCCAGCTCCACCAGTTGCGCGGCCGCGTCGGACGCGGCGCCGGACACTCGACCTGCCTGCTGCTCTACCGCGCGCCGCTCGGCGAAACCGCCAAGGCCCGCCTCGCCATCATGCGCGACACTGAGGATGGCTTCCGCATCGCCGAGGAGGATTTGAGGCTGCGCGGCGAAGGCGACCTGCTCGGCACCCGCCAGAGCGGCATGCCGGGCTTCCGCGTCGCCCGCATCGAGGTGCACGGCAAGCTGATCGCGGCGGCGCGCGACGACGCGGCGCTAACGCTGTCCCGCGACCCCGATCTCGCGTCACCGCGCGGCGAGGCGCTGCGCCACCTGCTCTATCTGTTCGAGCGCGACGAGGCGATCTGGCTCTTGGGGGCGGGGTGACTAACCCGCCGCCGCCGGCGGCGGGAACACCGCGGCCGGCGCCCGGCCCGCGCGGCCGTTCTCGACCAGCGCTGCGAGCTTCTTCTGCGCGTCGGCGTTCGGCTGCACCATGCCGGCCGACATGATCAGCGTCATCGCCTGCTCGACCGTGATGTCGAGCTCGATCACCTGGGCGCGCGGCGCATAGAAGAAGAATCCCGTCGTCGGGTTGGGCGTGCAGGGCATAAAGCACGACACGTAATCGCCGCCCGGCAGGCGCGCGGCGACGTCGCCTGTTGGCGGCGCCGCCAGGAACACCACCGACCACATGCCGGCCGGGAACTCCGCCAGCGCCACCTTGCCGAAGCTCGGGCCGGTTTTCGAGAACAGCGTTTCGAAGATCTGCTTCATCGTCTTGTAGATCGGCCGCACGATCGGCATGCGGTTGAGCAGGTTCTCGCCGAACTCGACGAAGGTACGGCCGACCAGGTTGGCGGTGAGGAAGCCCAGCAGCGTCAGCGCCGACAGCGCGATGATCACGCCGTAGCCCGGCACGCGGAACGGCAGATAGGTCTCGGTGCGAAGCCCGACCGGGATGAACGGCCGCATCGCGTCGTCCACCCAGTTCACGAACCACCAGGTCAGGCTGATCGTGATGTAGATCGGCCCGACCAGGATCAGGCCGGTGAGGAAATAGTTGCGCAGCCGGCTGGCGATGCCGTGATGCGCCGCCGGCTCCGGGGCCGGCATCGGGTTCGGCACATTCGCGTTCTGGTCGTTCAGGGTCATCGGCTCGCGCTCACTCGACGGTAACGGACTTCGCAAGGTTGCGCGGCTGGTCCACGTCGGTGCCCACGTTCACCGCGGTATGATAGGCGATCAGCTGCACCGGGATGGCATAGACGATGGGCGTAACCGTCGTCGCCATGTCGGGCAGCACCAGCGTCGAAAGCGAGATGGAGCTCGCCTCCGCCGCGCCCTTCGGGTCGGTGATGAGGATGATCCTGCCGCCGCGCGCCGCCACCTCCTGCATGTTCGACACCGTCTTCTCGAACACGCCCTCGCGCCGCGCGCTCTTGTCGAACGGCGCGACCACCACCACCGGCATGGTCTCGTCGATCAGCGCGATCGGCCCGTGCTTGAGCTCGCCGGCGGCATAGCCCTCGGCGTGGATGTAGGAGATTTCCTTGAGTTTCAGCGCGCCTTCCAGCGCGATCGGATAGGCGGTCCCGCGGCCGAGATAGAGCACGTTCTTGGACTTGGCGAGATCGCGCGCCAGCGCCTCGATCTGCGGCTCGAGCCGCAACGCCTCGGACATGTGCCGCGGAATTTCGATCATGGCGCGGACCAGATTGCGCTCGTCCTCCTCCGACAGGATGCCGCGGATGCGGCCGGCGGCGATGGCGAGGCAGAGCAGCGCCGCGAGCTGGCAGGTGAACGCCTTGGTCGAGGCGACGCCGATTTCCGGCCCGGCCAGCGTCGGCATCACCACGCCGCTCTCCCGCGCGATCGTCGAGTTCGGCACGTTGACGATGGAAAGCACGTGCTGCTTCTGCTCCTTGGTATAGCGCAGCGTCGCCAGCGTGTCGGCGGTCTCGCCCGATTGCGAGACGAACACTGCGAGATTGCCCGGCGAGAACGGTGCCTCGCGGTAGCGGAACTCCGACGCGACATCGATCTCGACCGGCAGCCGCGCGAAGCGCTCGAACCAGTATTTGGCGACGAGACCGGCATAGTAGGCGGTGCCGCAGGCCGAGATCGCCACCCGTTCGATCGTCTTGAAATCGAACGGCAGCTCCATCGGCAGCCGGACCCGCTCGGCGTCCATGTCGAGATAATGCGCGAGCGTATGGCCGACCACCTCGGGCTGCTCGTGGATTTCCTTCGCCATGAAATGGCGGTGGTTACCCTTGTCCACCAGGAACGCCGAGGCGTTGGACTTGAGCACCGCGCGCTCGACCGTATGGCCGGAGGCGTCGTGCACCTCGACGCCCTTTCGCGTCACCACCGCCCAGTCGCCGTCTTCGAGATAGCTGATGGTGTCGGTGAACGGCGCGAGCGCGATGGCGTCGGAGCCGAGATACATCTCGCCGTCGCCGTAGCCGACCGCAAGCGGCGAGCCCTTGCGCGCGCCAATGAGCAAATTCTCCTCGCCGGCGAACAGGAAGGCCAGCGCGAACGCGCCGCGCAGCCGCGGCAGCGCCGCCTTCACCGCCTCGACCGGCGTCTTGCCCTTCTTCATCTCGCCGGTGACGAGATGGGCGACCACCTCGGTGTCGGTCTCGCTGGTGAACTTCGCGCCGGTCTTTTCCAGCTCAAGCCGAAGCTCGCGGAAGTTCTCGATGATGCCGTTGTGTACGACCGCGATGCGGTCGGTGGCGTGCGGATGGGCGTTGCTCTCGGTAGGCTTGCCGTGGGTCGCCCAGCGGGTGTGGCCAATGCCGATGGTGCCCTGGAGCGGCTCCTTCTCCAGCCGCGCTTCCAGATTGCGAAGCTTGCCCTCGGCGCGCCGGCGCGTCAGCGCGCCGCGCTCGAGCGTGGCGACGCCGGCTGAATCGTAGCCGCGATATTCGAGGCGCTTCAGCGCGTCGACGAGCTGCCCCGCCACCGGCTTAACGCCGAGAATGCCGACAATTCCGCACAAGCTCGCTTGTCCCCCTCGCCGCGATGGGCGCCACTTATGTATGCGCTGGCACCAGTTTCCGGAAAATCAAAATCGATGTCCGGATGTGACGAAATCCGGGCGGTAGGAAGGCATGGCGATTCTGCTGTTGTAACCATGGCTTATGGCGCCGGTTTTACCAGACACATGAGGGTGCCACCCGCGTGGCCTAGCCTTCCCATCCCCACATGGACAAGAGGCTCCCTCGCTTCCCGGAGCGCAATCGATGGAACGTGGAGTTCATTGCGCCTTGATGCCCGCGATCCGGATCACGTTTGCCCACCTCGGAATCTCCGCCTTCAGGAAGGCTGCAAGCTCTTCCGGAGACGCGGTGGCGGTTTCGAATCCGAGTGAGACCAGCCGCTCCTGCACGTCCGGGGGAGCGACCGCCGCGGCGATCTCCCGGTTGAGCATCGTGATGCGCTCTTTTGGGGTCTTGGCCGGGGCGAGGACCCCAACCACGGCGTCGCATACGACCTCGGGATAGCCCGCCTCCCGAAAGGTCGGAATGGAGGGCAGCCCCTTCAATCGATTCTTGCCGCCAACCGCGAGCGCCCGCAGCTTGCCGTCTTGATGCTGCGGGATTGTCGCCGCGGCCGAGCCGAAGGACAGCGGCGTGTGGCCGGCGACCGCAGCCGCGATAGCCGGACCGCCGCCGCCATAAGGCACATGCACCAGGTCGAGATTGAGCGACGTGCGGAACAGTTCGCCGGTGAGATGTCCGCCGGTGCCCACACCCGCCGAACCATAGTTGTATCGGCCCGGATTGGCTTTGATCAGAGCCACGAGCTCCTGCACGGTTTGTGCGGGAACCGACGGATTGACTGCGAGCACCTGCATCGTGGTCGCCGCGATCGCCACCGCATCGAAGTCCGTCGCGGCGTCGTAGGGGATCTTGCTGTAGAGACTGGGATTGGCAGCAAAGGCGATCGCATCGATAAAAACGATCGTATAGCCGTCAGGCGCCGCCTGCACCGCCCGGCCCATTCCGATGTTACCGCCCGCACCCGCTGCGTTCTCGATGTAGAACTGCTTTCCCAGACGATCGGAAAGCTTTTGCGCGATGAGGCGGGCCACTACGTCAGTCTGGCCGCCGGGCGCAAACGGCACGATCACGCGCACCGGCTTCGATGGATAGTCTTGCGCCCGCGCGATCCGCGAGACGGCCGGCGCCGCGGCGGCGGCCCCGGCCAGATGCAGGAATGTACGGCGCGGAAGTTTCATGACGGCTCCCTTGGTGTCCGGCGATATCACGCTAGCAAATTCGGTGCCGAATGTAATGTCGCTGTTAACTCCGGGCAGACCTCGCGCACGTCCGCTTTTCGGTCGCTATGGGGTGAAAAGCGGGCAATATGTGCTCAGTTTGAGCCTTTCCGGTTGTGACCCAAGCGGACATCGGTTGAAATCGCATGATGCAGTAGGTTCCGAACTGAGCTGGTCCCGCTATGCCGGACCTCGCCACAGGCCGCGTTGATTTCATGTTCTCCACCGCCGGCACGATGCAGCCCTTCGTCAACTCCAAAAAGATTCGTGTGCTGGCGAATTCCTCAAAGCAGCGCATGAATGTTGTTCCGCCGATGTCGGAACTGGGCTTCCCGGACATTGCTTACGAGTCCTGGTTCGCGCTGGTCGGACCAGCGGGCCTCGATCCGGACATTGTCCGCAAGCTTCGAGAGCGTGCCCATGCGGCGTTCGCCGCGCCCGATTTCGTACAATTGCTGCAAACGGCGGGCATGTCCGCTCAACGGTTACTATCGAGAGCAACTCGGGCATTCAGCAATCCGTAAACCACGGCGGAGGCTTCCGCCTCACTTCTTGATCATCGATTTCAACTCGCGCAGGCGCTTGGCCCAGCCTTCCTTGATGGTTTGCGGGCTTCGCTCCAGCGCTAGCGCGTCCGCCGGCACGTCCTTGGTGATGACCGAGCCGGAACCGACATAGGCGCCGTCGCCGATCTTCACCGGCGCGACCAGCGCCGAGTTCGAACCGATGAAGGCTCCCGCGCCGATGTCGGTGCGGTGCTTGGCCGCGCCGTCGTAGTTGCAGGTGATGGTGCCGGCGCCGATGTTGGCGCCCGCGCCGACGCGGGCGTCGCCGATGTAAGCGAGGTGGTTGGCCTTGGCCCCGGCCTCGATCGTCGCCTCCTTGATCTCGACGAAATTGCCGATGTGCACGCCCTCTTCGAGCTTCGCGCCCGGGCGGAGCCGCGCGTAGGGCCCGACGATGGCGTTCTTGCCCACATGCGCGCCGGCGAGATGCGAGAACGAGCGGATCGTCGCGCCGTCCTCCACCGTGACGCCGGGGCCGAACACCACATAGGGCTCGACGATGACGTCGCGGCCGAGCTTCGTATCGGCCGAAAGATGCACCGTCTCGGGCGCAATGAGCGTCACGCCCGCGTCGAGCGCCGCCTGCCGCAGCCGTTGCTGCATGGTGGCCTCCGCGCCCGCGAGTTGTGCCTTGGTGTTGATGCCGCTCACTTCGTCCTCCGTCACTTCGAGCGCGACCGTCCTGAGATTTAGGTCGCGCGCCAGCTTCACCGCGTCGGTTAGATAGAATTCGCCCTTGCGATTGGCGTTGCCGATGCGCTCCAGGATTTTCAGCGCATGCTTGCCGTCGAACGCCATCAGGCCGCCGTTGCAGAGCGCGATGGCGCGCTCCTGTTCCGTGGCGTCGGCGTGCTCGACGATGGCGAGCAGTTCCGCGCCTTGCGTCACCAGCCGGCCGTAGCCTGTCGGATCGGTGGGCTTGAAACCCAGCACCGCGACGGCCGCGCCATTGGCGATGACCGAGCGAAGCCGCTCCAGGGTCTGCGGCAGGATCAGCGGGGTGTCGCCGAAGATCACCAGGACGTCGTCGGCGCAGTTTTCGATCGCCGCCTTCGCGGCCAACACGGCATGCGCGGTTCCCCGCCGCTGAGCTTGCACGAACAGGCGGAATCCCGGCGCAAACAGGCGTGCTTCGACGCAAACATCGTCATGCTCGGGGCCGAGCACGACGGCGATCGCGGCATTTCCGGCGGCCGTCAGCACATGGCCGAGCAGCGAGCGGCCCGCGACCGTATGCAGCACCTTCGGCCGCGAAGAGCGCATTCGCGTGCCTTCGCCGGCCGCCAGCACGATTGCCAGGCATGTTCGCCCGCTCATTTCGACTCCCAGTCGCTGCGGCGGTCATAGCAGGATGGATGGCACGCGGCACGTTCGGGACAAATCTGCTAACGTTTTCAACAAGGTAATTCGGGGCACGCGGCGGCCCGCGATTGCGGAAGACAAGGCAGAGCTTGGCCGAACCGGCATCCGGCGCGATCTTCGCGCCCGCGCAGCGGAAATTCGGGTTGCGGGACCTGTGGGTACGGCGCTCTGGGGCGCCTCCGCCGCGGCGGCCGTGTTCGCGCGGTTTACGCCGACACCACCGAAATCGATCGAAACCGCCGTTTTGTGGCCTTTGCCGAGGTTCGCGAGATCCTGATGCCCACCGGCGTCAGCCCGCTCCGGCCGCTCGATGCCCGGGAGGGCCGGCGGCTGGCCGAGACGGTGCGTCAGCTTTCCGGCGACCGCGAGCGCCTCCTCGCCCGCCTCGCCACCCTCGCACAAAGCGTGGATGGCATCACCGGCTCCATCGCCCGCATCGAGAAGCCCGCGCAGGCGACCGAGCCGCCGCTTGAGGCTAGCGTTCCGCCGACACTCACGCCGTACGACGACGTGAAATCCAGCGTCAATCTGCAGGCCAGGATCGCCAATTCGGTTCCAATGCCGGCGCAGCCACCCGGCTCTAGCGTCGGCAAGACCAAATTCAGTCTCGACCTGGGCAGCGCCTCCACGATCGAGGCGCTGCGCACATCCTGGACCGCAGCGCTCCGCCGCCATTGCACGCTGCTCGAGGGCCTGCGCCCCGTCGT
>SHVN01000144.1 GCA_009694215.1 Xanthobacteraceae bacterium
CCCCGCGCGACAGCGCCTCAAGGCCGAGCCCGCCGGTGCCGGCGAACAGGTCGAGCACCCGGGCGCCCTCGGCCGGATCGCCGTAGGAATGGGTCAGGATGTTAAATAGCGACTCGCGCAGCCGGTCCGCGGTCGGGCGGATCGCCTGCGACTTCGGCGCCGACAGCGTGCGCCCGCGAAACCGGCCGCCGGCGATGCGCATCAGCGATCCCGCCGGCCTCTATGGGGCCGGCCGCCTTTGCGATGAGGCGGCTGCCGGTCGCCGCCCCGGGCTGGCTTCCTGTCGCCGTCAGCCCGCGGCGGCCGGTGCGACCCGCCCTTCCCAGGCCAGCCCTGACGGGCCTGAGGATCTTCATTCCGGCCGCGATGCGACCCGAAATCGGCGGACGAACGACCGGGCTTGCCCGACTTGCGACCCGGCGCACGGTCCGGCGCGCCTCGCCGATGGACGACGCCCTTCGGGACCCGTGGAGCCTGTCCACGGGGCGGCCGGATACCGGGTTCGGGGGCCCGCGCCTCCGGCTGGCGGGGCGGCGCCTTCTCGACGGCAACCTCCCGCTCCACCAGCGGCCCGGAAAAATCCGCCCCGGCGACGGCGGCGATGCGCTCGCCGATCTGCTCGCGCAGCGCCCGTGTCTTGACCTCCTCGACCGCGCCGTCCGGCAGGTCGCCCAGCTGAAACGGCCCGTAGGACACACGGATCAGCCGGTTCACCGCGAGGCCAAGATGCCCGAGCACGTTGCGGATTTCGCGGTTCTTGCCCTCCCGCATGGCGAAGGTCAGCCAGACGTTGGAGCCCTGTTCGCGGTCCAGCACCGCCTCGATCGCGCCGTAGCGGATGCCATCGACCTCGATGCCATCGCGCAAGCCATCGAGCTGCGCTTGCGTGATCTTGCCATGCGCGCGCACGCGGTAGCGCCGCAGCCAACCGGTCGCGGGCAGTTCCAGCGCGCGGGCGAGCCCGCCATCGTTGGTCAGCAGCAGCAGGCCCTCGGTGTTGAGGTCGAGCCGTCCGATGCTGACCACCCGCGGCATGTCCTTCGGCAGAGCGCCAAAAATGGTCGGGCGACCGTGGGTGTCGGCGAAGGTGGTGACGAGGCCGCGCGGCTTGTGAAACATGAACAGCCGCGTGCGCTCCTTCTGCGGTAAGGGCTTGCCGTCCAACGTGATCTTGTCCGATGCCGTGACGTTGAGCGCCGGCGACCGGATCACCGAGCCGTTGACCGACACCCGGCCCGCCTCGATCCAGGCCTCGGCCTCGCGCCGCGAGGCAAGGCCCGCGCGTGCCATCACCTTGGCGATGCGCTCGGCCTCCTTCGGCGGCGGCAGGGCTAAATCCACCTCCGGCTTCGGCAGCGCGGTCTTGAGCCGCTTGCCGCGAAACGGGCGGCCACGGTGGTGGGCAGTGCCGCCTTTGTTGCCTGGGTTCTGCTCAGTCATCATGTTCTTCTTCGTGCCCGGCTTTATGCCGGGCATCCACGCCCTTATACACGGCTGGACCGTTGAGGTGTGCAATGCCGTCCTTCATGGAACTGGCGCTGGACGAGGCGCGCAAGGCGCAAGGCGCGGGCGAAGTGCCGATCGGCTGCGTCATCGTGCGCGACGGCGCCGTGATCGCGGCGGCCCATAACCGCACCCTGACGGACCGCGATCCGACCGCGCACGCCGAGATCATCGCGATCCGCGCCGCCGCCCGGATGCTGGGCTCCGAGCGCCTCACCGGCTGCGACCTGCATGTGACGCTCGAGCCCTGCGCCATGTGCGCGGCAGCGATTTCGTTCGCACGCATCCACAGGCTCTACTACGCCGCGCCGGACCCCAAGGGCGGCGCTGTCGACAGCGGCGTGCGTTTCTTTGCATCGCCGACCTGCCATCACCGGCCGGAGGTCTATGGCGGCATCGGCGAAGCCGCTTCCGCGACGCTGTTGCGGGATTTCTTCGCAACCAGGCGCTAGTCGGCCTCGAGCCGGCTGTCCCGGTCGGAGCCGTTGCTCCGCCCGAATTGCGCGAAGGTCAGGGCGACGTTGCCGGGAGTGGCGCCCGCGGCCTCGATGCGATGGCAGAATTCGAAGAAATGCAGCTTGGTGCCCTCGAAAACGTCCTCATAGGTCGCGCGGCCCAGACGTAGAGATGCAGACGCTCCTCGATCGCCGCCTAGATGTCGCGCATCGGGATGACGATGGCCCCGATCTCGGCCTTGCCGCTGGGACCGAGAAACAGGTTTTCCGGCGGCCGGGCGTAGCTGATGTCGAAGTCGGGCGACAACTCGCCGTGCGAGGCCTTCCAGTTGGTGCAGATCCGAAGCCTGCGGGTGGGTATCGTGCCAGCGTTCGCCCAGATCGGGCTGATCGTGACGTTGCCGCCGGCGGCGCTCCAGGTGAGCGAGCCCAGGTAAACGAAGGCCCGCTGGCCAGCGGTGATGTTGCGCTCTGCCAATTGCGACGACCGCCGCATAGCGCACAGCCCTATCCCCAGATAGAACGCCTGCAGCGCGAAGGCGATGGCCAGGAACGCTCCGACGGCGACGAGCAGCGCGGCATAGATCAACAGCTGGTCGCTCAGCGCGGCCCGCTCGTCGCGCGCCTTCCGCTCGGCGTCAAATTGGGCCTCGGTCTTGGGCGCCTCGACAACCCGGACCGCAAGCGGGGGATTGACGACCCGGACCGGGACCGGCTCCCGCGCAGCGGGAGGCTGATCGGCCGTGGGTGGCGGCTGCGCGCCCGACACTCCGGCGGCCAGCAGCGCCAGAGCCATTCCAAGGCACGCGCAAGAAACCCGCAGCATGTTACAAACGCCCTGAGCCGTTCCCTCATGCGAACCGTCCCGGCCCGCAATGTCAAGTGTGGTTGAAGCTCAGACCGATTCCAGCCTGCGGCTGTACCTCAGCGCGGCCGAGTTCGTCGACAGCGATCACGAACAGATCCGGGCCAAGGCCGGGCAGACCGTTGGATCGGTGCCCGATCCGGTCGAGCGGGCAAGCCTGCTCTATCGCGCCGTGCGCGACGAGATCCGCTACGACCCCTATGTCGACTACACCGACCCGGAAACCTACCGTGCATCGAGCGTGCTGGCGAAGGGGCACGGCTATTGCGTCGGCAAGGCGTCGCTCTATGTCGCGCTCTGCCGGGCCAGCGGAATTCCGGCGCGGCTGGGCCTCGCCGACGTGAAGAATCACCTCGCCACGCCGCGCCTGCTCGAAGCGGTCGACACCGATGTGTTCGCCTATCATGGCTACGTCGAGATCATGCCGGGACGCGAGTGGGTCAAGGCGACGCCGACGTTCAATGTCAGCCTGTGCGAAAGACTCGGCGTGCCGCCCCTGGAATTCTCAGGTGAGAGCGACGCGCTGCTGCAGCCGTTCGACGCCCAGGGCCGCGAGTTCATGTCCTATATCGCCCAGCACGGCACGTTCTTCGACGTGCCGGCGAAGTTCCTGATCGGCGAGATGGTGCGGCTCTATCCGAAGCTATGCCGGCCCGGTGGCCTGCGCGGCGACATGGAGGCGGAAGGCGCGAACCGTTGAAAGCACGGCAAGCGCGCGTCAGGCCATCTTGTCGACGATCGTGCCGGTCCCAGCCGCGGCCGGCGCGCAGTCCGGCGCGCACGGGGTACTCTCGCTGCCGTAGTCGTTGTTTCGATCCGGCGCCGGGCTCGGATTTTCCCCGCCCGTTCCGGTCTGCCGCAGGATTTGCTGGATGCCGATGCTTGAAATGTTCATGGCGGCAATCTAGGCCGCAAGATGCCAACGCATCTTACGTGGGACGCCGACAGTTCGATTCAAATGTAATGCAATCGGCTACGCAGCGAGCAAAGCCCCCAGCCGCTCCTTGACCTCGGCCTTCACCGGATCGGCGGCGCGCAGGATCGCGCTCGCCTGCAGGAATCCGAGCGCGCGGAACGAGCCGACGTTGGGCTGCACCAGCAGATCGGGCGCGCCGTGGCGGAGCTTCTCGCTGATGATCGAATTCGTCATCACCAGCACCGTAGCATAAAGGCACTCCAGCGCATTCGGCACCTCGCGCCGGCCGGCGGAGATCGACCCCGAGATGTCGACCGCGACGATGACGTCGGCCCGCCCGCGCAGGTGCTCGAACGGCAGCGGGTTGGTGGCGCCGCCATCGACCAGCACCTGACCGTCGACCTCAACCGGGCGCATAATGGTCGGCAGCGAGATCGAGGCGGCGAGCGCGCGCCGCAGCGGACCTTGCGAGAACACCACCTCGCACCGGCGGTAGAGGTCGGACGCAATCACCGTGAGCGGGACCGTCAAGCCGGAAAACTCCTCCGGCAGCGTGTCCGGCAGAAACTGTTCGCACAGGAGCTCTGCGTCGAGCCTTGTGGCGTCGCCCAGGCCGCCGCCGAACAGGTGGCGCAGCTTGCCGGCGCGGGAGCGCATCATGCGGCGCATCACGTCGGTGCGATTGTGCGCGACATGGATGGCGTAGCGCCGCATCTCGCGGCCGGTCATGCCGGCGGCATAGCCCGCGCCGACGATCGCGCCGATCGAGGTGCCGGCGATGGCAACAGGCTTCACGCCCATCTCGTCCAGCGCTTCGGCCACGACGATATGCGCAAGGCCGCGCGCGCCGCCACCACCGAGCGCCAGCGCGACGGTTTTCATCTGGCGCCCGCCTCGCGCGCGAAGCGCCACGCCGTCTCTGCCAGAGGCCGCACCATCTGCCCCTTCGCCGCCGCGTGCTCGTTGGTCGCGGTGCCGTCGCGCACGCGGCCGGCGATGCCCTGAAGGATCGCGGCGATGCGGAAGAAATTGTAGGCGAGATAGGTGGCCAGATGCGGCCGCGGGTCGAAGCCCGTGCGCGCGCAATACATTTGCACGTATTCCGATGCCGAAGGAATTCCCAGCGCCTTGAGGTCGAAGCCCACGAGGGAGCCGGTGCCGGCCCCGGTGTCGTCCGGCGGCATGTGCCACGCCATCAGGTGGTAGCTGAAATCGGCCAGCGCATCGCCGAGCGTCGACAGCTCCCAGTCCAGCACCGCCAGCACCCGCGGCGAGTCCTTCTCGAAGATCATGTTGTCGAGCCGGTAGTCGCCGTGCACAAGGCGCACCGGGCCGGCCGGCGGAATGTGCGCCGGCAGCCATTTGATCAGCCACTCCATCTCGTCGATCGGTTGCGTCTGCGAGGCACGGTACTGCTTCGACCAGCGATCGACCTGGCGGGCGACATAGTTCTCGCCGCGGCCGAAATCGGACAGCCCAAGGCCCACCGGGTCGTAGCAATGCAGGCGGGCGAGCGTCGCGCTCATCGCGTCATAGATCGAAGCGTGCTCGCGCGGGTTAGATCCCGGCATCTCGGGATTCCAAAACACGCGGCCCTCGACAAAGCCCATCACATAGAACGACGTGCCGGTGACACTCTCGTCGGCGCAATAGAGCACCGGCTCGGCCACCGGAAAGCCCTGCGCCGCCAGCGCCTGGATCACGCGGAACTCGCGGTCGACCGCGTGCGCCGACGGCAGCAGCTTTCCCGGGGGCTTCCTGCGCAGCACGTACTTGCGCGACGGCGTTTCCAAGAGATAGGTCGGATTGGACTGTCCGCCCTTGAACTGCCGCACCTGGAGCGGCCCGGCAAAGCCCGGCACCTTCCGCGCCAGGTGGGCCTCAAGAAGCGCCGGATCGAAGCGCAGCGGCCCGGCCACGTCCTTGGTCCCGGTAAACGCAACCTGGCGGTCGATCTTCTGCATGGCCCGCAACGTAGCATCGTCCCCGTCCGCACGTTAAGCTTGCCCAAAGTATGAGAGGAAAGCGATGAAACGATTGCCTGTGGCGGAGGAGGACCGGCGCTCTGTCGCCGATTGGTACCAAGTGTGGGGCGATAGGGTCGCCGCGGTAAATTTCAAGGCGGTCCGCGACATGTTCACCGAGGACGCCATCGCCTTCGGCTCAAAGGTCGAGATGGTGACATCACGCGAATCGCTGGAGCGCGATCAGTGGCGCGCGATCTGGCCGAGCATCGAGGATTACCGCTACGACCTGGCCACGCTCGAAGTGGTGATGTCGCCCGACCGGCTGATGGCGATGGGCGCATCGATCTTCCGCTCGACCGGCATTCACAAGGACGGCTCGAAATTCGAGCGCAACGGGCGCGCCACCGTCATCCTGCAGCGCCCATCCATCGGTGCGCCGTGGGTGTGCAACCATTCCCACGTCTCGCTCAAGCCCGGCACGCCGGGGATGTCCCACGGTCATCGGCCGGAACACGTCTAGACGCGCGGCGCCCGCCGCAACTCATCCCATTCCAAACATTGGAGTCTCCCGTGCCCGTGATGTCCGGCAAGCGCGCGTTCCTCGATCTGCTCAAGCAGGAGGGCGTCGGGATCGTGTTCGGCAACCCCGGCACCACCGAACTGCCGCTGATGGATGCCTTCGCGGTCGAGAACGACATCCGCTACATCCTCGGCCTGCAGGAAGCCGCCCTGATGGCGATGGCCGACGGCTACGCGCAGGCCTCCGGCAAGCTCACGGTGATCAACCTCCACGTCGCGCCCGGCCTCGGCAACGCCATGGGCATGCTCTACGACGCGCAGATGGCGGGCTCCCCCATCCTGGTGACAGCCGGACAGCAGGACACCGAATATCTCATCGAGGAGCCCATTCTCTCCGCCGACCTCGCGACCTTGGCCAAGCCCTTTGTGAAATTCTCCGCGCAGGTCGAGCGGTTGGCCGACCTTCCAAAGCTGGTGCACCGCGCGGCGAAAACGGCGCTGGCGCCGCCGACCGGGCCAGTGTTCCTGGCGCTGCCCGGCGACATCCTCAAGAACGACGGCGATATCGACCTGCTGGAACCGACCCGCGTCGCCCCGCGCATGCGCGGCGACATCGATGCGGTGAATGCCGCGGCCAATCTTCTCGCCAAGGCTCAACGCCCGGTCATCATCGCCGGCGACGCCGTTGCGCAGAGCCGCGCGCACAAGGAGCTCGCCGCGCTGGCGGAAGCGATCGGCGCGCCGGTCTACACAGAATTCGTGCCGAACACCGCGTCGTTCCCCTCCTCGCATCCGCTCTACCGCGGCTCGATGACCCGCTCGCAAGCCGGCGTGCGCGAGGTACTCGACAACCACGATCTTCTGTTCTCGGTCGGCGGCGACCTGTTCACCTGGTCGCTGCCGTCGAAGATCCAGCCGATACCGTCCGGCATGCCGCTCATCCATCTCGACACGGATCCCTGGCAGATCGGCAAGAGCTATCCGGCGCAGGTCGGCATCCTCGGCGATCCGAAGGCAACCCTGCCGGACATCACCGCCGCCATCCGCGAGCGCATGACCGCGAGCGCCAAGGCCGCCGCGGCCACCCGGCTCAATTCCGCGACCGGCGCCATCAAGGCCGAGCGCGAGGCGTTCCGCGCCAAGGCCCGCGCCATGGCCAGCAAGATGCCGGTGCAGCCGATGGCGCTGCTGGAAGCGATCGGCGCGATGCTGCCGAAAGACGCCGTGGTTATCGAAGAAATCCTGTCATCGGCGCCGGGCGCCCGCTCGCTGATCAACAGCGACGATCCGCAGAGCTTCTTTGCGCTCCGCGGCGGCGGCATCGGCTGGGGCCTGCCGGCGGCGATCGGCGCCAAGCTCGCCCTGCCCGACCGGCCGGTGGTAGCGCTGATCGGCGACGGCAGCGCCATGTACACGGTGCAGGCGCTGTGGACCGCGGCGCACTACAAGCTGCCGGTCATCTGGGTGATCTTCAACAACACCAGCTACCGCATCCTCAAGCAGCGGCTGGTCGCCATGCGCGGATTGGCCGAACAGGCCGACAACTTCGTCGGCATGGAGCTCAACGATCCGGCGATCGATTTCGTCGGCCTCGCCCGTTCGCTCGGCATCGAGGGGCAGCGGGCGAAGACCGTGAAGGACACCACCGACCTGATCGCCAAGGCGCTCAAGGACAACACTGCGCTGTTGATCGACGTCGATATGGAGCGGAACTACAAGCCGATGTGACGAGGCTATGCCGCGTCTTCCATCGTGAAACCGACCTTGAGCCGCACCTGATAGTGCTGGATCGCCCCATCGACGATGTGGCCGCTGGTCCGCACCACCTCGAACCAGCGCAGGTGCCGCAGCGTCTGGCTGGCGCGCGACACCGCCGAGGCGATGGCGTCATCGACGCTCTCCTCCGACGTGCCGACCAGCTCGATCACGCGATAAATATGATCGTCGGCGCTCGCGGCCTCGACGTTGTTGAGCAGCGCCGCCTTGGCGGAGAAGTCGATGGCGCCGTCGCGGCCGGTCATTCCGCTGCCGACGCGGGACTTCAGGGGCAACACTTTGCAAGATCGTTTCGTCACAGTCATGGCCGTCCTCCGGATTGCTCCAGGGCAACGGATGGGAAGGCCGTAGGTTCGGTCCGGCGCGACAAAAGCCCTGCGGTTTGCCGATCGGGCAGGACCTGCCATTATTCTATCGCATGCCCGTCCGGATCGCCGTTTTCACCAAGAACCGCACCAATCCCGCCTATGAGGCGGCGCGGCTGGGTGCCGACCGGACCGCGGCGCGGCTCGGCACCGCGACAATGCATTATGTGCCCGAGGAACCTGACAGCGTGCCGGAGCAGATCGCACTGATCGGGCGCGCCATTGCGGAGAAGCCGGACGCCGCCGTGTTCGTGCCGGTGGACATCACCGCCGTCAATGACGCCATCCTAGGCTTCGACGCCGCGCGCATCCCGCTGTTCAACATCATCACCCGCACAACGGCGGGACGCCGCGTCACCTTCGTCGGCTCCGACGACCGCGCGCTGGCGCGGAACATCGCCCGCTATCTGTTCGCCAGGCTTTCGCCGCGCGCCACGATTATCATTCTCGAAGGCACGCCCGCGTCCGCGACCAGCCGCGAGCGTCTCCTGGGCTTTCAGGACGCGCTGGCCGATCATCCGGGAATCAACGTGCGCTGCTCGCTCCGCGGCGACTATCAGCGCGAGATTGCCCGTGGCGTCTTCCTCGGCGCCAAGGGCCAATGGCCGCGTATGGACGCAGTGCTGTGCGCCAACGACGTCATGGCACTGGGCGTGCTGGATGCGCTCGATGCAAACCCGGGCAGCGGACCGCTGGTGACCGGCGTCAATGCCATCCCCGAGGCGG
>SHVN01000015.1 GCA_009694215.1 Xanthobacteraceae bacterium
GGTCGATGGCGTCGCGGCAGCCATCAAAGCTGCGGGCGCATCCGTGCGCTATCTGCCGGCCTACTCGCCAGACTTGAACCCGATCGAGATGGCCTTCGCCAAGCTCAAGGCCGCGCTCCGCAAAGGTGCCGCACGCACTGTCGAGGCGCTCTGGAAACTCATCGGCAAACTCATTAAGACAATTGCGCCCGACGAATGCGCCAACTACTTTCGACATGCTGGATACAAAGCGTGACCCAAATCAAGTGGAAAACGCTCTAGGGCCTTTTCTTTGGATTGACGCGGCCGCTCCGGGCGCACTCACCCCCGCGCGTCCTCCAGCACCATGTCAGCGCCCTTCTCGGCGATCATGATCGTCGCGGCATTGGTGTTGCCGGAGACCACCGCCGGCATGATCGACGCATCGATGACGCGCAAGCCCGCGAAGCCGCGCACCCGCAGCCGTTCGTCCACCACCGCCCTGCCGTCCTGGCCCATGCGGCAGGTGCTGACCGGGTGATAGACGGTCGAGCCGCGGCGGCGGATGTAGTCCAGCAGATCGGCGTCGCTGTCGCAGCCCGGCCCGGGCTCGACCTCCTCGGCGATATGTTGTGCCATTGCCGGCGCCTGGATGATCCGGCGCAACGCCCGCATCCCGGCCACCAGCGTGTCGCGGTCCCTCTGCGCGGCGAGGTAGTTCGGATGGATCGCGGGCGCCTGCCTCGGGTCGGCCGACTTGATTCGCACATGGCCCCGGCTTTCCGGCCGCAGCAGGGTGCAGACGCCGGTGACGCCCGAGAACGGATGCAGCGCGTCGCCGATGTTCTGCACCGAAAACAGCGCGACGGAGGCCTGGATGTCCGGCGTCGCCGATGCCGGATGCGCGCGCAGGAAGCAGCCGGCCACGAGCGCGGGAATCGCGAAATAGCCGCGCCGGAACAGCGCATAGCGCAGCACCGCCACGGCGCCGAGGCGCCACTTGTGCACGGCGTCGTTGAGCGACAGCGGCTCCTTGCAGCGCAGGATGATGCGGGCAAAGTAATGATCGTTAAGACCGTCGCCGACGCCGGGCATGTCGGCCATGACGGCAATGCCGTGCGAACGAAGCAGCGCCGCGGGCCCGAGCCCGGACAATTGCAGAAGCTGCGGCGAGTTGAACGCACCGGAGGCGACCAGAACCTCGCCGCCGGCGTGCGCGGTCCGCTCCTCGCCGTTGACGGCGTAGCGGATGCCGGCAGCGCGCCGTCCATCGAACAGGATTCGGGTGGCGAGCGCATCGGCCACCACTGCGAGATTCGGGCGGCGGCGCGCCGGATCGAGATAGGCCACCGCCGTCGACGAGCGCACGCCGTTCCGCGTCGTGGTCTGGTAGAACCCCGCGCCCTCCTGGGCCGCGCCGTTGAAGTCACCGTTACGCGGATAGCCGCACTGCTGTGCCGCTTCGACATAGGCAGCGGCGATCGGATGGCGGTCGCGCAGGTCGGAGACGCCGAGCGGCCCGCCCGCGCCGCGCCAGTCGTCGGCGTCGCGCTCGTTGTCCTCCGCCTTACGGAAGTAGGGCAGCACGTCGTCGTAGCTCCAGCCGGCGTTGCCCTGCTGCCGCCATTGGTCGAAGTCGCGGGCCTGGCCGCGGATGTAGATCAAGCCATTGATCGCGCTCGATCCGCCCATCACCTTTCCGCGCGGCGCGATGACGTTGCGGCCGTGACATTCGGGCTGCGGCTCGGTCTGGTAGCACCAGTTGAAGCGGCGGTCAGTGAACAGCTTGCCGTAGCCGAGCGGAATGCGCAGCCACGGGTGCCGGCTGTCGGAGCCGGCTTCGAGCAGCAGCACGCGATGCCTGCCGGACTCGGTCAGCCGGTTCGCCAGCACGCAGCCGGCGCTGCCCGCGCCGACGACGATGAAATCGTAGGTATCGGGGGCGGGCGTCATGGTTCTCGGGGACCGGCCGGACATGCGATGTTCGACATTAGCCGCTCGGCGCCGCGGCGCACTTTGATTGCATTGATTGCATTGCAATCATTAGGCTGATAAGCTATTGATCACGATAGAGATTGGGATCATGGGTTCGCTCACCATACGCCAGCTCGACGAGAAATTGAAGAGGCGGCTTCGGCTGCGGGCGGCCAGGAACGGCCGCTCGGTCGAAGACGAGGTGCGCACCATCCTGCGCGGCGCCGCGGCCGACGCGGAAGCGTTCGCGCCGCCCGCCCCGTCGTCCAGGAACGAGCGCAAGGCCAAAACCGATGCCCCCCGCGTCCTGCTCATCATCGGCGGCGGCATCGCCGCCTACAAATCGCTCGATCTAATCCGCCGTCTGCGCGAGCGCGGCATGGCGGTGCGCGTGGTGATGACGGATGCGGCGCAAAAGTTCATCACGCCGCTGTCGGCCGGAACGCTCGCGGGTGAGCACCCTTATACCGACCTGTTCGATGCACGTTCGGAGTTCGATGTGGGCCATATCCGGCTTGCTCAAGACCCGAACATCGTTGTTGTGGCGCCGGCCACCGCCGACCTGATGGCGAAGATGGCTAACGGCCTCGCGGACGATCTCGCCTCCGCCGTCCTGCTCGCCACCGACAAGACGATTTTGCTCGCGCCTGCCATGAACCCGAACATGTGGAGCAACAAGGCTACGCAGCGAAACATCGCCCAGCTCATAGCTGACCAGGTTGTTCTCGTCGGCCCGAACGCGGGCGAGATGGCCGAGAGCGGCGAGGCGGGCGTGGGCCGCATGGCCGAGCCGCTCGAGATTGTCGCGGCCGTTCAGGCGCTGCTCGCGGCCGGTTCGGGCGTGCTCGCGGGTGTTCGCGTGCTCGTCACGTCGGGGCCGACGCACGAGCCGATCGACCCGGTGCGCTACATCGCCAACCGCTCGTCTGGAAAGCAGGGCCATGCCATCGCCGAGGCCGCCGCGAAAGCCGGCGCGAACGTCACGCTCGTGTCCGGTCCGGTGGCTGTTCACGACCCTCCAGGCGTGAACATCGTCAAGGTCGAAAGCGCACGCGAGATGCTCGCGGCGGTCGAGGCGGCGCTGCCCGCCGACGTCGCGGTGTTTGCCGCCGCCGTCGCCGACTGGCGCACGGCGACAAACAACCGCGAGAAGATCAAGAAGACCAGCAAAGACACGCCCGAGCTTGCGCTCATCGAGAATCCCGACATCCTCTCGACCGTTGCGCATAGCAAGACCCGGCGCCCGAAGCTCGTGATCGGTTTTGCCGCAGAGACCGAGCATGTGGTCGAGCGCGCCAAGCAAAAGCTTGTTCGCAAGAGTTGCGACTGGATTCTCGCCAACGACGTATCGCCGGAATCCGGCGTCATGGGCGGCGACAGCAACACCATCCATCTCATCACCCACGAGGGCGTCGAGCATTGGCCGCCGCAATCGAAGAACGAAGTCGCGGCCGCGCTGATCCGGCGGATCGCCGCGACGCTGGAACAACCAAAATGAAATCTGTGAAAGTGAAGGTGATGCGACTGCCGCACGGCACCGATCTGCCGCTGCCGGCCTATCAGAGCGCAGACGCCGCGGGCCTCGATCTGATCGCCGCGGTGGCGGCGGATGCGCCGGTGAGGATCGCGCCCGGCGCACGGGCGCAGATCCCGACCGGCATCGCGATTGCGTTGCCGAAGATGACCGAAGGTCAGGTGCGGCCCCGCTCCGGCCTCGCCGCCCGGCACGGCATCTCGGTGTTGAACACCCCCGGCACAATCGATGCCGATTACCGCGGGGAAATACACGTCATTCTTGTAAATCTTGGCGACGAATCGTTTTTGGTTGAGCGGGGACAGCGCATTGCTCAATTGGTCATCGCACCTGTTTTCCACGCAGTGCTTTTGGAAAAGAAAAATCTCGACAAAACAAAGCGTTGGACAAAGGGATTTGGCTCGACCGACCACGGGACGATTAACAAAATGGCGAAAAAAAGGCGGTAATCTGCCGCCGTTATACAGTATAATTAACGCCGGTTCCCGCCTGCATGGCGCTGCTGTCCCGCAAGGGTCTCCTCGCAGTTGCCGCCGTCATCGACGTCGCCCTCCACGGCCGGGGGCGGCCGATGTCGGCCAAGGCTTTGGCGGCCCGCCACAACCTGCCCTCCCGTCATCTTGAGCCGGTGCTGCAGGCGCTGGTGCGGGTCGGCATCCTGAAAGGTATCAGGGGACCGCGCGGCGGCTACGAGCTAGCGCGCGAGCGCCGCCGCATCACCGCCGACGATATCCTGCGCGCCGCCGGCACCATCGAGGATCTGGCCGATCCCACAGCCGCGGCCGGCTCGGCGCTGCTCAACCAGGTGTTGATTTCCGCCGTCGGCCAGGCGGAACGGGCCTTCTCGTCCGCGCTCAGCCGCATCAGCCTCGACGAACTGGTGCGAAAGGCCGAGCCGCTGCGCGACGCGAGCATCTGATCACGGGCCTGAACTGCAACACCTTGACCTGTTCGCCCATGTTCACGATCTGGACTCTTTCGGCGCGATTCCCCTTGTGCGTAAAGTCTCAATGATTCGTGGGCGGTAGAGCGGAGCCGCCGGCGCAGGGGCATATCAAGCATGCCGGAGTCGGCCCGGAAAACGGGCGGGAGCACGATCGCTCATCCGCGACGATACGGATTCTTCGCCGTTACAACGTTGCTCGCGCTGGTCACGGCGCCCGCCCATGCCGAACTGCTCGGCCAGATCCCGGGCCTGCATCACTTCGACGTCTATATCAACGCCTTCGCCGAACTCAACCGCAGCGACGTCGTCGCGATGGTCCTGACGCTCGGCGTGCTGCTGTTCGCCGTGGTCACGGCGATCATGCTGGTCCGCACCCGCGCCCGCGCGGCCTCCGCCGACGCCGCGTCCCACGACCAAATCATGACGCTCAAGGCCGAGCGCGACCGCTTCAACGCGCTCTTGATGTCGGAGCCGCAGATCCTGGTGTCATGGGCCGCCGCCGACAACGAGCCGGACATTCTCGGGGACATTGCGCTCGTGACCAACGCGTCGATGCCGCAGCGCGCGCTCGCGTTCGGCTCGTGGCTCGAGCCGGACAAGGCGCAGGCCATGGAGCATGCCGTCGATGCGCTCCGCGCCGCCGGCGAAGGCTTCTCGATGCAGCTCATCACGCTCGCCGGGCGCGTCATCGAGGCGGATGGCCGCGCGATCGGCGGGCGCGCCGTGCTGCGGCTACGCGACGCCAGCGGATTGAAGCGCGAGCTTGCCGAGCTCAACGCGCGCCATGACAAGCTCGTGAGCGACATGGAACCGCTGCGCGGGCTGATCGACGCGCTGCCTTCGCCGGTCTGGGTGCGCGACATCGCGGGCTCCCTGACCTTCGTCAACCCGGCCTACGCGCGCGCGGTGGACGCCAAGGACCCGGCCGATACGCTGGCGCGGTCGGTCGAGCTGCTGACGCGCGTCACCCGCGACGAGGCGAGCCGCGCCCGCGCCGCCGGCAAGGCCTACGCCGGGAGGACGCCGGCCATCGCCGCGGGCGCCCGGCGCAATTTCGACGTGCTCGACGTGCCGGCGCGCACCGGCAGCGCCGGCATCGGCCTCGACGCCACCGAGGCCGAGGCGATGCGCAGCGAGCTCAACCGCCTCAACGACGCCCATCGCCGCACCCTCGACCAGCTCGCGACCGGCGTCGCCATCTTCACCGCCGACCAGCGCCTGACGTTCTACAACGCCGCCTACCGCGCGCTGTGGGATCTCGACACCGGCTTCCTCGACCAGAATCCGACCGATTCCGCCGTGCTCGACCAGCTGCGCGGGTCGCGCAAGCTTCCCGAGGAGAGAGACTTTCGCGAGTGGAAGGCCGCCCTGCACGAGGCCTATCGCGCGCCGGAGGCGCGGGAGCATCTCTGGCATCTGCCCGACGGCCGCACCATCCGCGTCGTCACCACGCCCAATCCGCAGGGCGGGGTGACCTACCTGTTCGAGGACGTCACCGAGCGGCTCGACATGGTCCGGCGCTACGACGCGCTGATCCGCGTGCAGGGCGAGACGCTCGACAATCTCGCCGAGGCGGTTGCGGTGTTCGGCAGCGACGGACGGCTGCGGCTGCACAACCCGGCGTTCGTCGACATGTGGCGGCTTGAGCCGCTAGCGCTCGCCGACCGGCCGCACATCGAGACGGTGATCGGCTGGTGCAAGCCGCTCTACGACGACGACGCGCTGTGGCGATCGCTGCACGCAACGGTGACAGCGATCGAATGCCGCGACGTCGTCAAGAGCCGCCTGGAGCTTCGCAACGGCAGCGTCGCCGATCTGATCACCGTGCCCTTACCCGACGGCGCCACGCTGGTCGCGTTCCTGGACGTCACCGATACGATCAACGTCGAGCGGGCGCTGCGCGAGCGCAACGAGGCGCTGGAAACCGCCGACGCGCTCAAGGTCGATTTCGTTCACCACGTGTCCTACGAGCTGCGCTCGCCGCTCACCAACATCATCGGCTTCGCCTCGCTCATGGGCGAGCCAAGCCTCGGCGCGCTCAGCCCCAAGCAGCGCGAGTATCTCGGCTACATCAACACCTCGACCAACGCGCTGCTCGCCATCATCAACGACATCCTCGATCTCGCCACCATCGACGCCGGGGCGATGACCCTCAACCTCGGCACGGTCGATATCCGCCGCACCATGACCGCCGCGGCCGAGGGCATCCGAGATCGCCTGATCAAGGACAGCATCGTGCTCGACATCCGCTCGGCCTCCGACATCGGCAGCTTCGCCGGCGACGAGCGCCGCATCCGGCAGGTGCTGTTCAACCTGCTGGCCAACGCGGTCGGCTTCTCGCCGCCCGGTGCGACCATCACGCTCGCCGCCGAGCGGCGCCCAGATGCCGTCACGTTCACGGTCACCGACAACGGCCCCGGCATCCCGCCCGAGGTGCAGGACCGCGTGTTCAACTGGTTCGAGTCGCATTCGCAGGGCTCGCGCCACCGCGGCGCCGGCCTGGGCCTCTCGATCGTGCGGTCGTTCGTCGAGCTGCACGGCGGGACGGTGACGCTCGACTCCGTGGTCGGACAGGGCACCACGGTGGTGTGCGAATTCCCGGTGGAGCAGAACGCCGAGCCGCAGCGGAGCGCTGCGTAATCGAGCTTGCCGCGTGCAACTGGCATGTCGGCTGTGTGCCAATAGGCGAAATCAACCGTTTCACGCGATCACCTCGTCGGCGCGCAGCAGAATGGACGTAGGCAGCGTGACCCCCATCGCCTTCGCGGTCTTCAGGTTGACGACGACTCGAATTGGGTGACCTGCTCGAGCGGCATCGGCGGGCTTTACGCCGCGCAGGATTTTAGCGACGAAAGACACGACCCGGCGCATCATCGGGATAAAATTGACGCCGTAGGACATCAGTCCGCCGCCATCGACGTAATGCCGCAGGATATGGATTTGCGGCAGCCGATACTGGATCCCAAGTTCGGCAATGCGCTCGTACTGCGCCGAGAATAGGGGACTCCCCAGGACGTGAAGCATGTCCACGCCATCCTGCGTTAGCGCGCGAAAGGCCGAGTCGAAATCGTATGGCGGATTTTCCATCTTGATCGCGCGCAGCGTCAATTGCCGCGCTTTCGCCTCGCGTTCAGCGGCGGCGAACTGGTCGGCCGACAACACGTCCCACAGCGCGCCGAGGCGCTTGCGCTCGGGAAACGCCTCCATCAGCAGCTCGATCTGTTTCGCCACCAGTTCCAACTGGCGGGAAACGATACCGGTGACTTTGCCGCCCGGCCGAGACAGGCTTTGCACGTAGCCACGCGCGATCGGATCGTAGTTGTTTGCAAGAATGACGATCGGGACTGGCGGGCGCGCCGCGGCAGCTGCCTGCAACCCGAGCTCCGGGCCGAACGCGAACAGCACGTCCGCGCGCCATGCGACGAGTTCGTTGGCGCCGGCGAGGCCTGCGCCGTACCCTGGTCGATGCGGCAATATTCGACAGCGAGATTGCGGCCCTGCGCAAAGCCAAGCTTGCGCAGTTCGTCGATAAAGACAGGCTAGGCTAGGCTAGGCTAGGCTAGGCTAGGCTAGGCTAGGCTTGCCGCGGGCCCCTCGGCCGCAAGCACGCCGACGCGCGCAATCGAGCTCTCCTGCGCGCGTGCGGCGAGCGGCCACGCTGCCCCCGCAGCTCCCAGCACACCGAGAAATTCCTGCCGCCGCATGTCCGCCCCTCGCTCAGGTGGGGGGATCGTATCGGCTCAAACGAGTACTTTGATAGAGGCTGACACGGGGTTCGCTGCTGCGAGATGAGATTTTGCCGATGTCCGCTACGGGTCAAAAGCGAACGTCAGGGCCTCGAATTGCGATGTCCGCTATGCCCCCGAAAATAAACATCCGGCTGGCTTCAAGCAGCGTAGGCGGTGGGCACAGAAGGCTCTTTGTTCCATTCGCCAATGAGATCGTAGCCCCAGACCCAGTCGGAGTTGCCGTGGACGCTGCTTTTGCCGGCATCTATCGACTCCTTCTGCGCCGCTGCGTCGCGCATGTGCTTAAAGCGGGCATTAGAGATGGAGAGCCGCTGCACCCCATGCACGCGCGGGACGCGGATGCGGCGGAAGTTCGCGAAGGCTTCGGCCGGATCGCGGCAAGCCTCGAGCCAGCGCCCGAGAATATAGGCGTCCTCGAAAGCCTGGCACGCGCCCTGCCCGGCATTGGGCAGCATCGCATGCGCGGCGTCGCCGATGAGCTGGATGCGGCCGCGGCCCCAGTTCTGCGTAAGCGGCCGCGTGAAGAGGCCCCATTTTGAGCACTCGGTCACGAGGCTCAGAAGCTTCTCAAGGCGCGGCTCGGGGTTGGGGAAGCTCAACCGCATCTCGTCGGGATAGCCGCGGGTCGACCAGCCTTCCTCGACCCATTTGTCCGTGTCCTCCTGGGTGACGATATTCACGAGCTTCTTGCCGCGGATGTAATAGGCGAGGAGATGGCAACCCGGCCCGACCCATTGGATGCGGCCCCCCGGTTCGAGCACCTCTTCCGGCACGTCGCCGCCGTTCAGCAGCGAGCGCCAGACCATTTGGCCGGTATAGGTCGGATTCTCGTCGCCATAGAGCACCTGACGGACGACCGAGCGCACGCCATCGGCGCCGATCACGATCTCGGCCTCGACCTCCGCGCCATTGGCGAAAGCGAGCACTATACGGTCGCTTCGCTCCTCCATTCCGGTCAAACGGTGTCCCAGGTAAATGGCGCTTCGATCGAGCCCGCTTACGAGCGCGTCCAGCAAATCGGCGCGGTGAAAGGTGTAGTAGGGAGCGCCGTACCGCGCCGCGGCCTTGTGCCGATCGTTGAATTCGAGGAACTCCCCGGTCTGCATGTTGCGCGTGTAGATTCCGGGCGATGTGGTCCCAACAGCGGCGACCTTGTCGCCAACGCCAATCGCCTGCAGCGCCTTGACGGCTTGCGGGCTGACGTTGACCGCGGCGCCGATCTCGCCCAAAGCCGGAGCGGTCTCGAAAACCTCCGTCTTCATCCCGAAGGTCTTCAGCGCATGCGCCGCCGCAAGCCCGGCGAGCCCCCCGCCGACAATCGCTATCCTGCAGCTCGATGACATCGTCCCTCCAGACCCAGGGTACTCACCACGGCCGTCAATCGACCGTGACCCGTGTTGCCTCCACGATCCGAGCCCAGAGAAGCTGTTGCTGCGCCAGGTATAAGGAAAGCTCCTCCGGCGAGGCCGGTCGTGCGAGGGCGCCTATTCTCGAAAAGGCCTCTTTGACTTCGACGCTGGCGAGGGCGCGAGCCACCGCTTCGCTGATCTGCCGCCTGACGGCGATTGGAGTGCCAGGAGGCGCGACAATGAAATTGATCGATGCAGTTACGAACTGATCGTACCCGCTCTCCACCATGGTCGGAAGTTCCGGCGCCAGCGCGCTGCGCTTTTCGCTTGTGACGGCCAGTCCGCGCAACTGACCGCCGCGGATATACGGAAGCATTTGCGTCAGGGCTGAAAAGAACATCTGGACTTCCCCGCCCAAAAGGCCGGTCAGCGCCGGACCACCGCCGCGATAGGGAATGTGGCTCATTTCGATCCCAGCACGCGCTTTCAAGAGTTCGCCTTCGATATGCGGAAGCGTGCCGACCCCTGCCGAGGCGTACCTCAGCATGCCCGGCTGCGACTTCGCCAAGCTGACCAATTCGGCGACGGAGTTCGCTTTGACGGACGGATGCACGGCGAGGACTTCGGTGCTCTCCGAAAGGCCGGCAACAGGAGCGAATGTGTCCGACGTGTAACCGGCACTCTTGACGATCAGAGGCGCTATGAGAATCGTGCTGGTGCTGCCCATCATCAGCGTATGACCGTCAGGTTCCGCGGCGATGACCGACCGGGCAGCGATCGTGCCCCCGGCGCCGCCGGGCCGGTTCTCAATGACGATCGGCTGTCCAAGAGCGGCGCCAAATTTGTCCGACAGAAGCCGCGCCATGATGTCCGGAGGCCCGCCCGCGGGCGAGCCGACAACGAGTTTGACAGGCCGGTCGGGGAAGGCTTGCGCGCTCTCAAAGACCTGCAGCTGCGCAATGAACAGGACCAAGACGCCGGCGATCTTCTGCTTCATGTTCCCTCCCTGACAGCACAGGCATCTGACGTCACGAGACGAATGCCAATTCTCAGCAGAGAGCATCGTAGCCAGTTGGGTCCGCGGTTCAAATGAGCCTTCGGCCGCGAGCAAGTTGTTGAAAAGCGCGGCTACGGTCATTCTGGGGACGGCCGGAGGCCGGAACCCGGAATCCATAGCCACTGCGTTTCAGATACAATCACCGGGAGTATGGATTCCGGATCGCCGCTTCGCGGCGTCCGGAATGACGGCGGTGAGTTTGTCGCCAGACTAAGGAACGCCGATGCTTCCCCTCAACTCCGGCGGATCGAGCTTCACGGTGGCGCTCGCCAACGAGCAGGCCACGGAGCGGCTCGTCACCGACATCGCCGCCGTGCTGGAGCCCGGCGATCTGGTGACGCTGTCCGGCGATCTCGGCGCCGGCAAGACCACGTTCGCCCGCGCCATGATCCGCTATCTCGCCGACAATCCGGACATTCCGGTGCCGAGCCCGACCTTCACGCTGATCCAGACCTACGACCTGCCGCGCTTTCCGGTAGTGCATGCGGACCTGTACCGGCTCGAAGGGCCGGGCGAGCTTGCCGAGCTCGGCTTCGACGACCTGCCCCAGGACGCCGTGGTGCTGCTGGAATGGCCGGACCGGGCCGCAGGCTTCCTGCCGCCCGACCGCCTGGATGTGGCCTTCACGCTGAACCCGCAGGCCGCCCCCGACGCCCGCAAGGCGCGAATCACCGGCTACGGCGCCTTCGCCGTGCGCGCCGAGCGCATCCCGGCGGTGCGCCGCTTCCTCGATGCCAGCGGCTACGGCCAGGCCGAACGGCGGCGTATCCAGGGCGACGCCTCGACGCGCTCCTACGAGCGGCTGTGGTCCGGCGAACAGCGCGCCATCCTGATGAACGCGCCGCGGCACCCGGACGGCCCGCCGGTGCGCGACGGCAAGCCCTACAGCGCCATCGCGCATCTGGCCGAGGACATCATCCCCTTCGTCGCGATGGCGAACGGGCTGCGCCAGCGCGGATTCTCCGCGCCGCAGATCTACGAGGCCGAGCTTGCCGACGGCCTGCTGATCATCGAGGACCTCGGTCCCGAACCCGTCGTCACCGGAGATCCGCCGGCGCCGATCGAGGATCGCTACACCGCGGCGGTCGATGCCCTGATCGCGCTGCACAGCCAGGAATTGCCCGGCGCGATCCCGGTCGCGCCCCATGTGATCCACGCGCTGCCAGCCTACGACATCGACGCCTATCTGATCGAACTCGAGCTGCTGCTCGACTGGTATCTACCGCGGCTCGGCGTCGCGGTGACCGACAACATGCGCGACGACTATGTCGCGCTGTGGGTTGAGGCGCTGCAGGTGGCGCTCGAAGCCGAGTCGACCTGGGTGCTGCGCGACTTCCATTCGCCCAATCTGATCTGGCTGCCCGAGCGGCAGGACATCGCAAGGGTCGGTCTGCTCGACTTCCAGGACGCCATGATGGGTCCAGCCGCCTACGATCTCGCTTCGCTGCTGCAGGATGCCCGGGTCAACGTGCCGGAGTTGATGGAGGTTTCGCTGCTCGGCCATTACGTCCGCAACCGCGGCGAAACCGACGCCAGCTTCGATCCGGCCAACTTCATCGGTCTCTACGCCACGCTGGCGGCGCAGCGCGCCTCGAAAATCCTGGGCATATTCGCGAGACTCGATCGCCGCGATGCTAAGCCGCAGTACATCCGACACATCCCGCGGATATGGGGCTATCTGCAGCGCTCGCTGGCGCATCCAGCGCTGGCGATGCTGCAGGACTGGTACAGCCTCAACGTGCCGGCGCCGGAATCCCGGCCGGCGCCGCCGCGAGGCTAGAGCGAGAGCGCAATGGCGAAATCCCCCCGTACCGCCATGGTGCTCGCCGCAGGCCTGGGCGAGCGCATGCGGCCGCTGACCGACCGCATGCCGAAGCCGCTCGTTCCGGTAGCGGGCAAGCCGCTGATCGATCATGTGCTCGACCGCCTCGCGGACGCGGGCGTCGAACGCGCGGTGGTCAACGTGCATTACCTCGCCGACCTGATCGAACGCCATCTCAAAGACCGGACCGGACCGCAGATCGTGATTTCGGACGAGCGCGACAAGCTGCTCAACACCGGCGGCGGCGTGGTCAAGGCGCTGCACGCGATTGGCGGCGAGCCGTTCATCCACGTCAATTCCGACACGATCTGGATCGACGGGGTGAAGCCCAATCTGGAGCGGCTGGCGGAGGCGTTCGATGCGGCCCGCATGGACGCGCTGCTGCTGCTGGCTCCCGCCACCTCCAGCATCGGCTACGCCGGCCGCGGCGACTACGTCATGGCGGCCGACGGGCGGCTCAAGCGGCGCGCCGAGCGCGACGTCGCGCCCTTCGTCTATGCCGGCGCGGCCGTGTTGCGGCCGGAGCTGTTCAAGGACGCGCCCGGCGGGGCCTTCCCGCTGACCGCGCTGTTCGACCGCGCCGAGGCCCAAGGCCGGCTGCACGGATTGCGCCTCGAAGGCGTTTGGATGCATGTCGGCACGCCCGACGCCATTTCCGAGGCCGAGGCCGCGATCAAGGCGAGCACGGCGTAGGCACCGCTGGCCTTATCAACAGCAGCGCATATCTGTGGCGGCCCGGCGAATACCGGATCGCACGCATGCGCCGGCGATGACACAATGCGTCACCATGGCCTCTGAACCGCGCGTCTTCACCATTCCGGCTTCGGCGCCATTTCTGCCGACGCTGATCCAGGCGTTGATGGAGGACCGGCTCGGCCTCGGCTTCAAGCCCGGCGGCGATCCGCTGGCGCTCGCCTCGGCGACAATCTATCTGCCAACCCGCCGCGCCTGCAGGCTAGCGCAGAAGATCTTTCTCGACGTTCTGAAGTCCGACGCCGCGATCCTGCCGCGCATCGTGCCCGTGGGCGACGTCGATGAGGACGAACTTGCCTTCGCCGAGGCGGCGGCGGGCGATCCCGGCGGCACGGCGCTCGATCTGCCGGACGCGCTCACGGGACTGGCGCGCGCCGCGCCGCTCGCGCAGATCATCCTGAAATGGGCGAACACGATCGCCCCGCGCGACAGCGAGCAGGCGCCGCTCATCGCCAACAGCCCCGTGGCGGCGCTCGCGCTCGCGCAGGACCTCGCGCGGCTGATGGACGACATGGCAACCCGGCAGGTGAGCTGGGACCGGCTCGACAATCTGGTGCTGCACACGCGCGCGGATCTCGATCCATATTGGCAGCATACGCTCGAGTTCCTGAAATTCATCCGCACGCACTGGCCCGCCATCCTCAAGGAACGGGGCTACATCGAGCTGGCCGAGCGCCGCGACATCCTGATCACGGCGGAGGCAAAGCGGCTTGCGACCAGCACGGGCCCGGTGATCGCGGCGGGCTCCACCGGCTCGATCCCGGCGACCGCGACGCTGCTCGCCACCATCGCCCGGTTGCGGCACGGCGCGCTGGTGCTGCCCGGCCTCGACACCGACCTCGACGACGCTACCTGGACGATGATCACGAGCCGCGACGGCGAGACCGAGGCCACCCACGGCCATCCGCAGTTCGCCATGTCGGCGCTACTGCAAAAAATCGGCATCGTCCGCGAGTCCGTCAAAGAGCTGGGCGGGCCGAAGCCGCATGGCCGCGAGCGCATCGCATCGGAGGCGCTGCGGCCGGCCGCCGCGAGCGGCCTCTGGCAGCAGCGGCTGACGGCGCCCGATTTCGCAGCTCATGCCGACACCGCGCTCCAAAGCATCGCGGTGATCGAGGCCGCCAACGCCGAGGAAGAGGCGCTGGCCATTGCCGTCGCGCTGCGCGAGGCGATGGAGGACAAGACAAAGACCGCGGCGCTGGTAACGCCCGACCGCGCGCTCGCCCGCCGCGTGCTGGCGGCGCTGGCGCGCTGGAACGTGCCGGTCGACGATTCCGGCGGCGACGCATTGCCCGACACGCCGGCCGGCGTGTTCGCCCGTCTCGCTGCCCAGGCCGCGCTGGAGGGGCTTGCACCGGTGACGCTGCTCGCCCTGCTCAAGCATCCGCTGTGCATGCTCGACGCGGCGGCGGTGTCGACACTCGAGCGCGCGATCCTGCGCGGCCCACGGCCCAGGCATGGCACGGCGGGACTCGACCATGCGCTGCGGACCTTCCGCGACGAGTTGGCAAAATTCCACCGCCGGGAGCCTTCGTCGCTGCACCATACCGATCCGCGCACCGCGATCACCGATTCGGAATTCAACGCCGCTGTCGATGTCGTGGCGGCGCTCAAGACCGCGCTGGCGCCGCTGGAATCGCTGCCGCAGGACCGGCAATCCTTCGCGGATATCGCCGCCCGCCATGCGCAGGCGATCCAGGCACTCGGGGGCATTACCGAGGATATCGCCAAGGCGTTCGACGACATTGCCGAAGCGGGCGCGCTCCTGATCGAGCCGCGCGACTATCCCGAGCTGTTCCACGCCGCCATCGCCGACCGCCCGGTGCGGCGGCCCGAGAAGGACGTGCGGGTGCGCATCTACGGCGCGATCGAGTCGCGCCTGCAGTCGGTCCACCGCGTGGTGCTGGGCGGCCTCGTCGAGGGCGTATGGCCACCGGAGACGCGCGGCGATCCCTGGCTCAGCCGGCCGATGCGCCACGAGCTCGGCCTCGACCTGCCGGAGCGGCGGATCGGGCTGTCGGCGCACGATTTCGCGCAGGCGCTCGGCGCGCCGGAGCTGATCCTCACCCGCGCGGCAAGGCAAGGCGGCGCGCCGACCGTCGCCTCGCGCTTCGTGCAGAGGCTTGCCGCGGTCGCGGGCGAGAAACGCTGGGACGCGGCGCTCGGTCGCGGCGCCCGTTATGCGGCGCTGGCCCGGAAGCTCGACGAGACCGTCACGTCGAAATCCGTCGACAGACCCGCGCCCATGCCGCCGCTCGCGGCACGGCCGCACCAGCTCAGCGTCACCGAGATCGAGCACTGGCTGCGCGATCCTTACACGATCTACGCCAAACACGTTCTCAAGCTTCAGCCGCTGGACGACATCGACACGCCGCCGGGCGCTGCCGATCGCGGCACGGTGATCCACGAGAGCATCGGCGAATTCGCCAGGACCTACGCCAAGGCGATGCCCGACGATCCGGTGGCGGCCATGACCGCAATCGGCACCCATCATTTCGCGCCGCTATCGGCCTATCCCGAAGCGCGGGCGTTCTGGTGGCCGCGATTCCTCCGCATCGCCGAATGGTTCGCGCACTTTGAAACCACGCGGCGCGCCAACCTTTCCCGGTTCGATGCCGAGATCGGCGGCAGCATCGTGATTCCGTTCGGCGGTCGGGAATTCAAGCTGACCGTGCGCGCCGACCGTATCGAATGCCTGTCCGACGGGCGCTACGCCATCATCGACTACAAGACCGGAAAGCCGCCGACCGAGCCGCAGGTGCGCACCGGAATGTCGCCGCAACTCACGCTCGAAGCCGCGATTCTGCGCGGCGGCGGCTTCAAGGGAATTCCCGGAGGCGTTTCGGTCGCGGACCTGGTCTATGTGCGGCTCAGCGGCGGCGCAGAGGCCGGCGAGGAAAAGCCGATCAAGTTCAAGGAAGGTACCGCCGACGAGCACGCCGATCACGCGCTGGCGCGGCTGACCGCCTTGGTCGCCAAGTTCGCCGATTCCAATACCGCCTATTACTCGCTGGTGCATCCAATGTGGAAGAACCACTACGGCACCTACGACCATCTTGCGCGGGTTCAGGAATGGTCGCTCACCGGCGGCGCGGACGAGGACGGAGGCGGCGAATGAAAAAGCCGCGCGAAATTCCGCCTGAGGTCATCAAGCGACAAACTGAGGCGTCGGACCCGGTCCGCTCGGCGTGGGTGTCGGCGAACGCGGGCTCCGGCAAGACCCATGTGCTGGCGCAGCGCGTGATCCGGCTCTTGCTGTCGGGCGTCGATCCGGCGCGCATCCTGTGCATCACCTTCACCAAGGCCGCCGCCGCCAATATGGCGAACAAGGTGTTCGGCGACCTGCGGGCGTGGACGGTTCTCGACGACAAGGCGCTGGACGAAGCCATGCGCAAGACCGGCGCGACGCGGATCGACGCGAAACATCGCCAGCGTGCGCAGCAATTGTTCGCGCTGACGCTGGAAACGCCGGGCGGGCTGAAGGTGCACACCATCCACGCCTTCTGCACGCAGTTGCTGCATCTGTTCCCGTTCGAGGCCAACGTCGCGGCGCGCTTCGAGGTGCTCGACGAGACCACCGAAAACCAGATGCTGGAAACGCTGAGCCTCGACGTGATGCTCAATGCCGCCGAGACGCCGGACAGCGACCTCGGCCGCGCGCTCGCGTCGGCGATGCTAGCCGGCGCCGACATGACGTTTCAGGGTCTGGTGCGCGAGACGATCCGCAAGCGCGACACGCTGACCAAATGGGTCGAGAGCGCTGGCGGCGTGCCGCAGGCGATGACGCAGTTGTCGCAGACGCTTGGCGTCGGGCCGGACGAAACGGCCGCGGATGCCGATGCGGCGATATTCGGCGAAAGCCACATCGCAAATTCGGAATGGGCCGCGGTCGGGGCGGCACTGACCGGCGGCTCGAAGACCGACAAGGAACAGGGCGCTCGGTTTCATGCGCTGGCCGCGCTGACCGGCACCGGACTGATCGACACCTACCTTGACATCTTCTGCACCAAGGACCGGTCGAAGACGAAGGACCGGCTCGCCACCAACGCGGTCCAGGACGATCATCCCGCTCTCTGCAAGCGCCTGAACGACGAGCGCGACCGCGTCTGGGCGCTGGTCCAGCGCAAGCGCGCCATCGAGGCGCGCGACCGCAGCGTCGCGCTGTTCACAATCGCCCATGCCGTAATCGCGCGCTTCCGCGCAGAGAAAAACCGGCGCGGCCTGCTCGACTACGAGGACCTGATCGACAAGACGCTCGACTTGCTCAATAAAGTGTCGGCGGCCTGGGTGCACTACAAGCTCGACCGCGGCATCCATCACGTTCTGATCGACGAGGCGCAGGACACAAGCCCGAAGCAATGGCAGATCGTAAAGGCGCTGGTCAGCGAGTTTTTTGTCGGTGCCGGCGCGCACGACCGGCCGCGCTCGATCTTCGCGGTCGGCGACGAGAAGCAGTCAATCTTCTCATTCCAGGGCGCGGCGCCGCGCAAATTTTCCGAAATGCGCCGGCATTTCGAGCTAGCGCACGAACGCGCCGGGCTTGCCTTCATCTCGACCGAGTTCAAGCATTCGTTCCGGTCGGGAGAGAACGTGCTGGGCGCGGTGGACACGGTGTTCCTGCCTGCCTCTGCCCACGCCGGGCTCACCGCCGATCCGGTGGCGCCGGTTCACGTGGCGCTGCCGGAAGCAGCCCCCGGTGTGGTCGAGATATGGGAGCTGGCGACATCCGACGAGCGGGACGCCGTCGAGCCCTGGAACGCGCCGTTCGACATCCAGAACGCAGCGAGCGGCGTGGTGAAGCTCGCGCGCCGGATCGCGAAGCACGCGGCGGCCTGGCAGCGTCAGGGCCGCCGGCCGAAGGACGTGCTCATTCTGGTGCGGCGCCGCGGCGCGCTGTTTGAGGCGGTCATCCGCGCCCTGAAAAACGAGGGCATCCCGGTCGCCGGCGCCGACCGGCTGGTGCTGACCGAGCACATCGCAGTGATGGACCTGATGGTGCTGGCGGACGCCGTGCTACTGCCGGAGGACGATCTGGCGCTGGCGACGGTGCTGAAGAGCCCGCTGTTCGGGATCGAAGAGGACGAATTGTTCAAGCTCGCCTGGGGCCGCAAGGGCAGCCTGCATGCGTCGCTCCGCGCGCTGCGACCCGATCTGGCGACGCGGCTCGATGCGATCGGCGAGGCCGCGCGCAACGAGACGCCGTTCGCGTTCTACGCCTGGCTGCTGGGCGCCGGCGGCGGACGAAGGAAAATTCTCGGCCGCCTCGGCCACGAGGCGAACGACGCGCTCGACGAATTCCTCAACCTCGCGCTCGACTACGAGCGCACGCAGACGCCCTCGCTGCAGGGCTTCGTCGCCTGGATGCGCGCCGCGGAATCCGAGATCAAGCGCGACATGGAAATGGCGCGCGACGAAGTGCGGGTGATGACGGTGCACGGCGCCAAGGGCCTGGAAGCGCCGATCGTGATCCTGGCCGACACCACGACGCCACCGGAGGGCTGGCACACGCCGAAGCTCTTGGCGCTGCCGCCGCAGAACGCCGCGCCCGGCGCGCCCGACCGGCTGGTCTGGGCGGGACCGAAGGGCAACGACGTGGGGGCGATGGGCGCCGCGCGCGAAGCCGCGCGCAACGATGCGCGCAACGAATACCGGCGGCTCCTCTACGTCGCAATGACACGGGCGATCGACCGGCTGATCGTGTGCGGCATCGACAGTGCAAAAAAGCGCCCCGAGGGATGCTGGTACGATCTGGTGCGAGGCGCGCTTGAAGCTGTCAGCGTCAAGGAGCCGGCCGACGACGGCGCGGACGAGGTGTTGCGCTATCGCAAGACACCGGATGCGCCGGGCGCCGCGGAAGCGAAGAAGGAGACGCCGCCGCCGGATGTGGCACTGCTGGATTGGCTCAAGGGCGATATCAAGGACGAGCCCGACCGCGCGGCGCCGATCAAGCCGTCGGGCTTCGTCGACGATCCCGGGGCGGTGGAATCGTTCCGTCCGGGGCAGGCGCGGCAGCGCGCGCTCATGCGCGGCAACATCGTGCACCGGCTGATGCAATCGCTGCCGGACATTCCGGAGGGCGCGCGAGCCCTGGCCGCGCGCAGGCATATCGCGCGGCGCGGCGCGGAGTTCAGCGAGGCCGAACACGAGGCGATCGCGAGCCAGGTGCTAACCATCCTCGCCGATCCGCGCTTTGCCGCGCTGTTCGCGCCGGGCAGCCGGGCCGAGGTCCCCATCGTCGGCCGCATCGGCGCCCGCACGGTGACGGGCGTGGTCGACCGGCTGGTGGTCGCGCCCGACGCCGTCCTGATCGCCGACTACAAGACCAACCGCCCGGCGCCCCGCAGCCTCGCGGAGACGCTGGAGCGGTATCAGAGCTATGTGGTTCAGTTGGCGCTATACCGCGCTGTGCTCATGCGTCTTTACCCCGGCCGGCCGGTCCGCGCCGCTTTGATGTGGACGGATACCCCTGACCTGGGGGAAATTCCCGCCGAAGCCCTGGATGAAGCCTTGGCCGCTGTCACCACCCCGTGATGCGCCTTGACGCTCCGGGGTGGCGTCCATACGTTCCCCGGTCCCCCGGGGCCGTTATTTTCCCGATTCGAAATAAACGAGGTGACCCATGGCCATTGGCAAGGTGTCCGACGCGAACTTCGAGGCCGAGGTGCTCAAGTCGACCAGCCCGGTCGTCGTCGATTTCTGGGCTGAGTGGTGCGGCCCCTGCCGCATGATCGCGCCGGCGCTGGAAGAGATCGCGGGCACGCTCGGAGACAAGGTCAAGATCGTCAAGCTCAACGTCGACGAGAACCCGGGCGTCGCGTCGAAGTACGGCATCATGTCGATCCCGACGCTGATGATCTTCAAGAACGGCGAGATGGCCGCGCGCCAGGTCGGCGTCGCGCCGAAGCAGAAGCTCGAGCAGTGGATCACCACCGCTATGTGATTTCGGCTGAGCGAATTTGGAATGCGATGGCCGGGCGTGTCCCGGCCATTTCGTTTCGTGCCTGCGCTTACACCGGCGGCGTACCGTTCAGCGCCAGAACTTCGCCCGCGAGATAGAGCGAACCGGTGATCAGGATGCGCGGCGCGGGCGCAAGATCCAGCCGCGCCACCGCGCCGAGCGCCGCTTCGAGCGTGCCGCGGCTCTCCGCCGGAAGTCCGACCCCGCGCGCGATGTCGACCAGCGTCTCGGCGGCAACGCTGTTCTCCTGCCGCGGCACCGGCACGGCGATGACGCGGCGGGCGAGGCCTGCGAAGTTGCGGAGAAAACCCGCGCTGTCCTTGGTCGTGAGCATACCGACGATCAGGACGAGCGGGCGCGGCACGCGCTCTTCGATGTCGCCGAGCGCCGCCGCAACCGCGCGGGCGCCGTCGGCGTTGTGGCCCCCGTCAAGCCAGAGCTCGCTCTCCGCCGGCGCCAGCGCCTTGAGCCGGCCCTGCGTCAGAAGCTGCATCCGCGCCGGCCATTCGGCCCTGGCGATGCCGGCCTCGAAGGCCGGGAGCGGCAGCGCAAGGCCCGCGGCGCGCAGCGCGGCGATGGCGGTGCCGGCGTTGTCGATCTGGTGGCGGCCGATCAGCTTCGGCAGGGCCAGATCGAGCAGGCCGTCGTCGTCCTGATACACCAGCCGCCCGCGTTCGCCGTGCACGCTCCAGTGCTCGCCGCAGACGCAAAGCGGCGCGCGGACGCGCTT
This sequence comes from Xanthobacteraceae bacterium, assembly GCA_009694215.1. Taxonomy (GTDB): domain Bacteria; phylum Pseudomonadota; class Alphaproteobacteria; order Rhizobiales; family Xanthobacteraceae; genus Z2-YC6860. The sequence goes on from SHVN01000015.1 coordinate 20,831, forward strand.
GCCTTCCGCCTCGATGACGGCCAGCGCGGCGTCGGACTGCGGCGCGATCGCCGCCGGCACGCCGCGCTTGAGGATCGCGGCCTTCTCGCCGGCGATTTTCCCGATGGTGTCGCCGAGAAACTCCAGATGGTCCATCGATATGGGCGTGATCGCGCAGGCGAGCGGCTTGTCGATCACGTTGGTGGCGTCGAGCCTTCCGCCGAGGCCGACCTCCAGCAGCGTCACATCGGCGGGATGGCGCGAGAACAGCAGAAACGCCGCGGCGGTCTCGATCTCGAACACCGTGATCGGCTCGGCGCCGTTGGCGCGCTCGCACTCCTCGAGCACGGCGGCGAGCGCCTCGTCGCTGACGAGTTGCCCGCCTCCCGGCCCGCCGAGGCGAAAGCGCTCGTTGAAACGCACCAGATGCGGCGAGGTGTAGACGTGGACGCTGCGCCCGGCTACCTCCAGCACCGCGCGCATAAAGGCTATCATCGAGCCCTTGCCGTTGGTGCCGGCGACATGGATGACCGGCGGCAGACGCCGCTCCGGATGCCCGAGCCTGTCGAGAAGACGCCAGATGCGGTCGAGCGAAAGATCGATCCGCTTCGGATGCAGCGCCAGGAGTCGGGCGATTATCGGCTCGAAGGCGCTCATGCCCCGCCGTTCACGCCTGCGCGGTCCAGGTCACCGACGCGGGCGGCGGCAGCTCCGGCAGGGTCATGCGTGGCGCGGGCTTCGTCGTCTTGGTCAGCACCCAGCACAGCTCGGCGAGCGTCGCGCGCAGCTTATGGCGATGCACCACCATGTCCACCATGCCGTGGTCGCGCAGATACTCCGACTTCTGGAAGCCTTCGGGTAGCTTCTCGCGGATGGTTTGCTCGATCACGCGCGGACCGGCGAAGCCGATCAGCGCGCCGGGCTCGGCGATGTGCACGTCGCCCAGCATGGCATAGGAGGCGGTGACGCCGCCGGTGGTCGGGTTGGTGAGCACGACGATGTAGGGCCGCTTGGCGTCGCGCAGCATCTGCACCGCTACCGTGGTGCGCGGCAATTGCATCAGCGACAGGATACCCTCCTGCATGCGCGCGCCGCCGGACGCCGCGAACATGATGAAGGGAGTGCCGCGGTCGACCGCGGTCTCGAGCCCGGCGATCACCGCCTCGCCCGCCGCCATGCCGAGCGAGCCGCCCATGAAGTCGAAATCCTGCACCGCGACCGTGACGGGGGTGCCTTCGAGCTTGCCGAGGCCGACCTTAATCGCGTCGGTGAGTCCGGTCTTGGTGCGCGCGTCCTTCAAACGGTCGGCGTAGCGCCGCTCGTCGCGGAACCTGAGCGGATCGATCGAGCCGGTCCGCACCGCGATGTCGAGCCAGGTTCCCTCGTCGAAGATCGACTTCAGCCGCGCCACCGCGCTCATGCGCATGTGGTAGTTCGAGCTCGGGATGACGAACTGGTTGGACTCGACGTCCTTGAAGAACACGAGCTGGCCGGTCTCCGGACACTTGATCCAGAGATTTTCCGGCGACTCGCGCCGGTTGAGGAAATTGCGAATCTTCGGCCGGACGACATTGGAGATCCAGTTCATGGCTTCGAGCCTAGCATCGAATTAAGGCGATTTGTGTTTCGCGCCGCGGACGCCCCTGGCGAGCTCCGCGACCAGTACCGCCACCGCCTTGACCGTGCGCGCGGTGGCCTTGCCCTTCCTGTCGAGGCTGTCCTTCACCGCGTTCACCAGCGCCGAGCCGACCGCCACGCCCTCGGCGCCTTGCGCGATGGCCCGCGCCTGCTTCGCCGTCCGCACGCCGAAGCCGACCGCCACCGGCAGCCTGGTGTGGCGTTTGATGCGCGTCACCGCCGCATGGACCTTGTCCGCGTCGGGCGCGGCCGAGCCGGTGATGCCGGTGATCGAGACGTAATAGACGAAGCCCGAGGTGTTCGCGAGCACCGCCGGCAGCCGCCTGTCGTCGGTGGTCGGCGTGGCGAGCCGGATGAAATTCAGTCCGGCCTTGAGCGCCGGGATGCAAAGCTCCTCGTCCTCCTCGGGCGGCAGGTCCACAACGATGAGCCCATCGACACCGGCGGCTTTGGCGTCGGCGAGAAATTTCATCACGCCGTAGATGTAGATCGGATTGTAGTAGCCCATCAGCACGATCGGCGTGGCGCTGTCGCCCTTGCGGAACGCTCGGACCATGCCGAGCGTCTTGATCATGGTCTGGCCGGCGTTGAGTGCGCGAAGCCCGCCGGCCTGGATCGCGGGCCCGTCCGCCATCGGATCGGTGAACGGCATGCCGAGCTCGATCACGTCGGCGCCGGCCTTGGGCAGCGCCTTCAGAATCTCCAGCGAGGTCCTGGTGTCTGGATCGCCCGCCATCGTGTAGGTGACGAGCGCGGCGCGGCCTTCGCGCTTCAAGTCCGCGAAGCGTTGATCGATGCGGGTGGTCATTTGCGGGAACGCGGGCTGGTGTCGACGAGCGGAAGAGTTCCCTGACGGCGCTCTCGCATCTCGGCCATGCGGATGTTGATGGTGCCGAGCACGATCAGGACCAGCATGCCGGCGCAGACGAACCATTCCTTGCGGGTTATCTCGGGACCCACCTCGAACAGCCGCGCCTTGAAGAAATAGATCAGGTATCCGGCCCCGAAGATCACCAGCGTCCAGCCGGTTCGCCCCTGCCGGCTCATGCCGCTCCACCAGGCGTAGAGCCGGATCACAGCTTGCCCCCGAGGCCCTTGTCCCCCAGGTGTTTGGCGACGCTGTCGAGGTCCTTGTCGCCGCGGCCGGAGAGGTTGACCACCAGCAGGTGATCCGCAGGCTTGCTCGGCGCGATGTCGCCGAGCCGGGCCAGCGCGTGACAGGGCTCCAGCGCCGGAATGATGCCTTCGAGCCGGCTACAGAGCTGGAACGCGGCGAGCGCTTCCTTGTCGGTGGCGGAGAGGAACTTCACCCGGCCGAGATCGGCGAGCCAGGCGTGCTCCGGGCCGATGCCGGGATAGTCGAGGCCGGCGGAGATCGAATGCGCCTCCTCGATCTGCCCGTCGTCTTTCATCAGCAGATAGGTGCGGTTGCCGTGCAGCACGCCTGGCCGTCCGCCCGCGACCGATGCGGCGTGCTTCTTCTTCAGGCCATGACCGGCCGCCTCGACGCCGTAGATGTCCACGCCGCGGTCGTCGAGGAACGGATGGAACAGGCCCATCGCGTTCGAGCCGCCGCCGATGCAGGCGATGAGCGAGTCGGGAAGACGGCCTTCCGCCTCCTGCATCTGCGCGCGCGTCTCCTCGCCGATGATGCATTGGAAATCTCGCACCATCATCGGATAGGGATGCGGGCCGGCCACCGTGCCGATGCAATAGAACGTGTTCGAGACGTTGGTGACCCAGTCGCGCAGCGCCTCGTTCATCGCGTCTTTCAATGTCTTCGCGCCCGACTCCACCGGCCGCACCTGCGCACCCAGTGCCTGCATGCGCAGCACGTTCGGCTGCTGTCGGGCAACGTCGAGCGCGCCCATGAACACGATGCATTCGAGGCCAAACTTGGCGCACATCGTCGCGGTCGCGACGCCGTGCATGCCGGCGCCGGTTTCGGCGATAACGCGCGGCTTGCCCATGCGCCTGGCCAGCATGATCTGGCCGAGCACGTTGTTCACCTTGTGCGCGCCGGTGTGGTTGAGATCCTCGCGCTTGAAGTAGATCTTCGCGCCGCCAAAATGTTTCGTGAGCCGCTCGGCGAGACAGAGCGGCGACGGCCGGCCGACGTAGTTCTTCAGATGGCCGTCCATCTCTTTCTTGAAGGCGGGATCGGCCTTCGCCTCGGCGTAAGCCTTCTCAAGCTCCAGGATCAGCGGCATCAGCGTCTCGGCGACGAAGCGGCCGCCGTAGATGCCGAAGTGCCCGCGCTCGTCGGGACCGGTGCGGAACGAATTGGGCTGTTGCACGACCGTCATGCGGGGCTCACGCGGACACGTCGGTGATGGAGCCCGGCACGCGCACGCGAGGCTTCTTGTCGGGCTCGCCGTCCGGCGCCCCCGCCGGCGCGTCCGGCTTGCCGGGCATCCCCCGCGCGGCACGGATGAACGAGCGGATCTTGCCCGGATCCTTCTCCCCCGGCGCACGCTCGACACCGGACGACACGTCGACCGCGGGCGCGCGGGTGATGCGCAGCGCCTCGGCAACGTTGGACGCATCGAGCCCGCCCGACAGCATGTACGGAATCTTAAGATCGAGATTCTGCAGCAGGCTCCAGTCGAAGGTCTTGCCGAGCCCGCCGGGCCGCGTCGCGTCGCGCGGCGCACGGGCGTCGAACAGGAGCCAGTCGGCGACCTTGGCGTAGAGATGGATCGGCGACAGGTCGGCGCGGGTCTCAATCGGCAGTGCCTTCATCACCGGCAGGTGGAAGCGCCCGCGCACGGCGGCGACACGCTCCGGCGTCTCCTTGCCGTGCAATTGCAGCATGTCGGGCTTGAGCGCCTCGACCGCGCTATCCAATTCGGCGTCGGTGGCGTCGACCGCGAGCGCGACCTTTTTCGCCCGGCCCTTCACGCGCTCGCGCAGGGCCCGCGTCGCCTCGATGCCGAGATCGCGCGGCGACGGCGGAAAAAACACGAAGCCGACCATGTCGGCGCCCGCCTCCAGCGCCGCGTCGAGCGCGTCAGGGGTCTTCAGGCCGCAGATTTTGATCAAAATGGGCATGATGGGCGGGGTTCTAGCAGACTAGCGCCGAACTCTCCACCCGTCATTCCGGACACCGCGAAGCGGCGATCCGGAATCCATAACCCGCAACATTTAAGTCATCGGCACAGGGGTTATAGATTCCGGGTTCGTCACGCCTTCGCCCTTCGGGCTACGGCGGACGCCCCGGAATGACGCTGCGGCTATTTCAGCCCATTCCACACCAGCGTGGCCGCCGCCAGGTCCTCCAGCGCGATGCCGGTGGACTTGAACAGCGTGATCTCGTCCTTGCGCTTGCGGCCCTTCCTGGTGCCGCGGCACAACTCAAACAGGTCGCCCTGGATGTCCTTCAGGCCGATGATCTTCTTCCTGAGCGGGATGGCGATGTCGCCGGAGCCCTTGGGCGCAGTCGCCCGACTGTCGACATAGACGCGGGCGCGGCGAATGGCATTGTCATCGGCTTCGCGGGTCTTCAGCGTAAACGCGCCGACCAGATCGAGGTGGGCGCCCTTCTTCAGCCAGGCGCCGAGAACCAGCGGCTTTTCCGACAGCGTCGCGCAAGACACGATGTCGGCCTCGCGCACCGCCTCCTCCAGGTCGTCGGCGATCACCGGCTCGATGCCAGCCGCCGAAAGCGCGAACGCGGTCGAGACCGCGCGCGAGCGCGTGCGGTTCCACAAGGTCACCCGCGCGATCGGGCGTACGGCCCGGTGCGCGCGAACCAGATGCGGCGCCAAGGCGCCTGCTCCGACCATGAGCAGATGCGATGCGTCCTCGCGAGCGAGATACCGCGCCGCCAGCGCCGAGGCGCAGGCCGTCCGCCATGCGGTCAGCGCGGCGCCGTCGAACACCGCCAGCGTCTCGCCGGTGTCGCCCGACATCAGCACGTAGGTCCCCAGCACCGAGGGCATGCCGCGCTTGGCGTTCTCGGGAAAGACGTTGACGAGCTTGCAGCCGATGAACCGCTCGCCGGAATTGCTCCAGGCCGGCATCAGCAGCACCTTCGCCTCGCTGCCCGACGGCAGCGTGATGAAGTGCGCGATCTTCTCCGGCACGGTGATGTCGGCGCGGAACGCCTCCGCCAGCGCGTCGATCAGCGCCTCGTGGGTCAGCACGCGATTGAGGTCGTCGGCGGTGACGATGCGCAGGGCGGTTACTCCGGAACTTCGATGAACATCACGCCGCCGGCGGAACCACGAACGGCGGCGACGCCTCGAGCGCCGGCACGTTGCGGCGCAGCTGCTGCGTGTCGAGCCGCGCGCGCAGATCGCGCGCCTCGGCTTCCGCCCGCCGCGCCCGCATCCGCCACTTGTGCTGGCGGAGCCAGGCGGCGATGCCGCCGACCACGACGCCAAGCGCCACCAGCGCGAAGATCAGCATGAACAGCGGCATCGTCAGCGCGAAGGCCGGCTGCGCGGAATCGAACGGATCGAATGAGACAGTGATGATCTCACGGTTCGCCACCGCAAACATCACGATGACGATGGCGAGCGGCGCGAGGATGGCGATGGCGACTAATTTGCGCATGGCTAGAAACTCGTGCCCCGGACGAGCGAAGGTGAACGTAGCGAGCTGGAGCGAGATTCCGAAATGAAGCCTACGCCCCGGCCTTGTTCAGTCGCTCGCGCATTTCCTTGCCGGTCTTGAAGAACGGCACCGACTTCTGCGCGACCGAGACGTGCGCGCCGGTGCGCGGATTGCGCCCGGTGCGGGCGGGACGGTTCTTCACGGAAAACGCGCCGAAGCCGCGCAGCTCCACCCGGTCGCCGCGCACCATCGCCGCGACGATCTCGTTGAGGATGGCGTTGACGATGTTCTCGACGTCACGCTGATAAAGATACGGGTTGGAGATGGAGATGCGTTGCACTAGTTCGGACTTGATCATCGGCTTTGCCTCTTTGCCGCAATCCGGAATACGCCCCCGGCATCAATTGCTTGCTGGAGGGTGCCAAAGCGCCAATAGACCGTCAAGGTTGAGTCGCTCGACCGCCTGGATGGCGCCCAGCTCCTTGAACCGCTCGGCCAGGCCGGTCAGGCCGACGGCGTCGAGCAACCCCAGCGTGGCGACGCGCAGGAAGGGAAAATCCCTGAACCGGGGGCTGAGCGGATAGTCGCGGACCGGCGTCTTCGGGTCGACGTTCTTCTCCTTCGCCAGCCAATCGATCGCCGCCTGCTCGTCGCCGAGCGCGTCGATAAGATTGAATTCGAGGGCCTGGCGGCCGGTGAACACCCGGCCGTCCGACACCCGCTGGAGCGTCGCCGGGTCGAGCTGACGGCGGTCGCGAACCAGGCCCCTGAACCAGTCGTAGGAGTCCTTCACGACAGCCTCGACGGCGGCGCGCACCTCGGGGCTCGTGGGCTCGTAGCCACTGGGCGCGGCCTTCAGAGGCGAGGATTTAATGCTCTCGACCTGGACCCCAATTGTCTTCAGGAGCTCGGTCACATTGGGGTACTGGAAGATGATGCCAATCGAGCCGACGATCGCGCTCTGCTGCGCCAGGATCCGGTCGGAGGCCATGGCGGCGATATACCCGCCGGAGGCCGCGAGCCCATCCACCACCACCACCATGGGCTTCTTGGCCCTGAGCCGGGTCAGCGAGTCGTAAAGCTCCTCGGAGCCGGAAACGGTGCCGCCTGGGCTGTTGATGTGCACGATTACGGCCTTGGCGCTCGATCTGGACAGGCGGTCGAGCGCCTCGACGCGCGGGCGGCTGCCGCGGATCAGCCCTTCGATGTTCACCCGGGCAATCGACCCGCCAGGCCCGCCGGTGATGGCGCCGCGCTGGCCGGTCAACGCCAGCCCCGCGCCCACCACGGCGACGATCGCGACCAGCACGGTCACCACCCGCCAGAACGTCAGCTTGCGCCGCATGCGGCGGCGATCGACGATGAGATCGGCATCGAGCGACATGGCGTCATTTCCTCAAGTTTGATTCGAAACGCAGTGTAGCAAACTCTCCGCCGTCATTCCGGGCTCGCGCCGGAGCCTGTCATCGGGCCAGCCCAATTGAGCCGGACCCGTTGGGTGCGCCCCGGAATGACGTTGAGCCGTTGGAGCAGTCCAACACGGCCAAAAGATGAACCCCCGGGTCTTGCGGCCCGGGGGTTCGTTATCGAGCCGGGGGACTGGCCCCAGATTACTCCTTGTCGTCGGCTTCCTCGCCCTTGCGCTTGAGCGCGCTGCCGAGGATGTCGCCGAGCGTGGCGCCGGAATCGGAGGAGCCGTACTGGGCGATGGCCTCCTTCTCCTCGGCCACCTCCAGCGCCTTGATCGAGAGCTGCACCTTGGAGGCGCGGCGGTCGAACAGGACGACGCGGGCATCGACCTTCTGGCCGACCTGGAAGCGGTCGGTGCGCTGGTCGTTGCGGTCGCGGGCGAGTTCCGAACGCTTGATGAAGGAGGTGAGATCGGTGTCGAGGATCTTCACCTCAAGACCGGCTTCCTTCACCTCGGTCACCTCGGTGGTGACGACGGCGCCCTTCTTCAGATCGCCAGGGGCGCTGTCCATCGGATCGCCCTGGAGCTGCTTGATGCCGAGCGAGATGCGTTCCTTCTCGACATCCACGTCCAGCACCTGGGCCGAAACCTTGTCGCCCTTCTTGTATTCCTCGATCACCTGCTCGCCCGGACGCTTCCAATCGAGATCGGAGAGATGGACCATACCGTCCACGTCGCCGTCGAGGCCGAGGAACAGGCCGAACTCGGTCTTGTTCTTGACCTCGCCTTCGATCGTCGTGCCGGGCGGATACTTCTCGACGAAGACCTCCCACGGATTGCGCATGGTCTGCTTGAGGCCGAGCGAGATTCGGCGCTTGACCGGATCGACCTCGAGGATCTGAACCTCAACCTCCTGCGAGGTGGAGGCTATCTTGCCCGGGTGGACGTTCTTCTTGGTCCAGGACATTTCCGAGACGTGGATCAGGCCCTCGATGCCCGGTTCCAGTTCGACGAACGCGCCGTAGTCGGTGATGTTGGTGACGCGGCCCTTGAACCGGGTGCCGACCGGGTACTTGGCTTCGATGCCCTGCCACGGATCGTCCAGCAGCTGCTTCATGCCGAGCGAGATGCGGTGGGTCTCGTGGTTGATCTTGATGATCTTGACCTTCACCGACTGGCCGATGTTGAGCACCTCGGTCGGGTGATTGACGCGCCGCCAGGCAATGTCGGTAACATGCAGCAGCCCGTCGATGCCGCCGAGATCCACGAACGCGCCGTAGTCGGTGATGTTCTTGACCACGCCGTCGATGACCTGGCCCTCTTCGAGGTTCTGCACCAGTTCCTGGCGCTGCTCGGCGCGGGTCTCTTCCAGCACGGTGCGGCGGGACACGACGATGTTGCCGCGCCGGCGATCCATCTTGAGGATCTGGAACGGCTGGTTGACGTTCATCAGCGGGGTGACATCGCGGATCGGCCGGATGTCGACCTGCGAGCGCGGCAGGAACGCCACCGCGCCGTCGAAATCGACGGTGAAGCCGCCCTTGACCTGGTTGAAGATGACGCCGGTGACCTTCTCGTTGTTCTTGAAGGCCGTCTCCAGCTTGCCCCAGCTTTCCTCGCGCTGCGCCTTGTCGCGCGAAAGCACCGCCTCGCCGAGCGCGTTCTCGACGCGCTCCAGATAGACTTCGACGGTGTCGCCGATCTTGATCTCGTTGCCGCGTCCGGGCCCCTGGAATTCCTTGAGGGCGACGCGTCCTTCGGTCTTCAAGCCGACATCGATGACCGCCAGGTCCTTCTCGATGCCGACGACGGTCCCCTTGATGACGGACCCTTCCTGCAGATTGCCGCCGCCGAAGGTCTCTTCGAGCAGGGCGGCGAAGTCTTCGCGCGACGGCGCGGCGGCAGTTCCAGTGGCCATAAAGTCTCCAAAGCGGTGCGCAGGCGGTTGGGGTTAAGGGCGTTCCGAACGCGCGGGCCGCAGGTCCCGCAGACCTGCAACAACTGCCGAAAAACCGGCAGGCCGGCGCAAAACCGCGCGATCGGTACGATTGGTTCAGAGGTCCGGTGCGCCGCGGCGGGGCTCGAAGCGGGGCTTGGTCCTCCAACCGCGAGGGGCGGTCAACCGCGCCCTCGGCCCGCTCGGGTGACCACGTCGTTGATGTGGCGGCCCGGACGGCTGGGGATATAGCCCCAGACGGCCCTGGGAGCAAGCTTTGCCGCATGTGGAGTGCCGACAAGGCTGCCGAAGCCCTATCCCCGCCGGTAGCGTTCCACCAGGGCCAAAGCCGCGCGAAACGACCCCTCGATGTCGAGGGTGCTGGTGTCGAGCAGGTGCGCGTCCGGCGCCTGAATCAAGGGCGCAGTGGAACGGGAGCAGTCGCGCTCGTCGCGGGACATGATATCGGCCAGGACGGCAGCCTCATCGGCCTTCTCCCCCCGCCCCCGCAATTCGAGCGTCCGCCGGTGCGCACGGACCTCGGGCGCCGCGGTGACAAAAATCTTCACCTCGGCGTTGGGGCAGATCACCGTGCCGATGTCGCGGCCGTCGAGCACCGCGCCGGACGGGGCCGCGGCAAACTCCTTCTGGAAGTCGAGCAAGGCCGCGCGCACGCCCGGGATGGCTGAGACCACCGACGCCGCCTCGCCGACCTCGTAGCGCTTTAGCGCGCTCTCGTCGAAGCGCGCGGGATTGATCGCCTTCGCCGCCACGATCGCGCGCACCTCGTCGCCGGGGGCATGGCTCGCGTCGAGCAGGGCCTTCGCCACCGCGCGATACAAGAGCCCGGTGTCGAGATGGCGCAGGCCGTAATGCGCAGCAAGCTTCCTGCTGACCGTGCCCTTGCCCGACGCCGCCGGCCCGTCGATGGCGATGATCATGAATAGTCCGCGCCGAGCGAACGCATCATGTCCGCGTATCCCGGAAAGCTCGTGGCGATGAAGGCCGCGTCGTCCACCGAGACGCCATGCTCGCTGCCGAGCCCCATGACCAGCGCCGACATGGCGATGCGGTGATCCATATGGGTCGCGACCACGCCGCCGCCCGTGGCGCGGCCCTTGCCGTTCACGATCAGGTCGTCGCCCTCGATAACGACATCGACGCCGTTGGCGCGCAGCATCGCGGCGGTCGCTTCGAGGCGGTCGGATTCCTTCACGCGCAATTCTGTCAGACCGCGCATGCGGGTCACGCCTTCGGCGAAGGATGCGGCGATGGCGAGGATCGGATATTCGTCGATCATGGTCGGCGCGCGCTCGGCCGGCACGTCGACGCCATTGAGCGCGCCCGCCCTGATCCGCAGATCGGCGACGTCCTCGCCGCCCTCGTTGCGCTGCTCGACGATCTCGATCGATGCGCCCATTTCGCGAAGCGTCGTGTAAAGGCCCGTGCGCAGCGGATTGAGCATCACTCCCTCCAGCACGATCTCGGAGCCCGGCACGATCAAGGCGCCGACCAGCGGGAACGCGGCCGACGAGGGATCGGCCGGCACCACGACCGGCGCGGCCTCAAGCTCCGGCTGACCCTGGAGCGTGATGCGCCGGCCATGCTCGCCGATGGAGGTCACGCGCACGCTCGCACCGAAATGCTTGAGCATCTTTTCGGTGTGGTCGCGGGTCGCCTCCTTCTCGATCACGGTCGTCGCGCCGGGCGCGGCCAGGCCCGCGAGCAGCACCGCCGACTTGAGTTGCGCCGACGGCACCGGCGCCTCGTATTCGATCGGCATCGGATCGCGAGCGCCCTGCATCACCACTGGCAGCCGGCCGCCCTCGCAAATTTCCAGGGTGCGCGCTCCCATCTTTTCCAGCGGATCGAGGATGCGCCGCATCGGCCGCGTGCGCAGGCTGGCATCGCCGTCGAACGTGACCCGGATCGGGCAGCCGGCCACGGCGCCCATGGCCAGGCGGCAGCCGGTTCCGGAGTTGCCGAAATCGAGCGCGGCGGAAGGTTCGGCGAAGCCGCCGACGCCGACGCCCCGCACCCGCCAGGCCCGTTCCCCGGTGCGCACCACCAGGGCGCCGAGCGCCTTCATGGCGTTTGCGGTGCTGATGGCGTCCTCGCCCTCCAGCATACCGGCGATCCGCGTCTCCCCGACCGCGAGCGCACCCAGGATCAGGGAACGCAGCGAAATCGACTTGTCGCCCGGCACGCGCACACGGCCGGTCAGCGGCCCCGAGCGGCGGGCGGTCAGCGGCGAGGGTTGGGCGGCTTGGCTCACGGCGGGTTTTCCCTTTTTGGTAGCGCGTCCTAGCACGGGGGGGCCTGCGGACGCTATTGACAGCGGCCCTGCCAGCAGCCAAGGGAAGCACCACTTTTCCTCGTCATCCGGACCGTTCCAAGGATTCCGAACCGTGGCAAAACCCGAGCTCGGCACGAAGCGCCTCTGCGGCAGTTGCGGCGCCAAATTCTACGACCTCAGCAAGACCCCGATCGTCTGCCCGAAATGCAGCACGGTCTTTGAAATCGTCGTGCCGGTCGCGCGCGGCCGGGCCGCGGAAGCCGCGGCTGCCGCCGCCGCTGGCATCGCGGCAGCCGCCGCGGCGGCTGCCGCCGCCGGCGCGAAGGCCAAGGAGGCCGAAGCCGAGGTGCCGGAGACGGCCGACGTCGAGTTGGTTTCGCTCGAGGACGCCGACGCCGAGGCCACCGGCAAGAAGACCGCGGGCGATGGAGCGGAAGGCGACGACGATATCGAGGTCGAGGAGACCGAGGAGGCCTCCTTCATCGAGGAACAGGAAGAGGGCGACGACGACGTTACCGACATCATCGGCGAAGGCCACGAAGACGAAGAAGAAACCTGATTTCGGATTTGGTCATCAGTGCAAGGCATATTGCCTCTGACGACCAATCCAAACCCATGATGGGGCCATAGCTCAGTTGGGAGAGCGCTTGAATGGCATTCAAGAGGTCGGCGGTTCGATTCCGCCTGGCTCCACCAAACTCTAAAGCATCTGGAAAAGCCGCCCCTCGGGGCGGCTTTCGCTTTTTTGAACGGACCCGCATAAGATTGCCGCCAAGAACGGGGAGAACTCCATGAAGGGCAAGATCGGTCTCGAAGAACACTTCGCCATCGACGACACGCTGAACGATTCCAAGGGGTTCTTTCCCGAGGACATCTGGGTCGAGGTGCGCGAGCGCATTCTCGACTTGCATGGCCGCAGGCTTCGCCTGATGGACGAATTTGGCATGGAGATGATGATCCTGTCGCTGAATGCGCCGGCGATCCAGGCCATCCCCGATGCGAAGCGCGCCAACGAGATCGCGCGCAAGGCCAACGACTATCTGGCCGAGCAGGTGCGCAAGCGCCCCGACCGCTTCCAGGCGCTGGCCGCGCTGCCGCTGCAGGACCCCGACATGGCGACGAGGGAGTTGCAGCGCTGCGTGAAGGAGCTGGGCATGGTCGGCGCGCTGGCCAACGGCTTCTCGCAGATCGGCGATGTGAACACGATCGCCTATCTCGACGAGAAGCAGTACTGGCCGTTCTGGGCCGTATGCGACGAGCTCGACGTCCCGTTCTACCTGCACCCGCGCAATCCGCTGCCGCAGGACTCGCGCATCTACAAGGGCGCGGAATGGCTGATGGGGCCTATCTGGGCGTTCGGCCATGAGACCGCGGTGCATGCGCTGCGCCTGATGGGCTCAGGGCTTTTCGACAAGCATCCGAAGCTTCAGATTGTCATCGGCCACATGGGCGAAGGACTGCCGTTCAACATCTGGCGTGTCGACAACGCCAATGCATGGATTCCGAACCGCAACCACTATCCGGCGAAGAAGAAGATCGGCGAGTATTTCCAGAATAACTTCCACATCACCGTATCGGGCAACTTCTGCACCCAGGCGCTGCTCTCTGCTTTGATGGTGAACGGGTCCGACCGCATCATGTTCTCGACCGACTGGCCGTTCGAGAACATCGATCACGCCGCGCTGTGGTTCGACGCGGCGCCGATCGGCGAAGAGGACCGGCTGAAAATCGGCCGCACCAACGCGCTCAAGCTGTTCAAGCTCAAGGGCGCCTGAACGCTGCTAAAGGCCGCGGCGCTGCCCACTTGCCTCATGGGCGGGCAGCCTATAAATCCGTTGCTGGCGGGGGTTCGATCGAGGCGGAACATGCACGGACCAGTCATCAACCGGCGGGAAGCGGTCGCGAAGCTAACTGAATTCCTGGTCGGGTCGGTCGAGCAGGCGCGCGCGGTTGAGAAGCCGTTCTATCATCTGCAGTTCGATCGCGTGTTCCCGGCCGACATCTACACGGCGATGCTGCGCGAGATGCCGGTGGCGGAGGATTATCGCGCGCTCCCCGGGCGCGACAACGTCAACATCCTGGACGACGGCAGCGCCACCCGCGTCAAGATCGACCTGTTCCCCGAGTACATCCGCAAGATGCCCGCGCGCAAGCGCGAGCTGTGGGACATCGTCGGCCGCGCGCTTTGCGCCAACGAGGTGCGCGACGCCTTCGTGCGGCGGCTGGCGCCTGCGCTGGAGCGCCGCCACGGCGCCGGCTTCCGCGACGTCGGCATGTTCCCGATCCCGATCCTGACCCGCGACGCGCCGAAGTACAAAATCACGCCGCACACCGACACCAGGTGGAAGGGTATCACCGTCCAGTTCTATCTGCCGCCGGACGACGCAACCGAGCACATCGGCACGATCTTCCATGAGAAGCAGCCGGACGGCAGCATGCCGAAGGTCGTCAAGATGCCGTTCCTGCCCAACACCGGCTACGCCTTCGCGGTCGGCAGCGACACCTGGCACTCGGCCGATCCGGTCGGTCCCGAGGTGAAGACCCGCGACAGCATCCTGCACACCTACTTCGTCGATTCCGGGATGCTGCGGATTGTCCGCAACCGCGGCCGCCGCGTCGGCAATTTCATCGGCAACGAAGTGCGCAGTCTGATCCGCTAGACGCGAAACTTCTCGACCGCCACCTTATCCCAGACGACGCCGCTGCCGGGCCGGTCGGGAATAACCGCTTCGCCGTCGACGATCCGCAGCGGTTCTTGCACGACCATGTCGGCCCAGTCGACATATTCGAGAAAATGCGCGGTCGGCGTCACCGCCATGAGATGCGCGCTGACCTCCGAATAAAGATGCGACGACATTCTTACCTTGCGCTCGGCCGCCAGCGCCGCAGCTCCAAGCCATCCGGTGACGCCGCCGATGCGTTCGAGATCGGGCATGACCAGATCGCAGGCCTTGGCGTTGAGCGCGTTCTGCATTCCGGCGACGAGTGAAAAATTCTCGCCGATCTGGATCGGCGCCGAAAGCTTGCGCGTCAGGAGCGCTGCCCCAGCATAGTCGTCGTGCCGGATCGGCTCCTCCAGCCAGGCGATGTTCTCGCGGTCGAGTGCGCGACCGCGGACCAGCGCTTCGTCCAGCGAAAGCGCCTGGTTGTAGTCCACCATCAGCGCGACGCCGTCCGGTATGCGCCGCTTGACCGCGTGAACCGCGGCGAGATCCTCGGCCAACGTCGAATAGCCGAGCCGCAGCTTGATGGCGCGGAAGCCGCGTTCGAGCAGCTTCTCGGTCTCGTCGGCGAGCGCGTCCGCCGGCATCAACCCGAGCCCGCAGGAATTGTAAGCCGGGATACCCCGAGGCTCCCCGCCAAGCAGCCGCACCAGCGGCTGGCCCGCGGCGGTCGCAAGCGCGTCCCAGCAGGCGACGTCGAAGCCCGCCATCGCCATGCGGACGACCCCTTGCACCCCGATCAGGGCGAAGCGTTCGGCGAGCCTGCCCCAGAGTTCGGACGGCACGACGCGCTGGCCTTTGGTGCGCTCCTCGACCTCCTTGAGGATGCTGGCGATCGCCACCATCGCCCGCGGAAAATAGGACCAGAGATAGGCCCGGCCGGTCACGCCTTCGGCGGTCTCAACATCGATCAGGAGAAGCGGCGCCTTGGTGATGCGGCCGCGGCTGGTGCCGAGCGCGTAGCTCATCGGCACCTCGACGCCAACGGCGGAAACAGAACGGACGGTCAGGGCCGGTGGATCGAGTTTCTGCGGCATGGCGCCTCCCGGTGCCACCCTAGCAAACCGCACCCGGGCGCGACCCCAGGCTCGGCCGGGGTCCCCGGCCCATTCTTGAAAGCTTAACCCTGGGAACCCATATAGGGATCAATCGGATGGGCAAAGCGTTGTCCATACGGTGGGGTGCCTTCCAGGGCCCCGGTCAAAGTCGCTTGAATGCGAGGACTTTGAAGATGTCCCGAGTTCCGTCTTTATCCAGTCCGTTCCTGATTGGCTTCGATCAGATCGAGCGTGCACTCGACCGCGTTGCCAAGGCCGCGGACGGATACCCCCCCTACAACATCGAACGGCTCACCGCCGACGAAAATAATCCTGAGCGCCTGCGGATCACGCTGGCGGTTGCGGGATTTACCCTTGAGCAGCTCGAGGTCACCGTCGAGGAGAAAGAGCTGGTGATCCGGGGAAGGCAACAGGAGGACAAGAGCCGGCAATATCTGCATCGCGGCATCGCCGCCCGCCAATTCCAGAGAACGTTTGTGCTGGCGGACGGCATGGAGGTGCAGAAGGCCGACTTGAAGAACGGACTGCTTTCGATCAACCTAGCACGGCCGGAGCCGGCGCGCGTCGTAAGGACGATCGCAATCGCGGATCATGAGTGAACTGAAGTTCGGACTCGACCGACAGACCAGAAAGGAGTCGAGGGCCATGAGTGAGAGAACCGGAAGCGAAATGAACGAAGTGACAATGAGCGAGCAAGCATTCGCCATCCTTGGCGGCGGCAAGATCGCCTACGTCAAGCCGATCCGTTCGGAGGACGTGCACAAGCTCTATCCGCAGGCGCCGGAGCTACAGCCCGGCATACATCTGTTTGCGCTGCATGCCGCCGACGGCACGCCGATCCTGGTGACCGATAGCCGCGAGGCCGCCATCGCCAACGCGATGACGCACGAGCTCGAAACCGTCAGCGTGCACTGACGTGTTGTGCCCGATTTCCCAAGCCGGCCTTGCCCGGCTTGGGCGCCGCCGCAACCTACGGCGAGAAGCACCGGCCTTTCGATTCGGCTGACGCCGGAGCGTTCCGCAGCAATCCCCCGAGCACCAGATCGGAGCCGTGGACGTAGCCCTCAATCGCATCGTCCTCGGTCAAGCTCACCCCGAAGTGGCCATTGATCTCCGGCGTGAGGATTCGGCACGTCGAATTGAAGCGCACGGCCTTCGACGCCGCCCGAGGCTTCTCGTTGCCGGACGTGGGCGCGATCACGCATCCCTTCTTCACGAACGCGCGGCTCGCCAGGATATCCGCCGCAACGGCCGGATTGTGCGGCGTCGTCGAGCCGTGCGACGTCCATTGTCCGAAATACGGCGCCGCCGGATTGGCGAGGTCGGTGTCGATCGTATTGCGGGCATAGCTGCGCTTGATCTCGATGACGTTCTGGAACAGATGCCACTGCCCGGCATTGAAGAATTCGGGAGAGCCGAGATGGCCGAGCGATGAGGACAGCCAGAAGTACTTCGCCTTGCCGCTCGCCTTGAGGCGCTGGCACGTGATCCCCGCGCCATAAACTCCGACCTGCCAGCGCGTGCCTCCAAGCACCTCGTTGACCTGGTCGAAGTAGGCATCGATGCTGTGCCAGATCCGTTCGGCGGGAAGCCCGCAGCCGTTGCCGGGGTACGGGTCGAAGTCGATGGCGAAATAGATCGGCGTGTCGGCGGGTTGCCCGAGATCGTGCGCCAACTGAATCGCAGCATAAGCGTCCTTGCGGCCCTTCTCGGCGGTCTCCTTGTTCTGCAGATCGAAGTTCACGCATTGCGCGCCGCAATGCTGGAACACCACGTACACCGACAGCCCCGCGTTCTCAATCGCGGTCAGTTCCGCCTTGGTCAGTGTCTTCAACGGATGGCGATAGCAGGACTCGCCGATGCCGGTGCCGTAGGCGCGGTCGTAATAGCGGCCGATCGTCCTCACGCCGGCGGCTTTCAACTGCGCAAGATAAGGCGACACGTCGAAGTCCGCATCAATGATCTGCGCGCGGGTGGCTGGCGAGCCGATCCGCGAGTCCAGCATGGACATCGCCTGCGATGGCGTGAGCGCAGCCGCGGACGAAGCGGCAAGCGATTGCAGCAACTGCCTGCGAGAAAGCATCCCGATCCCCCCAGAACCGGTAAAATCCTCCCAACGACGTTAACAAATCGCTAAGTGTCTGTCCGGGAACATATTGAATCCTATGAACCATTTGTGATTCAAGAGTGGTGGCCTGGTTCGAGGAGGGTCACCGATGTGGACGACGCAGAACCGCAGACGTTACGACCGCAGCGCCTTGCGATACCCGAGCGACCTGACCAACGACGAATGGGCGTATGTCGATCCGT
>SHVN01000016.1 GCA_009694215.1 Xanthobacteraceae bacterium
GCAACGAGACGCCGAAGCTAGCGCGCCTGCGACAGCCGCTCGGCGAAATGCACGATGGTCTTGCGATAGATCACCGCCCGATTCCACTCGCGCATCACCTCGAAGTTCGCCGTGCCCTCGCCGAACGGCGCACCGGCCTGCCAGCCGTTCACTTTGAGCAGGTTGGCGGTCGAAGCGAGCACGTCCGGCACGCTGTGGCGGAGATCGACATGGCCGTTGCCGTCGTAGTCCACGCCGTACTTGATGTAGGACGACGGCAGGAACTGGGTCTGGCCAAGCTCGCCGGCATAGGCGCCGATCAGGTCGCGCAGCGAAAGGTCGCCGCGCTGGAGAATCTTGAGCGCGGCGAGCAACTCCTTCTGAAACAGATCGGTGCGGCGGCAGTCGTGCGCCATGGTCGCAACCACGCGGATCACCGGCAGCTTGCCCATGTCGCCGCTGCCGAAGTCGGTCTCCAGGCCCCAGATCGCAACGATCAGTTCCGGCGGCACGCCGTATTGCCGCTCGATGCGCGACAACAGCGCCGCATGCCGCTGCAGGAGCTGCGTGGCGCGTTTGATGCGGCCGGCGGTGACGCGCGTCACCGCATATTCCTCGAAGCTCTTGCGGAAGGTGCCGCGCTGACGGCGGTCGAACGCCAGTACCGCCTGATCCTGGGTCACGCCGGTGAAAGCAGAATCGATGACGTTGCGCGACACGTCCGCGGCTGCGGCTTCCCTCGACATGGCGGCGAGGAAGACGTTGAACTCGCCGCCGCATTGCGCCGCGCGGGCCGGCGTGGCGAGACACAGGCCGAGCATCGCCGCGCCGCCCAGAAGTGCGATGAACTCGCGCCGCCGCATGTGCTTCACTCCAAGATCACGACTTGAAGCCGGTCCCGCCGCATCGCTGACATTTCATTTTCTTGTCGCCCTGTCTGACAAGGCCCTTGCCTTCGCAATTCTTGCATTTCTTTTTCGGCTCGCCTGACTTCTTCTGCATGGTAGCTCCAAATTGACACCCGAGACTTACGCTCCGGCCCGGCCAAACGCCATCGGGCAAACCGCTGCAGCCATCCCCGGCCTCCGAAGGAACCGGGCGGCACCGCAAGGCGTTGGTGCAGTTACTCCAATTTGGCGGAGGCTGTCATGGATCGTTTTCTGGATCATCTCAGCGGAACCGAGAAGCTTCTTTTTGGCGCTTTAGGCCAGGCTGTGGTCAAGTCCTGGAGTCAATTGCCGCAGGCCATTCAGCAAAGCCTGTTCGAAGATGCCGTCACCTCGCATGGCGAGCCGATGCGGCAGCAACTCGCCGTCTTCCTGCATGACAAGCATGCGCGCACCGCCAGCGCCATCCAGGCTCAGGCCATCCCTCAGCCCGACAGCCTGGGCGGCTGACCGGCCCGGAATCTATCGACCCATGTGCTTGCCGATGAAGCCCAGCATGCGCTCGAAGGTGTCGCCGATCTTGGTCAGATCCGGCGAATGGCCGGGCTGGCGGTCGGTGTCGAAATAGCACAGCTCGATGCTGCCGCCGGCCTTGCGGTAGTTCTCGATGAAGCGCGGCGCTTCGGTGAGGGGCGACTTTGAATCCTCGTCCTTGTAGTCGTGCAGGATGTCGCCCCGGCCCTGGTGCCAGATCGCCGGCGGCAGCATGACCTTCTCGCCGCGCTCCAGGATCAGCATCGGGTTGCCCTCGGTCATGTTCTCCTCGCCGCCCCAGAACTGGTGGTGCTTGTCGATGATGCCCGGCGGCCAGGCCGGCGGATTGGGCAGCGCACCCTGCCGCTTGGCGAAGCGGTAACGGCCGAGCGGATTGATCACCGGCCACGACAGCACGACGGCCTTCACCGTTCCGTCCAGCGCGGGGGAGCCTGCCGGCAGCGGGATCGAGGTGTAGCGCGGATCGTGCGGCCGCATGGCGGCGAGCATCGCCAGATGGCCGCCGCTCGACTGGCCGGAGAGAGCGACGAGGTCGGGCAGGGTCTTGAGCTCCTTCGCGTGCAGCTTGACCCAGCGCACGGCGTAATTGATGTCACCCAGCGCCAGCGGATAGGCGCCCTCCTTCGCGGTGCGCCAGTCGAGCGAGACGACGACGACACCGTGTCCCGCCAGCACCTCGTGGCGGACCTTGTCGGTGTTGCGGTCGGCGAGGCACCAGGCGCCGCCGTGCAGATCGACCAGCGCCGGGAACGGCCCCTCGCCGCGCGGCTTGTACACCTTCGCCAGAAACGGCTTGTCGCCGTGGCGGAGGTATTCGACGTCCTGCACGTCGAACTCGTGGGTCCTGGCGTCCGCGGTTTTCGCATCCATGGTGGGCACTCGCTTCCGGCGTTGGGATGCCCGATCTTCGCGCTTTTGGAGGTGCCCGACAACCCGCGCCGAAGCATTCAGCCGCAGCCGGACGCGTTGTGTTTCGGTCGCGAAATGCTTAGCGTTCCAGCCAACCCATCAAAGCCACCGAGGAAACGTCATGCCGCCACTCAAGTCTTTCGCCGCCGCCGCCTTAGCCATGCTCGGGACCTCCCTGATCGCGCCGGCCCAGGCGCAGAGCTGGCCGACACGCTCGGTCAGGCTGATCGTGCCGTTTGGCCCAGGCGCCGGCGCCGACATCGGCGCGCGCCTGTTCGCCGAGAAGCTCACGGCCAGGTGGGGCCAGCCGGTGGTGATCGAGAACAAGCCCGGCGGCGACAGCATCGTCGCGATCCAGGCATTCCTGTCCGCCAACGACGATCACGTGCTGCTGTTCGGGCCGGCCGGCAACTTCACCGTGCATCCGTTCATCTACAGCAAGCTCAGCTACAACCCGGCCGACCTGATTCCGACGGTGCGCGCCTCCAACACCATCCTCGCGCTCACGGTGAAGAAGGACGCGCCCTACAGCAACATGAAGGAATTCACCGAGGCCGCACGCAAGGCTCCGGGCAAGTTCAACTCGGGCCTGGTGCAGGGCATCACCGAATTCACCTTCTGGGGCTATGCGCATTACGAGAAGCTCGACATCCCGCAGGTGCCCTACCGCGACATCAACGTGGCGCCGGTCGATCTCAGCGAGGATCGCATCCAGGTCGTGATGTCGTCCTATGCGATCGTGCAGCCGCAAATCCAGGCCGGACGGATCAAGCCGCTCATCGTCAACGGCAAGTCCCGCGCGCCGGCGTTCCCGGACATCCCGACCGCGCGCGAGTCCGGTTATCCGTCGCTCGAAGTGGACGGCCTCGTCGGCCTGTTTACGCTCAAGACCATGCCGGACGCGCTGAAGGAGAAGATCGCAGCCGACTTCAAGGCCGCCGCCGCCGACGGCAGCATCGGCGAGCGGCTCAAGGCCACCGGCCAGGTCATCAACGTCGGCGGGCCGAAGGAGTTTGCCGATGCTATCAACGAGCAGCGCACCAACGTGGCGGCGGTGGTGAAGGCGATCGACTTCAAGCCGAAGAACTAGAGGGCGCGATGACGGCCAAGCGAGCATTCATCGCGGCGACCGCTGCGCTGGCGCTCGCGGCCGGACTGTGCACCACCGCCTTCGCCCAAACCTATCCGTCGCGGGTGATCAGGCTCGTCGTGCCGTTCACGCCGGGCTCACCCAACGACGTGATGGCACGACTGCTGACGCAGCATCTGGCGCCCCGGCTCGGGCAGCCGATCGTCATCGACAACAAGCCGGGCGGCGGAACGTCGATCGGCGCCAAGGCCGCGGCGGTTTCCGAGCCCGACGGCTACACGCTCCTGTTCATCAGTTCGGCCATCGTGATCGACCCGGCGATGAAGCAGATGGCCTACGATCCGCTCAAGGACTTCACGACGGTCGCGACGGTGAACACCACGGCTTGGCTGATCGCCGTGTCGCCGTCGTTGCCGGTCAAGACGATGGCCGAGTTCGTGGCCTACTCCAAGGCGCATCCCGGCACGATCAATTTCGCCGCGACACAGGGGACCGCGGCGATCCTGGTGGCGGAGCGATTCAAGCAGCTCAGCTCGGCCGACCTGTTCATCATCCCCTACAAGGGCGGCGCCACGGCCCTGCCCGACTTCCTCGGCGGCCGCATCCAGGTGCTGAACCCGACGCCATCGACGTCGATCCAGCTCATTCACGACGGCAAGATGCGGGCGCTCCTGATCACCGCACCCGAGCGCAGCGCCGAGCTGCCGGACGTGCCGACCGCCCGCGAGGTCGGCCTGCCGGACCTGACGCTTGAATTCTGGGCGGGAGTCCTCGCGCCCGCCGGCACGCCGCGGGACATCGTCGCAAAGCTCAATGCCGCGATCAACGACACGCTGCGCTCGCCGGAGATGAAGGAAGCCATGACCAAGCTCGGCATGAACGCCAAGATCGGCTCGCCGCAGGATTACGCGAAATTCATCGCCGACGAAATTCCGCGCTGGACCGCGATCGTGAAATCGACCGGCGTAAAGGCCGAATAGTCGATGGCGGCCCCTTTCTGTCATTCCGGCCGAGCGCGAAGCGCGAGAGCCGGAATCCATACTCCCGGTGCTGCTGATACAGATAGACTGGGGTTATGGATTCCGGGTTCGCGGACTTCGTCCGCGCCCCAGAATGACGACGGAGAGGTTTGTGCCTGACAACAACAAGGTCGTCATCATCGGCGGCGGCATCGGCGGGCTCGCAGCGGCGCTGGCGCTGCTGAAGCGCGGCATCGACGTCGAGGTTCACGAGCAGGCGGGTGAGTTGAAGGAGGTCGGCGCCGGCATCCAGATCAGCTCCAACGGCACGCGCGTGCTCTATGCGCTCGGACTGGAAGGCGCGCTCAAGCGCGTGCAGGTTCTGCCGTCGGGGCGGGTGCTCCGGCACTGGAGCACGGGCGAGACCTGGAACTGGTTCGATCTCGGCGCCACGACGGCGCAGCGCTATGGCACGCCGCACGTCATGCTGCACCGGGGCGACCTGCATGGCCTGCTCGCCGAGGCGGTGCGCGCGGAAAAGCCCGACGCGGTGAAACTCGGCCGCCGCTGCTCTGGCATCGGCACGCAAGGCGACCATGCCGAGGTGCGGTTCGAATCCGGCGAGGCCGCGCGTGCGGCCTACGCGATCGGCGCCGACGGTATCCACTCCAAGGTCCGCGCCGATCTGTTCGGTGCCGACAGGCCGATTTTCACCGGCACCGTCGCCTGGCGCGGCCTGGTGCCGATGGAGAACCTGCCGGAACGCCTGCAACAGATGCAGGGGGTCAACTGGCTCGGGCCGCACGGCCATGTGCTGCACTATCCGGTGCGGCGCGGCGAGATCATGAACTTCATCAGCTTCGTCGAGCGCGACGACTGGCAGATCGAATCCTGGGTGACCCAGGGCACCAAGGACGAGCTCGCCAACGACTTCCGCGGCTGGCACGGCGACGTGCACGAGATCATCGCCCGGATCGAGACACCCTACAAATGGGCGATGATGGTGCGCGGGCCGATGGCGCGCTGGAGCCAGGGGCGCGTCACGCTATTGGGCGATGCCTGTCATCCGACCCTGCCGTTCCTCGGCCAGGGCGGCGTGATGGCGATCGAGGACGGCTATATCGTCGCAGCCTGTCTCGCCAAGCACTTCGACGATCCGGCCGCGGCCTTCGCCCGCTACGAGGATATCCGGCGCGAGCGCACCGCCACGGTGGTCCGCAAGTCCCACGAGAACCGCAAGTCGGCATTCAGCCCGGCGCTGGACGATCCCGGCGCGGTCGCGGTCGAAGTCGCCCGCGAATGGCAGCAGGAGCGGGTGCGCGAGCGCATGGAATGGCTCTACGCCTACGATGCCACCGCCGTGGCCGTGTAACGGCGCCTACTCGGACGACTTGTCGCGGCGTTTCCCCGGCCCGCTGTTGCCGTCACGCACTGCCCCCTGTGCCGCGAATCAGCTAGAGGCGGCGTGCTCGGACTCGCGACGACAGGAAACCGGCGCATGGAAATGTCCACTGGAATCGCCAGTGTCGCGTCATCGGCCCAACCGCAACCCGTTCAAGAGCAGCGCGCCCCGGAGAACCTCCAGGCCGAGGTGCCGTCGATCATCGCGCCGGGCCCGTGGATCGCATTCGGCACGCTGCCGTTCGGTTTCGCGTTCGATTCGATGTACCGGTTCGGCGCGCTCGCCCAGGTGCCGGCCTGGTGCCGCAACAGCGCAGCGGTTGCGCTCTTTCTGCTGGGCGGCTGGTACGTGTTCCGCGCCAACGTCATCCTGCGGCGCGCGGAAACGCCATTCCAGCCGTGGCGGCCGACCCGCGCCATTGCCGCGCAGGACATCTACGCCCGAACCCGCAACCCGATGTATCAGGGCTTCCTCCTGCTGGTGCTCGGCATCGCCGTGCTGTTCCGCTCCGACTGGACGGTGCTGCTGCTGATGCCGGCCACGATGCTGATCCACTATGGCGTGGTGCTGCGCGAGGAGAGCTACCTCGAGCGCCGGTTCGGCGAGAGCTATCGCAGCTACATGGCCGCGGTGCCGCGCTACGGCTGGCCGTTCAGGCTCTTTGGCGCATGATCTGATCCGAAAACCGGTTCCCACCCCGGATCAAGTCCGGGGCAGGCCTTTTCGGGATCATGCGCACTTCCCTCAGGGGCGCTCGAAACCATAGAGCCGCTCGGCGTTGTCCACCAGAATGCGCCGTCGCAACCCTTCGTCCGGCACCCAGACCGCGATCCGGTCGACCAGATCGCCGTCGTTGGGCATCGTCGCCTCCAGCAGCACATGGGGCCAGTCCGAGCCCCACACCAGGCGATCGGGCGCGGCGGCCACGAGCGCATGGGCGAACGGCGTGATGTCGTCGTAGGGCGGCTCTTGCAGCGAGGTGCGGTAGGGCGCCGACATTTTCGACCAGCCGCGCCCCGACTTGAGCAGGCGGATCAGCGCCTGGAAGCCTGGCCCATTCACGCCCTTCCTCGGGTCGGGACGGCCCATGTGGTCAATCACGACTTCGGTCGGAAAGGCGCCCAGGAAGGTGTCGATGTCGGGATGATCCTCGATGTCGAGCAGGAACTGCACATGCCAGCCGAGATCCTT
This sequence comes from Xanthobacteraceae bacterium, assembly GCA_009694215.1. GTDB lineage: Bacteria > Pseudomonadota > Alphaproteobacteria > Rhizobiales > Xanthobacteraceae > Z2-YC6860. The sequence continues at coordinate 6,973 of SHVN01000016.1, forward strand.
CACGCGCTCGGCGAGCCTGCGCGCGACGTCGAACGACAGCCCGGTCGTGGCGGTGCGGTTGACGCGAAAGCCGCGCACGCCCGCCTCCGCTAGGTCGCGCAGCTCGCGGTCGGTGATGCTCTCGCCGATCAGCGCGATGCCGCACAGGCGCTGGGGATGCGCCTTGATCGCATCGACGATGAAGCGGTTGTCGGTGCCGTAGAGGCCGGTCTGCACCATCACGCCGCGCTCGAAGCCGGTGGCGCCGAGCATCGCGAGGTAGTTCTCCAGCACCACCGGCGGCGGGGTGTAGAGGCGGTTGGCGGCCCAAGGATATTTTTCGCGCGGCCCGAACACATGGCAATGGCAGTCCGCGGCCTTGGGCGGCAGCTTCAGCTTCGGCTTGCGCACGTCGAGATGCGGGCCGGGGCACGGCGGCGGGTTGTTCGTGTCGCTCATTTCAGATTCCAAGAGTTGTTATTCACGGCATCAAAGTAGCTTACGAGGGCTCAACCGGCATCCCCGCAAAAAAGCAAAAGGCCCGGTCGCGAGACCGGGCCTTTGAATTTCGTAACAACCGAAAGGTGGCTTACGCCGCCTCTTCCTCCACCAGCTCCTCAGCCGGCTTAGGCCCCCGGCGAGGACCCTTGGCGAGTGCGGCTTCGATCTCCTTGACCGCCTCGGTCTCGGTGATGTGCTGCACCGCCGCGATCTCGCGCGACAGCCGGTCGAGAGCGGCTTCATAAAGCTGCCGCTCGCTGTAGGACTGCTCGGGCTGGCTGTCGGACCGGAACAGGTCGCGCACCACCTCGGCAATGGCGACGATGTCGCCGGAGTTGATCTTGGCTTCGTACTCCTGGGCCCGACGCGACCACATGGTGCGCTTGATCCGGGCGCGGCCCTTGAGCGTCTCGATCGCGCGCTTGACCAAGGTGCCCTCGGCGAGCTTGCGCATGCCGACCGCCACAACCTTGGCCGTCGGCACCCGCAGCGTCATCTTGTCCTTGACGAAGTTGATGACGAACAGCTCGAGCTTCGCACCTGCCACCTCCTGCTCTTCGATGGAGATGATCTGCCCGACCCCGTGGGCCGGATAGACGATGAATTCATTGGTCTTGAAGCCCTGGCGCTGCGTCGTCTTTTTAGGGGTCATTCCAGGTACTGCTCCTTGCTCTGGCTTGCTACGGCCGAGCGATTTGGCCACGGGGGCCACACGGCGGGCGGTGCCGCGTGAGGCCTGCAAAATCCGCCGGCTTGCGCCAGCGGCGGGTTTCTTGGCACGCCGGCTTGCGACGGCTGAGCCCTTCTTGGACTTCTGACGCATCTTCCCTGCCACAGCTTATGCGTGTCTTTGACACGCCCTACACGAGTTTATATGGGGATCAGTGCCGAAAAATAATGCTCCAAACGGGGAGCCTCCGGTGCAAATCCATATTAACGGCTGTATAGCATATTTCCGCTCAGAATCAAAGCGTTATTGCACTGCAAAAGCTGGTTTCCGGACTTCCCGGGCGTGAAAATCGTTAAGACTGATTAATGACGGCGGCGAAATCGCGCCAGCGCGGCGCCCGGCCGTCAGTCGCCGATGCCCGGTTCGGGCGAAAAGTGCTTCTCGAACTTCTCCGCCACCCCCTCCCACTCCTTGGCGTCGGCGGGAGCGTCTCTCTTGACCGTGATGTTAGGCCAGACCTTGGCGTATTCGGCGTTGATTCCCAGCCACTTTTCGAGGCCCGGCTCAGTGTCCGGCTTGATCGCCTCAACCGGGCATTCCGGCTCGCACACGCCGCAGTCGATGCATTCGTCCGGATGAATGACGAGCATGTTCTCGCCTTCATAGAAGCAGTCCACCGGACACACTTCGACGCAGTCCATGTACTTACACTTGATGCAGTTGTCGTTGACGATATAGGTCATTCCGCTCACTTCAGACTCGGCTCCCGTACCGCATGGGCGGCGTATTCGCAAGCGTTGCGGCCCAAACGGTCGACATACGGGCTCGTCATTGGAGCATAATCTTGCACGAAAACCGGGGCCCACTTTTCGGGATCATGCTCTATTCCAGATCGAACTCGTCCCGGCCCTGCAGCCGGTCGATCTCCCGGCGCTCGCGCTTGGTGGGACGGCCGGTTCCCTCCTCCCGGGCACCGGCAGACGGCTCCCGCGGGGGAGCGGGCGGCGGCGTCAGGTCCTCGAACAGGGCGCGGGCGATCTCGGCGGAGCCCCGGCGCTCGGCATAACCGATCACCTTGAGCAGCCGCACATTGCGGTCGAGGGCGACGGTGACCACGTCGCCGGGACGCACTGGCCGGCTCGACGTGTCGATCCGCGCTCCGTTGATGCGCACGAAGCCTGCATCCGCCAGCGCGGCGGCGGCCGAGCGCGTCCGCACCACGCGCGCATGCCACAGCCATTTGTCGATGCGCTGACGGTCCAATCAGGGAAAGCCCGGCTTCATTCCTTGTTGCCCTGAAGCTGCTCCTTGAGAGCCAGCAGCTTGGCGAAGGGCGAATTCGGATCGGGCTCCTTGCTGCCGCTGCGCGGCTCCTGGCTCGATGCCCATATCCGCGACGGCCGGTTGTCGTCGCGCCCGCCGCGGTCACGATCGCGGTCACGCCGCGGCGGACGGCCGGAGCCTTCCTTCCGCTCAGGACGGTGCCGCTCGGGGCGGCCCTGTCCCCGCTCTTGCCGCTCTTGCCGCTGCGTCGCGCCGGCGTTTGCCTCGGCTGGCTTTGCCTCGACCGGCTTGCCCTCGCCGTCCTTGCGTTCGCCGCGATCGCGGCGGCGGTGGCGCGGACGCCCCTGGCGCTTCTTGAACTCGCCGTCGGCCGGCGGCGTGGCGTCGGCGACGACCGCCTGTCCATCTGCGGCCACGACCGCTGGCGCTTCGCCGGTTGACTGGCCTTCCGGCTTCGATCCCGGACGCTCGTGACGGCGGCGGCGGCCCCGCTGCTCGCCTTCGCGGGGACGGCGCGGCTCGCCCGGCGGACGGCCGGGCCGCCACACCTCGATCATCTCAGGCTCGGCCGGGGCAGCCGGAGCGGATTCAGCGGGCGCGGCTGCGTCGACGCCGGGGGCTGCCGCTTCAGCGGCAGGCTCCGCCGCGACCTCGGCCGGCGCTGCCGGCGCGGCTTCGACCGGCGCGTCCGCTGCCGGCTCCGATTCAGCCGGCGCTTCGGGCTCAGGCTCCGCGTCGGGCGCGAGCGTCGGCGCGTGTTCGGCGGTCTCGGCGGCTGCTGCAACCTGTGTCTCGGCAACCTGCGGCTCTACCGCCGAAGGTTCCGGCGCAGCCGTCGTCTCCGGTGGTGCCGGCTCCACGGGCTTCGGCCGCTTCTCCATGCGATAGCCGAGCGAGCGCAAGATCGATGCGAAGTCCTCGCCCGAAGCGCCGGTCAGCGACGTCATCGCTCCAGTGACGGTGAAGCCGAAACCGTTGACCGCGCCGGGAGGCTTCGCGCCGGAGGAACCCTCGCGCCAGGTCAGCGCCGGCCGTATCAGGTCGGCCAGCCGCTCAAGGATGTCGACGCGGATGGCACGCTCGCCGCAGACGCGATAGCCGATGATGCGGTACAGCGCCTTCGGCGTGTCCTTGTCGATCGGGATCGAGGTGCGGCCGCTCGAGGCAAGCCGCTGCAGCTCGTCGAGCCCCTTGGTCTCGGGGCTCTCGTGCTTGAGCATCCAAAGCTGGGCCGCGAGGCTGCGCGGCGCGGGCTTGAGCAGCGCCGGCATGTAGAGATGGTAGGCGCCGAAGCGAACGCCGTATTTGCGCAACAGCGCGCGCGACAGCTGATCCAATCCCTTGACGTCCTCGGCCACCTTCTGCCGCTCCAGCACGCCGATCGACTCGATCAGTTGGAAGGCGACGCCGCGCGCGATGCCGGTGATGTCCTCGGCGGCAGCGAGCGCATATAACGGTCCGAGAAGGCGCTCGATGTGGTTCTTGAGCCAGAGATCGAGCCGGGTCTGCACCGCCTCGCGCGATGCGCCGGTCAACTGCTCGTCGGCGATGACGCGGAGCCGCGGCCGCATCACATCGTCGCCTGCGATCAGCTTGCCGACCGGCGCACCGGTCCAGCGCACCGAGCCGTCGGACGACAGCACGAACTCGCGATCGGGCGCCTGCGTGACCTTGATCGCGCGGGCATCGATCTCGCCGGCCAGCGCCGAGCGGGCCGCGCCCTGCAGGGTCTTGGCCTCAGAGCCCGCGGCGGACGCATCGGCAACGAAAGTGAAGCCGTCGAGCCGGCCGATGTCGTGACCCTCGACCACCACCTCGCCGGTTTTTTTGATTTCGGTGTCCAATGTTGTGTTCTCGCGCAGCCGTCGCATCAATACGCTGGTGCGGCGGTCGACGAAACGCTCGGTAAGGCGCTCATGCATCGCATCCGAGAGTTTGTCCTCCACGCTGCGGGCGACCGCCTGCCAATGCTCCGGATCGGCAAGCCAGTCGGGGCGGTTCGCCACGAAGGTCCAGGTGCGCACATGCGCGATCCGATTCGAGAGCGTGTCGATATCGCCATCGGTCCGGTCGGCCTGGGCCACCTGGGCGGAGAACCAGTCGACCGGGATTTTACCCTCCCGCATCAGGAATCCATAGAGGGCCACCACAAGCTCCGCGTGCGTCGCCGGCGCAATTTTGCGGTAATCGGGGACCTGGCAGACCTCCCACAACCGCTCGACCGCCGCCCGGCCCGTCGCCATGGCGCGGATCTCTTCATCGCGCGCCGCGTGTTCGAGCACCAGAATGTCCTCGGCGATGGGTGCGCGGGTGAGGCCCGCCTCGGTCGGGGTCATGGCGAGCGAGGCCTGCAGCGCGCCGATCGACGCGAATTCGAGATCGGTGTTGCGCCATTGCAGCATCTTGATCGGCTCGAACGAGTGGCTTTCCAGCGCATGCACCAGCTCGTCCTCGAACGGCGCGCAGCGGCCTGTCGTGCCGAAGGTGCCGTCGCGCTGGGCGCGGCCGGCGCGGCCGGCAATCTGCGCGAGCTCGGCCGGGTTGAGTCTGCGGAATTGGTAACCGTCGAACTTACGGTCGGAGGCAAATGCAACATGATCGACGTCGAGATTGAGCCCCATGCCAATGGCGTCGGTGGCGACGAGATAGTCGACGTCGCCGGACTGGTAGAGCTCGACCTGGGCGTTGCGGGTGCGGGGCGACAGCGAGCCCATCACCACGGCCGCGCCGCCGCGCTGGCGGCGGATCAATTCGGCGATGGCATAGACCTCGTCGGCCGAGAACGCGACGATGGCGCTCCGCCGCGGCAGCCGGGAGAGCTTCTTGTCGCCGGTGTGGATCAGCGTCGAAAGCCTGGGCCGCTGCACGATGTTGGCGCCGCGCAGAAGTTTCTCGACCATGGGGCGGATGGTGGCGGCGCCCAGCACCAGCGTCTCCTCGCGGCCGCGACGGTTGAGCATGCGGTCGGTGAAGACGTGGCCGCGGTCGAGGTCGGAGCCGAGCTGCACCTCGTCGATCGCGACGAAGGCCAGATCGAGGTCGCGCGGCATGGCCTCGACGGTGGCCACCCAGAAGCGCGGGTTCGGCGGCTTGATCTTCTCCTCGCCGGTGATCAGGGCGACGTTCTCCGCCCCCACCCGGTCGACGACCTTGTTGTAGACCTCGCGGGCGAGCAACCGCAGCGGCAACCCGATCAGTCCGGACGAGTACCCGAGCATCCGCTCGATGGCGAGATGGGTCTTGCCAGTATTGGTGGGACCGAGCACGGCGGTGACGCCGGCGCCACGCAGGCGGCCGTCGCGGGTGACGGGCGACGAGAACGAAATGGGCATCCGTTTTCCAGGGTGGGGCGGCGCGCTTCAGCGGGCGGGCCGCCTTTGTGTATCACAATGCGACGCCGGACCAGCGCGCACTTAAGCTTTGGGAACGAGTCTGGAACGAACCCGGCCCGAATCGGTGACACGGGGGCAATGCGGCTTCGTTCACGGCAACATCTGGCTGGCCCTCCGCTGCCAGCCACAACATCGGGTAGCGAAGGACCGCCGCAACCCCGCCAAACGCCGTCCAATCGTTAACCCGAGGCCGGAGCGGTGCCGGACACCGAGTCAAGCCCGGGCGTCTCCCAGGACTGTGGATAGCTTGTGGATAACTGGGATCCCCGGGCCTGCCCGCAAGCACCACCCGGCCCGCCTATTGGGTTTTGGGACCGACCGCCGCGGCGCGGGGCTGCGCCACCGTGACAAACTGCGTCGCCTGCATCACCCCGACCCCGACCGGCGTCGGGATCAAAATCCGGTACGGCACCAGCACCCGGGTGGCGGCGACCGGCGCGAACCACACCTCCATGTCGCGCTGGCTCGCCAGGTACTTGATCGAAGCGCGCGAGGGAACAAAGCCGGCGATCGGCTCGAAATAGACCGCGCAGACCACCACCGGGCCCTCGTAGCCCTTTTCGGTCTTGACCTGCTCCATGCGCTTGTAGGCGAACTGCAGATTGTAGCGCATGCGGCCATCGAAGATCGGCGTCGACCGCTGGCAGGCCGCCGGCCCGACCGGATTGGCGGTCCCAAACACGCGGATCAGCGAGCCGGTCATCGGGTCGCTCACACCGTGGCGGTGCGCGTCGGTCACCGACACCCGCTCCGGGTCGTCGGGCACTGGCGGGGTGATGGCGAACTCCTTCACGTCGCCCGAAGCGAGCGTCATGCGGATTTCCTCGGTCTTCTTGTCGGAGGTGATGCTGGCGGCAAAGGTCGCGGGCACCGGATTGCCGCCGACGATGTAGCCGCGGGAGGCGCCGCTGCCCTGGCCGCTGGCGAAGACCCGCAACAGGCCGGCGGTGGCCCCGCTGGCCGCGGCCGTGAACTGGTTCTCGGCGATGTCAATCACCCAGGCGCCCTTGCCGACCGGCACGCCGGCTAGCGAGACCGCGTAGCGGGCATCCACCCGGCCCTGCGCCAGCGCCGGATCGGCCGCCAGTGCGGCAGCCGCCACCGCAATGCCGATCGCAGACCGAAGGGTAGGCACGATTTCATTCTCCTCGAACGCCGCCATCCGCTTTGCCGTGCCGGGAGGCCCCAATCAAGGCATTGCCGCGGGAGGAAAGCCGCTTATCCCCGATCTCGGGGTGGAATGCGTCGTTTCTATGATCGGAAACCGGCGGTTTGACCCGACTCTACGGCCCCAGCGACGGCTTTTCTTGACGCACGGGAGCCCCATCACTATACGTCCGCGGTCCATTGCAATCGCCATATCCGGCGCCAAGGCCTTCTTGAAGGACCCGCGCCGCTTCAGTTCCAAGGGTAACGCTATGTCACGCCGCTGCGACCTCACCGGCAAGTCCGTCCTGGTTGGCCACAAGGTGAGCCACTCGAACGTCAAGACCAAGCGGCGGTTCCTGCCGAACCTGCTCAACGTCACCATGATGTCGGATGCGCTCGGGCGTTCGGTGCGGCTGCGGGTTTGCGCCCGCGCGCTCAAGTCCGTCGATCACCGTGGCGGGCTCGATGCCTTCCTGCTGCGCGCCAAGGACGACGTGCTCGCGCCAAAGATGCGCGACCTCAAGCGCGCGATCGAGAAGAAGCAGGCCAAGGCGGGGTAAGCTTTCGGCCGGCTTCGCCGTCGCTCGTCCGCGACACGTGCCGCTACTCCACCAGCGTGAACTGAAGCAGCAGCGTCCGCTGCAGCGGCGAAAAATTGTCGTCGGAGACCAGCGTCAGCACCAGCGCGCCGGAGCTGTCGCGATGCACCGACAGCCCCTCCATGTTGTCGATCTGGTGGCCCATGTCGGCGAAGATCAGCTCCCGGCCGTCGACCAGCGCGCCGGGCTTGATCGTTGCCAGCGGCACGCTGCGAATGCGCATGGCGATGCCGCGCGCCCATGAGAAGCGGCGCTCCAGCACCAGCAGGTTGCCGTCCGGCGCGGCGGCGCAGTCGCTGACGTCAAACTCGTCGGTGCGCTTGAGCGCGAAGCCGCCGCCCGCACCGCCGATCAGGAAGCCCAGCAGGTTGCCGTTGGCGTCGAGGCCGCGCTCGGAAATCGAGATCAGCGTGCCGGCGAGCGGGCCGCCCCTCCGTCCCACCTCCAGGCATTCGATGCTCTGGTTGCCAGGCAGCGTCTTCATGGCCGGCGGTACGGCGACCGGACGGCCCCGCGCGCGCAGGTTATCCTTCGCGCCATCGAAGCGTACGACCTGGCTCACACGCTCGATCCCGACATAGACCACACCGCCGGCCTCGGCGAGGGCTTCGGTGTCGTACCAGCCGCGGCTTTTGAGCGGCCGCCCATCCAGGCCGAGGATCGGCGCCATCTCGGCGTCGGCGATCGCGATCGGAACCTTGCCGCGATAGACGATGCGCCCGCGCAGCCAGTTGCCCTTGTCGGTGACCGCCAGGAACCGCTCGCCGTTGGCCGCGACACGCAAGCCCGACACGCCGCCGAAATCGCGATAGGAGGATTTGAGGCTCAGACCGCCGCGAAACGCGAGCGCGCCGAAGCGCGTGCGGGCTGGCTCCCGCGGGTCGAAGGCCTCGATCGCCTGGGCGCTGATTTCGATTTTCTGAATCGAATCGACGGCAGCCGGCGGCTGCGCCGCCGCCGGGATCAGCGCGAGCGCGAGAATGGCCGAAAAGGCCGAAGCGCGAGACAAGAAATTGTTCAAGGCAAATCTCCGTAACGGGGCGAGTCTACCGCAGGCCGCACCCTCGGCGGCGGCGGCCGGCCGGATTATTTAAGAGTGTAGTTTACGCTTCAAAGTCCGCATCGGACGCCTCATCTCGGGCATGGCGTCCTCCTCGAACAACTCGGCAAGCTTCTCAGTCATCGCGCCGCCGAGCTCCTCGGCATCGACGATGGTGACGGCGCGGCGGTAGTAGCGCGTGACGTCGTGGCCGATGCCGATGGCGATCAGCTCCACCGGCGAACGGGTCTCGATCTCCTCGATGATCCAGCGCAAGTGGCGCTCCAGATAATTGCCCGGATTGACCGAGAGCGTGGAGTCGTCCACCGGCGCGCCATCGGAGATCATCATCAGGATCTTGCGCTGCTCGGGGCGAGCCAGGAGCCGCTTGTGCGCCCAATCCAGCGCCTCGCCGTCAATGTTCTCCTTCAGCAGCCCCTCGCGCATCATCAGGCCGAGATTCTTGCGCGCGCGCCGCCACGGCGAGTCGGCCGACTTGTAGATGATGTGGCGGAGATCGTTGAGCCGCCCAGGGTTGGCGGTCTTGCCGGCGGCGAGCCAGGACTCGCGCGACTGGCCGCCCTTCCAGGCGCGGGTGGTGAAGCCGAGAATCTCGACCTTGACGCCGCAGCGCTCGAGCGTCCGCGCGAGGATGTCGGCGCAGGTGGCAGCGACGGTGATCGGGCGGCCGCGCATCGAACCGGAGTTGTCCAGCAGCAGCGTCACCACGGTGTCGCGGAAGTTGGTTTCCTTCTCCTGCTTGAACGACAACGCGTGCAGCGGATCGATGATGATGCGCGGCAGCCGCGACGGATCGAGCAGGCCCTCTTCGAGATCGAAGTCCCAGGCGCGGTTCTGCTGCGCCATCAGGCGGCGCTGCAGCCGGTTGGCGAGACGGGCGACGACGCCCTGCAGATGCGAAAGCTGCTTGTCGAGGTAGCCGCGGAGACGATCCAACTCCTCGGGCTCGCAGAGATCCTCGGCGGCGATGGTCTCGTCGAAGCGCATGGTGAAGGGCCGGTAGTCGGGCCCGCGCGGCTCGTTTGGCCGGTTGCGCGGCCGCCACGGCTCGGCCGCGGTCTCCGACTCGCCCATCTCGGAATCGTCTGCCATGTCGGAGGACGGCGCATCCACCGCCTCCTCGGCGGATTCGGCGGATTCGGCGGACGCTTCCGCGTCCTCCATGCTCATCTTCTCCATGTCCTCGGAGTCGGCGGCATCGCCCTTCTCGCCGGTCTCGTCCTTGCGGCGGTCCTGATCGCCCTCCTCGCCTTCCTCCTCCTCGTCGGACGAAGAACGCTCCTCGCCCATATCGAGGGATTCCAGGAGATCGTGGACGGCGTCGCCGAACTTGCGCTGGTCTTCGAGCACGCGCTCCAGCTTGTCGAGGCCGCGGCCGGCGCGATCCTCGATAAACGGGCGCCACAGATCGACGAGCTTCTTGGCGGCCGGCGGCGGCGCCTGGCCGGTCAGCCGCTCGCGTACCATCATCGAGATGGCTTCCTCGATCGGCGCGTCGGCGCGGTCGGTGACCTCGTCGAACTTGCCGCGATGGAAGCGGTCGTCGATCATGGCGGCGAGATTGCCTTTCACGCCGAGCATGCGGCGCGCGCCGATCGCCTCGACGCGGGCCTGCTCGACCGCTTCGAACACGGCGCGAGCCTGCTGGCCGCCGGGCATCAGCCTCCGGTGCACCACAGGATCGTGGCAGGCGAGCTTCAGCGCCACCGCGTCGGCGTTGCCGCGCACGATCGCGGCCTCCGCGCGGGTGAGCTTGCGCGCCGGCTCGGGCAGCCTAACCTTGCCGCCAACGAGGCCCGGCCGTTCGGCGGCGAACGAAACCTCGAGCTCGGCTTTCTTGGCGATGGCGCGCAGGCAGCTCGTGACCGCCCGCTTGAACGGCTCGGTCGGGGATTCCTTGCTCTGGGTCTTGGGCTTGGTGTTGGAAGACATCGACCGTGCCACTTGCTCCGTTACCCTCTCCCCTTGTGGGAGAGGGTGGATCGCCGAAGCGAAGGCGAGCCGGGTGAGGGGTCGGAAGCGCAACGTGTTCGGAACGGTTGACCCCTCACCCGCCTCGCAGCCTTCGGCCGCTCGGCACCCTCTCCCACAAGGGGAGAGGGAAGAAAGAAAAATCAGCTCAGCGCCACGTTGACCGACGACTCTGGCAGCTCCTGGCCGAAGCAGCGCTGATAGAACTCGGCGACGACCGGCCGCTCGAGCTCGTCGCATTTATTGACGAAGGTCAGCCGGAAGGCGAAGCCCACGTCCTTGAAGATGTCGGTGTTCTCCGCCCAGATGATGACGGTGCGCGGGCTCATCACGGTGGAGAGATCGCCGTTGATGAAGGCGTTGCGCGTGAGGTCGGCGACGCGGACCATCTTGTTGACGATCTCGCGGCCTTCCTCGGTCTGATAGTGCTTCGCCTTGGCGAGCACGATCTCGACCTCGTTGTCATGCGGCAGATAGTTCAGCGCGGTGACGATCGACCAGCGGTCCATCTGCGCCTGGTTGATCTGCTGGGTGCCGTGATAGAGGCCCGAGGTGTCGCCCAGCCCGATGGTGTTGGCGGTGGCGAACAACCGGAACGCCGGATGGGGGCGGATCACGCGGCTCTGGTCGAGCAGCGTCAGGCGGCCGGAGGATTCCAGCACGCGCTGGATTACGAACATCACGTCCGGGCGGCCAGCGTCGTATTCGTCGAAGCACAGCGCGACGTTGTTGACGTAGGCCCAGGGCAGGATGCCGTCGCGGAACTCGGTGACCTGCAGGCCGTCCTTGATGACGATGGCGTCCTTGCCGATCAGGTCGATACGGCTGATGTGGCTGTCGAGGTTGACGCGCACGCAGGGCCAGTTGAGCCGCGCCGCGACCTGCTCGATGTGGGTCGACTTGCCGGTGCCGTGATAGCCCGACACGATCACCCGGCGGTTGTGGGCAAAGCCCGCCAGGATCGCCAGCGTGGTCTGCCGGTCGAAGCGGTAGTCCGGATCGACGTCGGGCACATAGTCGTCGGCCTTGGAATAGGCCGGAACTTCCATGTCGCTGTCGATGCTGAAAAGCTGCCGGACCGACACCTTCATGTCAGGCATGGCGGACGTGGCGGGCGCGGTCTGCGGTGCAGTTGCCATTGGTACTCCGTGGCCCCGGAAACGGCACGGGGCCGCGATGAATTGCCGGGATCCGCTATGGAAAGAGCGGTGAATCTAGCAGAGGCTGGTGCAGTGCGAAAGCCGCCCTGCGCATAGCTCGAATGTAGGGATTTAACCCGGATTGTCTAGGAAACCGGGGAATGCCTATGCTGCCGGAGCGAGCGCAAAGCAGGCGACCCTAGCGCCGCAAAAAGGGAGGCTTCCATGGCCGGCGTCGATCTCAAGGACCGCAGCGGCACACGGGCAGGCGGTCCAAAGGACGCCGGGGTCCGCTTCTACGGAGTGCATCACCTGGCGCTCAACACCGACGACATGAAGATGACCGTCGATTTCTACGTCGGCGTCCTGGGCATGCGTCTGGTGCATGCGATGAAGGTTCCGCCGGGGCTGGGCACCGGGCCGGGCAACCGCGGCAACCCGCCGTTCGAGGAGGTCCGCCACTATTTCTTCGACATGGGCCGCGACGGGCTTTTGGCGTTCTTCGAGATGCCCAAGGGCGCAAAGGAACGCGGCGACCGCAACGCGCTCGGCGCCATGCAGCACGTCTCGTTCGCGATGTCGCCGGAGAGCCAGAAGCAGATTTGCGAACGGCTGAAGGCAGCCCAGGTGCCGTTCGACGGACCGATGGAAATCCTGCCTGGCATCTTCTCGATCTATGTGTTCGACCCAAACGACATCCGGCTAGAGTTCTCCTGCCAGCCGAGCAACGGCGAAGGCGAGCCCTGCATCGTGCCGCAGGTGACGCAGACCCGGGACGAAGCGCTGGTCGAGCTGAAGACGCTGACCGGCGACAAGGGCTGGCTCGACCGCACGACGGCGGGATTGTCCGACTAGCGCCCGAATGACCCTACGCAACGCGAACCCCGTCGCGATCGCAGGCGGCGGCATCGGCGGACTCGCCTGCGCGCTGGCGCTGGCGCGGCAGGGCTTCCGCTCGCTGGTGCTGGAGCAGGCGCGCGAATTCGGCGAGGCCGGCGTGGGGCTTCAGGTCGCGCCCAACGCGCTGTCGGTGCTCGATGCGCTGGGGGTCGGCCCCGCCGCGAAGAAGCACGCGCTGCTGATCGAGCGGCTGCTGATGATGGACGGCGTCACCGGCGAGGAGGTCGCCGACGTGCCGTGCGGCGCGCGCTTCATCGAGCGCTTCGGCAATCCTTACGCGGTGTCGCACCGTGCCGACATCCACGGCGCGCTGCTGGATGCCTGCCGCGCCCACGAGCTGATCGAGCTTCGCACCGACAGCCGCGTGCTGGATTTCACAATCGAGCCATCCGGCGTGGCGGTGTCGATGAACGGCGGCGCGCGGATCGCGGCACCGGCCCTGATCGGCGCGGACGGCGTGAACTCGGCGGTGCGAAAGACGATCCTGAACGACGGCGAGCCGCCGCCGGCCGGCGCGGTGATCTTTCGCGCCACCATCCCGGCCGCCGAGATGCCACAGGACCTGCAGCACCCCTACCCGACGTTCTGGGCCGGCCCCGGCTGGCACGTGATCTATTATCCGGTGCGCGACTGGAGCCTGTTCAATCTCGGCTGCACGTTCGTCACGGACCGGATCAAGTTCGGCGACGGCGAGGATGCGGCGCCGAACGCCGTGCTGCCGCGATTCGCCGGAAGCTGCGAGACGCCGTTGCGGGCAATGCGAATTCCGAAATCATTCCGGCACTACGTCATCCGCCACCGCGAGCCGGTCGCAAACTGGACGATGGGCGCGGCGACGCTGCTCGGCGACGCCGCGCATCCCATGGTGCAATACATTGCCCAGGGAGCGGCGATGGCGCTGGAGGACGCGATCTGCCTTGCCGGCGCGGCCCATGACGCGGACGGCGATTTCGCCAAGGCCTTCCGGCGCTATCAGGACATCCGCATCGTGCGGACCGCACGGGTGCAGATCTCCTCGCAGATGATGGACAAGATCAACCACGCCAAGGGAATCGAGCGGAAGGTGCGCAACTCATTGTTCGAGGGCCGCACGCCGGAGGAATATTACGATCGTCTGGCGTGGCTCTACACCCCTCCGCCGTATGTGAGGTGATCGCAAAGCCCGTCCCGTTCCGCGCACGGCATGGCGGACAGAATGCGTTCAGCAAAGCCCGGTGGACTTCAGATAATTGTAGGCCTGGATGATCTCGCGCAGCTTGTCCTCGGTGGCGCGGTCGCCGTTGTTGGCGTCGGGATGATGACGCTTCACCAGCACCTTGAACCTCGCCTTGATCTCCACCTTGTCGGCGCCGACATCGAGGCCAAGCTCGTTGAGCGCCTTGCGCTCGGCGTTGCGGATGGCGCGCGGCGGCTCGGCCCGCTCAGTCTTCGCCTTCGCGCCGAACTCGCGAAACACGTTGAACGGGTCGCGCGCGGCGTCCGGGCCAAGCTCGGGTCCGGGATGATTGCCGGTCCCCATCTTCCAGGTTGGACGATGGCCGGTGATCGCGTCCTTCTGGTACTTCATCACGGCATCGTCGCTCATGCCGGAGAAGTAGTTGTAGGAGTGGTTGTACTCGCGGACATGTTCGAGGCAGAAGCGCCAGTACTCATTCTCGTGCTGCCGGCCCTTGGGCGCGCGATGCGTCGCGGTGTTGCCGCAGCCCTTCCAATCGCAGCACGGCGCGTCGGACCGCCGCTGGCGGTCTTCCGCCGGCTTGACGCGAATGCGATCGAACATGGGTGAGTCGAATTTCATGACCGAGCACTATGCGGACTCGGCGGTGACACCTGCAAGTCTTGACAGGCGACTTTTCCAGAAGGGTGTGGTGCGCCGGCCCGGTTGACCGTCGCCTGGCGCTGCCCTACGCAAGGTTTCATGCAGGTAAAGACCCAGATTGCCGAAAAGCTCGCCGCCGCGTTCGCGCCGCAAAGTCTGGATGTGGTCGACGAATCGCATCAGCACGAAGGCCACGCCGGCCACCGGCCGGGCGGACAGACCCATTTCAGGGTTCATATCGTGTCCGAATCGTTTCGCGGTAAGAGCCGGATCGAGCGCCACCGCATGATCAACCAGACTCTTTCGGGGGAACTCGCGGGCGGCGTGCACGCTCTGGCGATCCACGCCAGCGCGCCGGGCGAAGGCCCGGCGTAGGCGGTGACCGCAGCCTGCCCGGCCGATCTACTACGGCGTGATGTTCGCCGCCTTGATGATCCGGCCCCACATGACCCGCTCGGCGCCGATGCGAGCGGCGAACTCCTTTGGGCTGTCTCCGATCAGCCGCGCGCCGGATTTGCCGAATCGCTCCTGCATCGCCGGCGTGCGCACCGCGGCGGCGATCGCCTGGTGCAGTCTTGCGATAATGGCCGGCGGCGTGCCGGCGGGCGCTGCGATGCCGAACCAGGACGACGCCTCGTAGTTGGCAACGCCCTGCTCGGCGGCCGTCGGCACGTCTGGCAAGAGCGCGAGGCGCTCCTTCGCCGCCACCGCCAGCGGCCGGAGCGTGCCCGACTGGATGTGCGAGATCACGGTCGGCGGATTGTCCACCACCCCGTCGATCTGGCCGGCGATGAGATCGGTGATGGCGGGCGCTGCGCCGCGATAGGGCACGTGCGCGATCTTCAAGTCGGCGGCGTGCATCAGCATCGCCAGGCCAAGATGGCCGGTGGTGCCGATGCCGGGCGAACCGAAGTTGAGCTTGCCGGGCTGGGCCTTGGCGAGCGCGACGAATTCCTTGAGGGTCTTCGTCTCGACCTTCGGGTTCACCACCACCAGCATCGACATGTCGGCGACGTTGGAGACGGGGATGAACGCGGTCTCCACGTTGAACGGCATCTGCGCGTAGAGGAACGGATTGGCGGTAAGGATGCCGGCCGACGCCATCAGCAGCGTATAGCCGTCGGGCGCGGCCTTGGCGACGGCATCGGCGCCGGTGTTGCCGCCGGCGCCGGCGCGGTTCTCGACGATCACCGGCTGGCCGAGCGTCTTGCTCATCTCGTCGCCGACCGCGCGCGCCAGCACGTCGGCGAGGCCGCCCGCGGGGAACGGCGCGATCAGTCGGATCGGACGGTCGGGATAGGTCTGCGCCTGCGCGGCGGATGCGGCGAACAACGCGAAAACGGCAAACAACGTCCGGCACAGCACGGTCACGACCTCCCTCCCACGACTTATGTTCTTGCCGTTACGATAGGCGGGAGGGAAGCGAAGTCAACGCGGCATCCGCGCCTGTATTGAGCATGATCTCATCTGAAAACCGGTTCCCACTTTTCGGGATCATGCTCGGGTGATCAGCCGGCCCGCGCCAGTGCCACGGGCTTGCGGACGAGCGGAGTGATCCGCAGCGCGGTGATGCGGTTGCGCTGCTTGCGCATCACGCTGAAGCGGAAGCCGTGGAAGGTGAAGCTCTGCCCGACGTCGGGGATCGAGCGCGCCTCGTGGATGACAAGACCCGCGATCGTGGTCGCATCGCTGTCCGGCAGATTCCAGTCCATCGCCCGGTTGAGATCGCGGATCGGCACCGAGCCGTCGACATTGACCGAGCCGTCCGGCTGCGGCCGCACGCCCGGCACCGGCATGTCGTGCTCGTCGGAGATATCGCCGACGATCTCCTCCAGAATGTCTTCGAGCGTCACCAGCCCTTCGACCTCGCCGTACTCGTCCACCACCAGCGCGAAGTGCGTCTTGCGCCGCCGGAACGCCTTGAGCTGCTCCGACAACGGACGGATGTCGGGCACGAACCACGGCGGCAGGGCGATCGCCATGACGTCGATCTGGCTCATGTCGCCGTCGGCCTTGTTGAGCGCGCGGAGCAGGTCCTTGGCATGCAGGATGCCGACGATGTTCTCGGGCGTGCCGCGCCACAGCGGGATGCGCGTGAACTCGGCCTTGAGCACCGAGTTCACGATCTGCTCCGGCGGATCGTCGGCGTTGACCGTCACCATCTCGGTGCGATGGACCATGACGTCGGAGACTTCGAGCTCGCCGAAGCGGAACACATTCTGGATGTATTCCGCCTGGCCCACCTCCATCTTGCCGTGCTCGGCGGAAACCTCCACCAGCCCCTCGATCTCGACGTCCGTCAGAATTTCCTGCTGCGAGCCTTCCTTGACCCCGAGCATCCGCAGGATGCCGCGCGACGCCGCATTGAGCAGCCAGTTCAGCGGATAGAACACAAGGAAGGAGACATAGAGCGGATAGGCAATCCATTGCGACACCGGCACCGGCACCCGGATCGCCAGCGTCTTCGGCACCTGCTCGCCGACGATGATATGCAGCGAGGAGAACACCAGGAACCCGACCAGGAACGACGTGAAGTGCAGCGCCGAGTCCGACAATCCGAGCGGGATCAGGACCGGATGCAGCAATGCGGCAACGGTCGGCTCGCCGACCCAGCCGAGGCCGAGCGAGGCCATGGTGATGCCGAGCTGGCAGCACGCCAGATACGCTTCGATGTTGCCCAGCATTTTCTGCAACAGGCGGGCGGCAAAGCGGTTCTGCTCCGCCATCGCGTTGATGCGGAAGCCCCTCGCCTTGACCAGCGCGAACTCCGCGGCGACGTAAAACGCGTTGGCGGCAAGCAGGAATAGCGCGATCAGCAGACTGACGATCGTGTCGCTCATCGCGCGCCGAGCTTTTCAGCGATGAAGGCGCGGACTTCGGCCGCATCGACATCGCGGGTGACGAAGGCCTGGCCGATGCCGCGCACCAGGATGAACGTGAGCTGGCCGCGCTGCACCTTCTTGTCCTGCGAAATGAGGTCCATCATGGCGTCGGCCGTGGGCCAATTGCCGCCGGGCACGGCTTTGACATGGGTGGGCAGGCCGGTCGCCGCAAGGTGCGCGATGACGCGGGTGGCGTCATCCTGCGGGATGAGCCCGCGCCGGGCGGAGAACTCGAACGCCATCGCCATGCCGAGCCCGACCGCCTCGCCGTGCAGAAGCCGGTCGGAGAAACCCGCCGCGGCCTCGAACGCATGCCCGAAGGTGTGGCCGAGATTGAGCAGCATGCGGTCGCCGGTCTCGCGCTCGTCGCGGGCGACGATGGCGGCCTTGGCGCGGCAACTGACGGCAATGGCATGTTCCCGCGCGGGCCCGCCGGCGAACAGATCGCGCCAGTTGGCGTCGAGCCATTCAAAAAAATCCGCGTCGCCGAGCAGCCCATATTTCACCACCTCGGCGTAGCCTGCGCGGAACTCGCGCTCCGGCAGCGTGTCGAGCAGCGCCGTGTCGGCCACCACCAGGACCGGCTGGTAGAACGCACCGATCAGGTTCTTGCCGTGGCGGGCGTTGATCGCGGTCTTGCCGCCGACCGAGGAATCGACCTGAGCCAGCAGCGTGGTCGGCACCTGCACGTAATCGACGCCGCGGCGAATAACCGACGCGGCAAAGCCGCCGAGATCGCCGACCACACCGCCGCCAAGCGCCACGACGAGATCGCCGCGCTCGATCCTGGCAGCGAGCAGCCCATCGCACACCTGCTCCAGCATGCGAAAGCTCTTGCTGCTCTCGCCGGCCGGGATCTTGACGGACGACACGGCGATGCCGGCGCTCTCAAGCGCGGCTTGCGCCGCCGCGAGGTGATGGCGCGCCACGGTCGCGTCGGTGACGATCGCGGCCTTGCAGCCCGGACGGAGCGTGGCGATCCGCTCGCCGAGCGTCGCGAGCAATCCGCGCCCGATCGCGATGTCATAGGCGCGGGAGCCGAGCGCGACATTCACGGTAATCGGATCGCCGGAGCGGAGCGGCACGGTCATGGCGCGGTGCTTTCCGGCGCGGCATCTCCGGCCGCGGCGCTGCCTGGCGCAATATGATTGCGCAAGCCTTCGATGATCTCATCGACGATGGCTTCGTGCGGCACATCGCGCGATTCCACCGTGACGGCGGCCTCGGCGTAGACCGGGTAGCGCTCGTCGATCAGCCGCCGCAGCGTCTCCACCGGATCGGCGTTCTTGAGCAGCGGGCGGTCGCCGCGGCGCTTGATGCGGCGGTAGAGGACATCGAGGGTGGCGCGCAGCCACACCGAGATTCCCTTGGCGCGGATCGACGCGCGGGTGTCGGCGTTCATGAATGCGCCGCCGCCGGTGGCCAGCACCTGCGGGCCGCTCTCCAGCAGGCGCGCGATCACCCTCGTCTCGCCGGCGCGGAAATACGGCTCGCCGTGGGTGGAGAAGATTTCGCTGATCGGCATGCCGGCGGCTTTCTCGATCTCGGTATCGGCATCGACGAATGGAATGGCCAGCCGCGCGGCGAGTCTGCGGCCGATCGAGGACTTGCCCGCGCCCATCATGCCGACCAGCACCACCGAGCGGCGGCCCAGCGCCGCGCTCAAGCCCGCCTGCGGCTGCGGCACGGCTCCATTATGCGTGACGACATTCGACATGCTATACTTGTATCCAAATCCGCCGGTGGCATAAACCGTGACCTGAAAAGGTAAACGCCGCCGATTGGGCGGTCTCCGGGCACCAAAATGCCGAGCTTGTTCCGATTTCTGCTGGTGATTGGGGTCCTGGGCGGCCTTGTCTACGCCGGAGCGTTTTCGCTGACCCGTTTTGTCGAGCCGCAGCCGCGCGAGATGAGCGTGACGATTTCGCCCGACAAGCTGTTCAAACCCCGCTGAAGCGGCAGCCCCCGGATGGCCCGCCGGCCGCGCCCAAGGAACGAATCGCTGATCGAATTGTTCCTCGACATGCTCGCGGCCGAGCGCGGCGCGGCCGTCAACACGCTCGATGCCTACCGGCGCGACCTCGCCGACTTCGCAGCCGATCTCGGCAAGACCGGCGGCGGCATCGCTGAAGCGGACAGCGACGCGCTGCGCGCCCATCTCGGGCGGCTCTCCCGGCGCGGGCTTGCGCCGGCGTCGGTCGCGCGGCGGCTGTCAGCCATCCGCCAGCTCTACCGCTTCCTCTACAGCGAAGGCCATCGCGGCGACGATCCGGCCGCGGTGATCGAGGGGCCGAAGCGCGGCCACAGTCTGCCCAAGGTGCTCACCATCAAACAGGTCGACGACCTGCTGGCGCAAGCGCGTGGCGGCTTGAAAACCGAAGCAAAATCCGAACGGCTGCGCGCGGCGCGGCTGAACTGCCTTCTGGAGGTGCTCTATGCCACGGGCCTCCGCGTCTCGGAGCTGGTGGCGCTGCCGGAGGCGGCGGCGCGGCTCGACCAGCGCATGCTCGTGATCCGCGGCAAGGGCGGACGCGAGCGGCTCGTGCCGCTCAACGACCAGGCCAAGCGCACGATGACCGACTACCTCGCGCTGCGCGCGGAGGCCAAGCTCGACAAGTCGAAATGGCTGTTCCCGTCGTTCGGCGAGAGCGGGCATCTCAGCCGCCAGCATTTTGCCCGCGAGCTGAAAGCGTTGGCGGCCGGCGCCGGCCTCAAGGCCGCGCAGGTCAGCCCGCATGTGCTGCGCCATGCCTTCGCCAGCCATCTCCTGCAGAACGGCGCCGACCTGCGCGTGGTGCAGACGCTGCTCGGCCATTCCGACATCTCGACCACGCAGATCTACACCCATGTGCTGGAAGAACGGCTCAAGAGCCTGGTGCGCGACCTGCACCCGTTGGCCGAAAAGTCCTGACCGGTTGACTTGAACGCCGATCGCAGGCCAGTTTCGGCCGTAACCCCGCGCGGAACCAAAGGCGATATCTTTCTCAAATGCGCAGTTATCTCGATTTCGAAAAGCCGGTGGCCGAGCTTGACGCCAAGGCTGAGGAATTGCGCGCGATGCAGGCGGGCGATGACGCCGCCAATATCGCCGATGAGATTACCCGGCTCGAGGCCAAGGCCGCGCAGGCGCTGCGAAACCTCTATGCCGAACTCACGCCGTGGCAGAAGACGCAGGTCGCGCGCCATCCGGAGCGGCCGCATTGCCTCGACTACATCAACGCGCTTATTCCGGAGTTCATCCCGTTCGCCGGCGACCGCAAGTTCGCCGAGGACGAGGCGATCGTCGGCGGCTTCGGGCGCTTCCGGGGCGAGAGCATCTGCGTCATCGGCCACGAAAAAGGCTCGTCGACCGAGAGTCGGCTCAAGCACAACTTCGGCATGGCGCGGCCGGAAGGCTACCGCAAGGCGGTGCGCCTGATGGAGATGGCCGACCGTTTCGACATTCCGGTGCTCTGCCTCGTCGACACCGCCGGCGCCTACCCCGGCATCGACGCCGAGGAGCGCGGCCAGGCCGAGGCGATCGCGCGCTCGACCGAGGCCTGCCTCAATCTCGGCGTGCCCAACGTCGCGGTGATCCTCGGCGAAGGCGGCTCGGGCGGCGCGGTCGCGATCGCCACCGCCAACCGCGTGCTGATGCTGGAGCATGCGATCTACAGCGTGATCTCGCCGGAGGGCGCGGCCTCGATCCTGTGGCGCGACACCACCAAGGCGCAGGACGCCGCCACCAACATGAAGATCACGGCGGCCGACCTCACGGCGTTCGGCATCATCGACGGCATCATCACCGAGCCGATCGGTGGCGCGCACCGCGATCCGGCCGCCGCCATCGCGGCCACCGGCGAGGTGGTGGCGAACGCCTTTGCCGGGCTGAGAGGCCTCGACCGTGAGACCGTGCGCCGGCAGCGCCGCGACAAGTTCCTCGCCATCGGCCGCAACCTCGAATAGGGCTCCGGGAACCCACCGGGCGGCCCGCCCTCGTCGCAGGGCCCAAAAACCTCCCGGATCGTTGAAACACCTGCGTTTATCCGCCGAATCGGTCACAATTTTACCGTTCGTTCACGCTACCCATGCTCAATCGAGGCTCCGGTTCGAGGCCGACGCCTTGCGGTTTCGTCCCCCATTTGGGAAAATGCCTGCATGATGGCTCGGGGACTGTCTGCCGCTTTTGGGGGAGTTTGCGTTTGATCCGAAGCCCGCTCGCCCGCGCACTTCTGGCGTCGGCCGTGCTCAGCGCGACGGTTGCGCTATCGGGCTGCAACACTGACAGCATCCTGCCGATGAGCGAGAAGGCGGCGCGGCCGCTCTCCGACAAGATGGTGAAGGACATCCAATCCAAGAACATGGACATGGAGTCCCCGATCCTGGTCCGCGTGTTCAAGGAAGAATCCGAGCTTGAAGTGTGGAAGCAGGACCGCGAGGGCCGCTTGGCGCTGCTCAAGACGTACCCGATCTGCCGCTGGTCCGGCGAACTCGGGCCGAAGATCAAGGAAGGCGACCGCCAGGCGCCGGAGGGGTTCTACAACATCACCCCGGGCCAGATGAATCCGAACTCGCAGTACTATCTGTCGTTCGATCTCGGCTATCCGAACGCATTCGACCGCGCGCACGGCCGGACGGGCGCGCAGCTCATGGTGCACGGCGATTGCTCGTCGCGCGGCTGCTACTCGATGACCGATGAGCAGATTTCGGAAATCTACGCGCTCGGCCGCGACTCGTTTTTCGGCGGGCAGAAATCGTTTCAGGTGCAGGCCTATCCGTTCCGGATGACGCCGCAAAATCTCGCCAAGCACCGCAACAATCCGCACATCGCATTCTGGAAGATGCTCAAGAAGGGCAACGACCATTTCGAGGTGTCCAAGCTCGAGCCCAAGGTCAACGTCTGCGACAAGCGCTACGTGTTCGACGCCGTATCGGCCAACGGTCGCGGGCTTTCGTTCAGTCCGGCCGGCAAATGCCCGGTGTTCGAGGTGCCCGAGGGGATCGCGACCGCGGTGCAGGAGAAGCAGCGCAAGGACGAGATTCAGATCGCCGAGCTCAGCCGCCGCAACACCCCGCTGGCGCCGATCAAGACCAACACCGACGGCGGCATGCATCCGGTGTTCGTGGAGGCCGTGAAGAAGAACCAAATCGGCGTCGCCCCGCAGGAGGCAAACCTGTTCGTCTCGACGCCGCCCGGGACCATCCCGGCCACGGTGCGGCCGCCGCGCTTGCCCGAGCTCGCCAACACGACGGCCGTCGCCAGCGCCGCGCCGACGCCGCATCCCGACGACGGAGCGGCATCGTCCAAGATGGCCATCGCCGAGGCCGCCCCGGCTCCGGCGCAGCCGGCTGCGAAGTCGAGCGGCTCCAGCATGTTCGGCAGCCTGTTCGCGTCCGGGTCCAAAACTGCTGAAACCAAGCCCGCCGAGAAGGCGAGCGGCGGCGCGCTTGACCGCGTCGCCCGCCTGGTCGGGCTGCGCAGCGATACCGACACCAAGACGGCCGAAGCGACGCCCCCGCCGACGCCGAAGCCCAAGCCAGCGGTGAAGCCCGCCAGCATGACGTCGAACGGCGCGATCCGTCAGAAGCCGGCCGAAGCCACGCCGGTCCAGACCGCCCAAGAGAAGGCGCCGGCCGGAGCCGTCGCGGCGGCTCGCCCGCAGGCGCCGCCAGCCAACACGGCGATGACCGGCGCCGCGCCGGTGGTCCCCACCGGCAACTTCGACAACCGCTGGTCGGCGTTCCGCTAGATCTGGCTCCATTCCAAAGCGAAAATCGCGGCCGCGCCGGAGTGCCGCAGCGGCGCCGTTCCCCCAGCCGCTCGCGCAAGCACGGATCCCGCGGCTACAATTGCGGGCATAACAAAGGGGGAGACATCCATGACACCGACATCGATTCGCGGCTGGTTCGCCGCGCTGCTGCTTGGCCTCGCGGTATCCGGGACGGCCGTGCAGGCCCAATCCCAGGCACCGGCCTGGCCGGATCGCAGCGTGAAATTCGTCCTGCCATTCGGCGCGGGCAGCGCCACCGACATCGCCGCGCGCCTGCTCGCCGAGCGGCTCAGCGTCAAATGGGGCAAGCCGGTGGTGATCGAAAACCGCCCGGGCGGCGACGGCCTGGTGGCGATCAATGCGTTCATCTCGGTCAACGACGATCACGTTCTGCTCTACGCATCGAGCGCGTCGTTCATGGCGCACCCCTACACGCAGGAGAAACTGCCCTACGAGCTTGAGCGCGATTTCGCTCCGATCGCGCGCGTCTGCGACACCGTGCTGTCGGTCGGAGTGCCGGCGGCGAGCGAGTTCAGGACGGTCGCGGACTTCGTGACCAAGGCGCGCGCTGAGCCCGCCAAGTATCACGCCGCGGGCGCGGCCGGCGTCCCGGAGTTCGTGCTCGGCGCGTTCCTGAAGACCGAGAACCTCGACGTCACCAAGGTTCCCTATCGAGACGTGGTGCAGGCGGGGCGCGATCTCGGCGAGTCGCGCATCCACTTCCTGCTGTCGTCGTTTGCCGTGGTGCGGCCGCTGGTGGAGGCGGACAAGGTGCGGGTGCTGGCGGCCGGCGGCCGCAAGCGCGCCGTATCGACGCCCAACGTACCAGCGGTGATGGAGACCGGATATCCCGGCCTGCTGACCGAAACCACCTCGGGGCTGTACGGGCCGAAGGGCATGCCGCAGGCTCTGCGCGAGCGCATCGGCGCCGACGTGATAGCCGCCGCCAACGACCCGGTCGCGGTGCAGCGCATCGTCGCATCCGGCCAGGACATGAACACGGGCGGGCCGGCCGAGCTCGCCGCCACACTCAAGCAGCAGGCCGACGCCGTCGCGGCGGTGGCGAAGGTTCTCGGCATGGAGCGGAAGAAGTAGCAGCCGCGGCGCAAACGCAAAAATCAAAGCCCGGCCTCACGGCCGGGCTTTTTCGTTCCCAAGCACGCGGATGCTTTACGCGAACCGCCCGTGGCAGTGCTTGAATTTCTTGCCCGAGCCGCAGGGACATTCTTCGTTGCGCCCCACCTTGCCCCAGGTCCCGGGATCCTTCGGATTGCGCTCGGCGGCGGGCTTCGGCGTGATGCCGGAGCGCGCCAGGGTCGCGGCGCCGACCTCGGCCAGCGCCAGCTCGTCCTCTCCGGTCGACGGGTCGACATGCGAGGCCTGCATCGGCGGCAGTTCCGGCACGCTGCCGTCCGGCTGCTGCTGCACGATTTCGACCCGCATGAGCTGCGCGGTGACGCCCTCGCGCAGATTCGTACCCATCGCCTCGAACAGGTTGAACGCCTCGGCCTTGTATTCGTTGAGCGGATCGCGCTGGCCGTAGCCGCGCAGGCCGATCACCTGGCGCAGGTGCTCCAGCATGACGAGATGCTCGCGCCAGAGATGGTCGAGCGTCTGCAGCAGAATCGACTTCTCGACATAGCGCACCACGTCCGGGCCCCATTGGGCGACCTTGCCAGCCATGTGCTCGTCGGCGCGGCGCGTGATGCGCGCCAGCAGCTCCTCGTCGGCGATGCCCTCTTCCTTGGCCCATTCCTCGACCGGCAGATCGAGCGACAGCACGCGCACGAGCTCTTCCTTGAGGCCCGCCACGTCCCACTGTTCGGAATAGGCGTTCTCCGGAACGTGCTTCTGCACCAGGGCCTCGATCACGTCATGCCGCATGTCGTTGACGACCTCGGCGGTGACGTTGTCCGACATCCATTCGACGCGCTGGTCGAAGATGACCTTGCGCTGATCGTTCATCACGTTGTCGAACTTCAGGATGTTCTTGCGGATGTCGAAGTTGCGCGCCTCGACCTTCTGCTGCGCCTTCTCCAGCGCCTTGTTGATCCAGGGATGAACGATCGCCTCGTTCTCCTTCAGCCCGAGCTTGGTCAGCATGCCGTCGAGCTTGTCGGAGCCGAAGATGCGCATCAGGTCGTCTTCGAGCGACAGGAAGAACTTCGAGCGGCCCGGATCGCCCTGGCGGCCGGAGCGGCCGCGAAGCTGGTTGTCGATGCGACGGCTCTCGTGGCGCTCGGTGCCGAGCACAAACAGGCCGCCGGCCTTGAGCGCCATCTCCTTGAGCCGCGCCACCTGCGACTTGATCTCGGCCGCCGCGGCGTCGCGCTGCGCGCCCTCCGGCATGTCCTTCAGCTCCTGGCGGATGCGCATGTCGGCGTTGCCGCCGAGCTGAATGTCGGTGCCGCGGCCAGCCATGTTGGTGGCGATGGTGATCGCGCCCGGCACGCCAGCCTGCGAGACGATGTAGGCCTCCTGCTCGTGATAGCGCGCGTTGAGGATCGCGAAGACCTTGGTGGCCTTGGCACCCTCGTCGCCGCTGTAGAGCGCGGCGAAGGCGTTAGGATCGGTGAAGTCGTGCTGCTCCCAGCCGGCCTTGCGCAGCATCTCGGCAAGGCTTTCGGATTTCTCGATCGAGGTGGTGCCAACCAGCACCGGCTGGCCGCGGACCTTGCAGTCCTCCAAGAGCGTGATGATGGCGCGGTATTTCTCGATTGCCGTGCGATAGACCTCGTCGTCCTGGTCGTCGCGGATCATCGGCAGGTTGGTCGGCACCTCGATGACGTCGAGGTTGTAGATGTCCATGAACTCGTCGGCCTCGGTGAGCGCCGTACCGGTCATGCCGGCGAGCTTCTCGTACATGCGGAAGTAGTTCTGGAACGTGATCGAGGCGAGCGTCTGGTTTTCGGGCTGGATCGGCTGGTGCTCCTTGGCCTCCAGCGCCTGGTGCAACCCTTCGGAATAGCGGCGGCCCGGCATCATGCGGCCGGTGAACTCGTCGATGATGACGACCTCGCCGTTACGGACGATGTAGTCCTTGTCGCGCTGGAACAGCTTGTGCGCGCGCAGCGCCTGGTTGACGTGATGGACGGTCGAGACGTTCTCAACGTCGTAGAGCGACTCGCCCTTGAGCAGGTCGGCTTCCGTCAGCAGCCGCTCCAGCTTTTCCATGCCGGCTTCCGACAGCGCCACGGTGCGCTGCTTTTCGTCGACGTCGTAGTCGGTCTTGTCGAGCTTGGGGATGTAGGCGTCGATGGTGTTGTAAAAGTCGGAGCGGTCATCGAGTGGGCCGGAAATGATCAGCGGCGTGCGCGCCTCGTCGATCAGGATGGAGTCGACCTCGTCGACGATCGCGTAGGTGTGCCCGCGCTGGACCATGTCCTCCATGCGGTACTTCATGTTGTCGCGCAGATAGTCGAAGCCGAGCTCGTTGTTGGTGCCGTAGGTGACGTCGCAGTCGTAGGCGGCCTTGCGCTGCTCGTCGTCGAGGCCGTGCACGATCACGCCGGTCTTCAGGCCCAGGAAGGCGTGGATCTGGCCCATCCATTCGGAGTCGCGTTTGGCGAGATAGTCGTTGACGGTGACGACGTGGACGCCGCGGCCCGCGAGCGCGTTGAGATAGACCGGCAAGGTGGCGACCAGCGTCTTGCCTTCGCCGGTTTTCATCTCGGAGATCTGGCCTTCGTTCAGGATCATGCCGCCGATCAATTGCACGTCAAAATGCCGCTGGCCGATGGCGCGCTTGGCCGCCTCGCGCACGGTCGCGAACGCCGGCACCAAAATGTCATCGAGCGTCTTGCCCTCGGCCAGTTCCTTCTTGAAGGCGTCGGTGCGCGCACGCAGCTCGGCGTCGGAGAGTTTCACCAGTTCCGGCTCGAGCGCGTTGATGTCGTCGACCCGCGGTTGATACTTGCGCACGCGCCGGTCGTTGGAGGAGCCGAACAACTTGCGGGCGACAGCGCCGATCATTGCGATTCAAATCCTTGCCTTTGGCAAGCCGCGGTGCGGCCATCCGTAGGGGAAATGCGGCACTTCTCGGGCAATTGCAATGGGATAGCGATCATCGAGCAGGGCCGCGCGACATTCGAGACATAGGAGGGGGTCCAAGCCTTGTCAATTAGCGCGGTTTTGAGCGCCCGGCGTTCAAATCCGCCCCTTTCCGCGATCACAGCGTCGTTAGCAGGCGATCCCATTCTGTCGTTGCCAAGCCGGAGCGATTGCGCGACAAGACGCCGCCCTCCGCCGTTTTTGGCGGTGCCATCACCACAAGGATTGTCATGGCTTCCCAGACCGATACCAGCCCCGCGACCGCTCGGTCGGGGCTTCCCGCCCTGCGCGCCTGCGCGTTGGGATTTATCGCCGCAGCGCTCTTGGCGGCGGGCCCAGCGCTGTCGCAGAGCGATCCGGTGGTCGCCAAGGTCAACGGCATGGAAATCCGAGAGAGTGACCTGACCATGGCGGAGGAGGATGTGGGCCAGAACCCGCAGACCCAGCAGCTGACCGGCGACGCCAAGCGGGACTATCTGGTGTCCTATGTGGCCGACGTGATGCTGGTGGCCAAGGCGGCCGAAGGCAAGAAGGTCGGCGACCAGAAGGAATTCAAGAGCCGCCTCGCCTTCATCCGCAACAAGCTCCTGATGGAGACGCTGCTGCAGCAGGAGGGCAAGGCCGCGCTAACCGACGCGGCGATGAAGAAGGTCTACGACGACGCGGTCAAGCAGATGGGCGCCGAGCAGGAGGTGCGCGCGCGCCACATCCTGGTGCCGACCGAGGACGAGGCGAAGGCCGTGCTCGCCGAGATCAAGAAAGGCACCGACTTCGCCGAACTCGCCAAGCAGAAATCGAAGGATCCGGGCGCCGCAGCCGAAGGCGGCGACCTCGGCTATTTTGGCAAGGAGCAGATGGTGCCGGAGTTCGCCGAGACGGCGTTCAAGATGGACAAGGGACAGGTGTCCGATCCGGTGAAGACGCAGTTCGGATGGCACATCATCAAGGTCGAGGACAAGCGCACCAAGCCGGTGCCAGAGTTCACCCAGGTGAAAGAGCAGGTCGAGACCTACGTCGTGCGCAAGGCGCAGGCCGACTACATCCACAAGCTCCAGGAAGGCGCCGATATCGAGCGGCTGGATAAGAAGTGATCTGAACCATCAAGGAATATCGTGATCGCCGGGCTTGTCCCGGCGATTTCGTTTCGGTAGGCACGCCTGGACCTTTTCCTGATGGCGGTATGATCATGGCTGTCGCGGTTTCCCCACTCGCTCCCAAATCCGTTCCCGCCATGCCGCCGATTCCCGGCGTGCGGCTCGCGACCGCCGCGGCCGGCATCAAATACGCCAACCGCACCGACGTGCTGCTGGCGCTGTTCGCGCCCGGCACCGCCGTAGCCGGCGTGTTCACCAAGTCGAAATGCCCCTCGGCGCCGGTGGAGTGGTGCCGCGCCAATCTCAAGCGCGGCAAGGCCCGCGCGCTGGTGGTCAATTCCGGCAACGCCAACGCCTTCACCGGCAAGACCGGACGGCTGGCCTGCCAGTTCACTGCGAAGATCGCCGCGAGCGCCATCGGCTGTCAGCCCGCCGACATCTACCTCGCCTCGACCGGCGTGATCGGCGAGCCGCTCAACGCCAAGGCGTTCGACGGCGTGATGGAAGGGATGGTCGTGGCCGCGCACGAGGCGCCGTGGCTCGACGCCGCCAAGGCGATCATGACCACGGACACGTTTCCCAAGATCTCGACCGCCACGGCGAAGATCGGCAAATCCACCGTCACCATCAACGGCATGGCCAAGGGCGCCGGCATGATCGCGCCCGACATGGCGACGATGCTGTCGTTCATCTTCACCGACGCACCGATCGGCGCGCGCGCGTTGCAGACGCTGCTGAGCCAGGGCGTGACCGACACCTTCAACGCCGTGACCATCGACGGCGACACCTCCACCTCCGATACGCTGCTGGCGTTCGCGAGCGGCGCCGCGCTCGACGCGCCGCGCATCGTCAAGGCCAGCGACCCACGCCTGAAGAAATTCCGCGCCGCGTTCAACTCGGTTCTGGCCGATCTGGCCGAGCAGGTGGCGCGCGACGGCGAAGGCGCGCGCAAGCTCGTCGAGATCAAGGTCGAGGGCGCGGTCTCCAAATCCTCGGCGCGAAGGATCGCCATGTCGATCGCCAATTCGCCTTTGGTGAAGACCGCGATCGCCGGCGAAGACGCCAACTGGGGCCGGGTGGTCATGGCGGTCGGCAAGGCCGGGGAGCCGGCCGACCGCGACAGGCTCTCGATCTGGTTCAACGGCATCCGCGTGGCGCACAAGGGCGCGCGCGATCCGGCCTACGACGAGGACGTGGTGTCGCAGGCGATGAAGAGCCCGACCATCGCGCTCAAGGTCGCGCTGGGCCTCGGCCGCGGCGCCGACCGCGTGCTGACCTGCGATCTCACCAAGGAATACATCGCCATCAACGGCGACTATCGCTCGTGAGCAGGCGCGGTTTGCGGTAATATTCCGTTAACCGGCCACGCGATGTTGCGTGCCCGTCACAACGCGTTGAACCCCTCTTAACCACGGCTGTCTACGGTCGAGGCAGGGCCAGTGAGCATCAAACTCGTTCTTGTTGCGGCCTGCGCCCTCATCGATGCCGACGGCCGCGTGCTGCTCACCGAGCGTCCCGCAGGCAAATCGATGGCGGGTCTTTGGGAATTCCCCGGAGGCAAGATCGAAGCCGGCGAACGGCCCGAGGAATCGCTGATCCGGGAACTGAAAGAGGAACTTGGAATTGTCGTGCGGGAGCCGTGCCTGGCGCCGCTGACCTTCGCGAGCCACGGCTATGAGGACTTCCATCTCCTGATGCCGCTCTATGTCTGCCGGCGCTGGGAGGGGATCGTCACCGCGCAGGAGGGCCAACGGCTCGCCTGGGTCCGGCCGAACCGGCTCCGGGACTACAAGATGCCTCCGGCGGACGAGCCGCTGGTCGCGCATCTGACGACACTGCTGCTGTGAATGGGAATCAGAGCATGACGAAGTCCGACACGTTCATCTCCGCCGCCGGTCGTGAGCTCGAACGCCTCTGGGCCGACGAGAGCGGCGGGACTGCGATCGAATATGCGATGATAGCCTCGGGGATTGGTGCGACCATTGCCGCCGCGTTCTACATCCTTGCCGACACGGTGAAGGGTCTTTTCACCTCGATCTCCAACCTCTTGTGAAGCTGCGCTCCGCCTTCTCTCCCGTTGAGATTTCCTGGGTGCGCAGCGCGTCGGCAAGCCGCGTTTTCGCCGAGCCCGGCTTGAGCGGCTGCTGCTGGCTTTCATGCGGCGCCCAGCCCGACAGCCAGACGATCTCGAAGGTCGCGCGGACGCGGCCGTCGGGATCAGCGAAGCGCCCGGCATAGATTTCCAGCACCCGGCGCAGCGTCGCGCGGCGCAGCGGCGTGCGGCGGCGCTCGGTCAGCGCGTTGCCAGCGCCCATGCGGCGAAGGTCGTGCATCAGCGCGAGCGGCGACGCATAGCGCACCGTGACCCGGTCCACGTCGGTGACCGGCAGCGCGAAACCCGCGCGCTGCAGCAAGGCGCCGAGATCGCGCATGTCGGCGAACGGCGCCACCCGCGGCGACACCCCGCCCTCGACTTCGGCCTCGGCTTCGGCGAACGCGGCGCGCAGCTCGGCCAGACTGTCGCCGCCGATCAAGGCTGCGAGGAACAGCCCGTCCGGCTTGAGCGCACGGCGAATTTGAATAAGCGTGCCCGGCAGATCGTTGACGAACTGCAGGGCGAGCGCGGAGACCACGAGATCGAGCGAGGCGTCGCGGAACGGCAACGCCTCTTCATCGGCCACCACGGCGGCGATCGTCCCGACCCGGCCCGCGATCGCCCGCCGCACTGCATCGGCCGGCGTGCCGAGATCGACGGCGAGATCGAACGCACGCAACACCGCGGACAGTCGCTCGGCGATGTCGCCGGCCACACGGTCGAGCAGGAACGTCGCCGGCCCGAGCGTCATTGCCCGCGCGCGGCGCGCGCGCAACAGCCGGCGGTCGAAGATCAGGGGATGCGGCATCGGCCCATTGTAGGCGCTGACATGCCGCCGCGAAAATTCATTTCCGCAGTTTTTTGCCGACCTTGAGCAGCGCCTAGCCCGCCGGCACTTCGTCGTCCATATAGACGGTGTTGTCGTAAACAAGGCCAAGCTGCCGGACCACATTGATCAACGCGGCGACGCCCGTCGGAATGTGGTCGGCGCGAGCGTCCTTCTCGTTCAGGACGACCTCGATGCCCCCCGGGTCGCGCGGCCATTCCTGGTGGTCACGCCACCTTCGCCGTGGCGGTCCATCCCGCCGCGTCAAACACGGACACGAAATCCTGCGCGAGGAACAGGCCCTCGTCGTCGCCGCGGATCGAGGCGATCGAGACCTTCTGTCCGGCGAAGGGCCGCAGCGCTTCGATCAGGAACCGCCGCTGCTCCGCCG
Organism: Xanthobacteraceae bacterium; assembly: GCA_009694215.1. GTDB lineage: Bacteria > Pseudomonadota > Alphaproteobacteria > Rhizobiales > Xanthobacteraceae > Z2-YC6860. The sequence goes on from SHVN01000016.1 coordinate 38,524, forward strand.
ACAGGCGCTTCTGCGTCTGGGTCCGTTCAAGGGCCGCGAGCCGGTTTTCGGCGT
>SHVN01000145.1 GCA_009694215.1 Xanthobacteraceae bacterium
CGGCCTCGACCACGACGCGGCCGGTGTCGGCATCGACCAGGTCGTTGATTGCCTTGTAGCCCTTCAGCCGGTTGCCATCAAACGGCACGCGCCAGCCGTCCTTCTGCCGCTTATAGAAAATCTGCTTGTAGAACGTGTTGAGGATCGCTTCGCCGTCGAGGCCGAGCGCGAACAGGAGCGACGTTACCGGAATCTTCCGGCGCCGGTCGATGCGCGCGTGCACGATGTCCTTGGCGTCGAACTCGATGTCCAGCCAGGAGCCGCGATAGGGAATGATGCGGGCGGCGAACAGAAGCTTGCCCGAGGAATGGGTCTTGCCCTTGTCGTGGTCGAAGAACACGCCGGGCGAACGGTGCATCTGCGAGACGATCACGCGCTCGGTGCCGTTGACGATGAACGTGCCGTTGTTCGTCATGAGCGGGATGTCGCCCATGTAGACATCCTGCTCCTTGATGTCCTTCACGGAGCGTGCGCCGGTCTCTTCATCGACATCGAACACGATCAGCCGCAGCTTCACCTTGAGCGGGGCGGCATAGGTCATGCCGCGCTGGCGGCACTCGTCGACGTCGTATTTCGGCGGATCGAATTCGTAGGCGACGAAGTCGAGCTGCGACGTATTGGAGAAATCGCGGATCGGGAACACCGACTTGAACACGGCCTGGAGCCCCTCGTCGGAGCGGCCGCCGGGGGGATCCTTCACCATCAGGAACTGGTCATAGGATGCCTTCTGAACCTCGATGAGGTTCGGCATCTCTGCGACTTCCTGGATTTTTCCGAAAAACTTCCGTACGCGCTTGCGACCTGTAAACGTCTGCGCCATGTGCTCTCTCTGTGTTCGTCCGGCAGTCGCTAATTATTTGGTCACCGGGACGACTCTCCGGAAAGCCGCCATCATCGCGACCATCTGGACAACCGTGCCAACGCCTTGACTTCTAGGCGATTCGGCCATGCCGGACCGCCTCATTTCCCTGGCTTTCCCTTGCCGCTGAACGGCAAAGACGGTGATTCCGGGGCCGGAGCCCCGAAATCACCGATTTGTGTCTGTAATCCCCGGCCCATCGTCGGGAATTCCATAAATAGGCACTGATTACTTCAACTCAACCTTAGCGCCGACCTTCTCGAGGGTGGTCTTGATCTTGTCGGCTTCTTCCTTGTTCACGCCTTCCTTGACCGCCTTGGGGGCGGCTTCGACCAGGTCCTTGGCTTCCTTCAGCCCGAGGCCCGTGAGCGCACGGACCTCCTTGATGACCTCGATCTTCTTGTCGCCGACCGATACCAGCATCGGGGTGAACTCGGTCTTTTCCTCGGCCGCCGCGGCACCCGCGCCGGCAGGGCCCGCCGCAACCGCCACCGCGGCAGCCGCAGTCACGCCCCACTTCTCTTCGAGCATCTTGGCGAGATCAGCCGCCTCGAGGACGGTGAGCTTCGACAGCTCGTCAACAATCTTGGACAAATCAGCCATTGATAGGGTTCCTTGTTCGGTTCGAACCAGTCGAGTTTGGAGCCTCGATTAAGCTTGGCCCTTGTTGGCATAGGCCTGGATCACACGCGCCATCTTCGCCGCGGGGGCGTTGATGACCTGGGCGATCTTGGTCGCCGGCCCTTGAACGAGGCCGACGATCTTGGCCCGGAGCTCGTCGAGCGACGGCAAGGCGGCAAGCGCCTTGACGCCATTCGGGTCGAGCACGGTCTTGCCCATCGCGCCGCCCAGAATCACGAACTTCTCGTGGCCCTTGGCGAAATCGACGGCGACCTTGGACGCGCCAACGGGATCGGCCGAATAGGCGATCACGGTCGGCCCCTTCAGCAGGGAACCGATGCTGGCCACGTCCGTGCCTTCAAGAGCAATCTTGGCGAGGCGGTTCTTGGCGACCTTCACCGTTGTGCCAGCCTGCCGGGCCTGCTTGCGCAGGATCTGCATCTGGGCAACCGTGAGGCCGGCATAGTGAGCCACGACGACGGTGTTGGCGGTCTTGAAGACCCCCTTCAGCTCCGTCACCTGCTCCGCTTTTGCCGCTCGTTCCACAAGCTCTCTCCGGTTGGCGGCTCACGTCGCTCTGGAACATCGAGCCGCCGGTTGCACCTGTCGCCCAAGTCCTTCGCGACGTGCGGGGACAGGGACGACGCTCTCGTGCCCTGCCTCTGGCGCAGATTTCTCCGCTCCAGGTCCAACGGTTCGAACCGAAACACCGGCCCGATTGCTCGGACCGCTATCGGCCTCACCCGTCTGTGCAGGCTTTCGATTAAGCCGGAACTCCCGGCGCCCGCAGTCTTGGACAGGACGCGGCTACTTGGATTGCAGCTATCTTTTTCCCTTCCCTTCAGATGTCCCGCAGGGTGTCCAAAAGGAATGAGTTCCTGATTGCTGGTGTTTCCGAGAAGCGCGCAAAAGCGCGCCGACAAAGCAAGGCCGGCACGCCCATAGCGTCTATTTAGAGCTTTTGGCCGGGTTTGCCAAGAAGATTCATGCAAGCGGGAATCCCGCAGATTGCTGGGTTTGATCTAAGGTTGAGGCAGCCGCGCCGCAAGTACGCAGACGGAGGAGACAGCAACGATGGCTTCGAGTTCCGACCGCATTCTCGCCACCCATGTCGGCAGCCTCGTCCGGCCACCCCAGCTCGTCGAGTTCCTCAAGCTCATCGAGGCCGGCCAGCCATACGACAAGGGTGCCTACGAGGCGTGCCTGAAGAACTCGATCGAGGAGGTCGTGCGCCAGCAGGTCGAAGCCGGTATCGACATCGTCAGTGACGGAGAATTCAGCAAAGGCCGCAACTGGGCCTTCTACGTGCATGAGCGCTTGACCGGCCTCACCACGAGAAAGGCAACGCCGGAGGAAATGGCGGATCCGCTCACCTCGGCGGGCGGCGGCCAGGATCACGTCGCGTTCCCCGAATTCTACGCGGAATACAATCGTGCATCGGGCCTCGCAGCTCGTCTCGGCAACCGCTTCGTCGTCAACGGCCCCCTCACCTACAACGATGCCAGCGTGAAGCGAGACATCGCCACCCTCAAGGCAGCCGCCGCGAAGGCCAGCGCCAACGGCGCGTTCCTGCCGGTGGTGGCGCCGGCAAGCGCGCTGCCCGGCGCGAAGAATGAGCATTATGCCGACGAGAAGGCCCTGCTGTTCGCGCTCGCCGACTGCCTGCACCAGGAATACCAGGCGATCGTCGATGCCGGCCTCTATGTGCAGATCGACGACGCCTTCCTGCCCTACATGCACGAGAAGATGGTGCCGCCGATGAGCGAGGCGCAGTACCGCGCCTGGGCCCAGCTTCGCATCGACGCGCTCAACCATGCTCTGCGCGGCATCCCCGAAGAGCGCTCGCGCTATCACATCTGCTGGGGAAGCTGGAACGGCCCGCACGCCTTCGACGTGCCGCTGAAGGACATCGCCGACCTGCTGCTGCAGGTGAAGGTCGGCGCCTACAGCGTCGAACAGGCCAATCCGCGCCACGAGCACGAGTGGACGGTGTGGCAGACCGTGAAGCTGCCGGCGGGCAAGAAGCTCATCCCCGGCGTCATCAGCCATGCCACCAACATTGTCGAGCACCCGGAGTTGGTGGCGCAGCGGCTCGTGCGGCTTGCCAAAATCGTCGGCCGCGACAATGTGCTCGGCGGCACCGACTGCGGCTTCGCGCAGAGCCCATTCGCGCAGCGTGTCCATCCGAGTATCATGTGGGCGAAGCTGCGCTCCTTGTCCGAAGGCGCGCGGCTGGCAACGGCTGAATTGTGGGGCAAGCGCTCGGCACCGTAAGCGGCCCGCCAGAGGCTGAACAATCAACGGGAGGACGTCATGAAAGCGGCCATTGCACTGAGCTGCGTGTTGCTCGCCGTCGCGGCCGCATCGCCCGCGTCGGCCCAGTCCGACAGCTTCCCTTCGCGTCCGATCACCATCGTCGTCCCATTTCCGCCAGGCGGCAGCTCGGATGTGGTGACGCGCCTGGTCGCGCAGAAACTCGGCGACAACCTCAAGACCAGCGTCGTGATCGACAACCGCGGCGGCGGCGGCGGCGTGCCCGCGGCGATTGCCATCAAGCAGGTGGCGCCCGACGGCTACACCTTGTTCCTCGCCAACAACGGACTGTTCGCGATCATGCCGGCGCTGACCGCCGACATTCGCTTCGATCCGGTCAAGGATTTCCTGCCGATCACTCCGCTGTTCTCGTTTCCGAGCGTTCTGGTTGTGCCGTCCGACTCGCCCGCGAAAACCGCGAAGGATCTGGTCGCGCTTGCCAGGACCAAGGCCGGTGGCCTGAATTTCGCGTCGCAGGGCGTGGGCTCCGGTGGCCATATCTTGGGCGAGATGTTCCGGCTCAACTCCGGCGCGCCGTTTACCCACGTGCCCTATCGTGGCGCGGGGCCCGCGGTAACCGACCTCGCCGCCGGCAACGTCGATCTGCTGTTCAGCTCCTACGTGTCGGCCATCGGCCAGGTGCAGGGCGGCAAGCTCCGGGTGCTCGGCTGGACTTCCACCAAGCGTTCGCCGGCGATCCCGGACGTGCCCACCATGGCCGAGGCCGGCTTCCCCGGCACCGAGCTTGAAATCTGGCAGGGCATTGTGGCGACGCTGGGCACGCCCGCCCCGATCGTGCGCAAGCTGCACGAGGAATTCGTCAAAGCGGCAAAGTCGCCGGAAGTGGTGAGCAAGGTCGCAGCGCAGGCGGTCGAGATGTACACGACGAGTCCGGAGGACTTCGGCAAGCTGATCGCCTCCGATGTCGAGCGCCTGGGCAAGGTGATCCGCGACGCCGGGATCAAGATGCAATAGCCCAAAAGCATCAGGCCGGCCGCGACCGGCCTGGAACACGCGGCAAGGGGGAACGCCATGAAGCACGCAGTAAAATCGCTGCATCCGCTGTTCGCGGCCGAACTGACAGGGTCGACCTCGCCGGCGGCATCGACGCGACGACGCAGAACGCGATCGCGCGGACCATGGATCAATATGCCGTCACGGTGCTGCCGGATCAGCGTCTCGACGACGAAAAGCAGATCGCGTTCGCCGGCCTTTACGGCCCGCTCGAAGTGGCGCCCCCGGTGCGCAGCCAGGACGGCGGCCCCGCCGCCAGCCGCCGCATCCGGCACCGGGAAATCTTCGACGTCTCCAATCTCGACGAGCAAGGCAACATCCTCGATCTTTCCGACCAGCGCCGCGCCTACTCGCAGGGCAATCAGCTCTGGCACACCGACAGCTCGTTCCGGCAGAAGTCCGCCACCTGGTCGATGCTGCACGCCCGTATCATCCCGCCGGACGGCGGCGACACCGATTTCGCCGATACGCGCGCGGCCTACGACGCACTGCCGGAGGCCACCAAGTTGAAGCTTGAGGGGTTGATCGCCGAGCACTCGATCTGGCACTCGCGGGCGCAGCTCGGCGGCTACACCCCGACCGAGGAGGAGCGCAAGGCGCGGCCGCCGGCGCGTCATCCGGTGGTGCGACGGCATCCCGGCTCCGGCCGCAACGCGCTCTACATCGCCTCCCACGCCTCGCACATCATCGGCTGGTCGGTCGAGGAAGGCCGTGCGCTGCTTGAAGAGCTGCTCGCCTTCGCGACGCAGCCGCGCTTTGTCTATACGCACAAATGGCGGCCCAGTGATCTGGTGATCTGGGACAATCGCTGCACGCTGCATCGTGCGACGCCGTTCGAGTCGCGCGCGCAGATCCGCGACATGCGGCGCACCACCGTCATCGATACACGCGTGGAGACAATGGCGTCGTAAAAGCGCCAACCAAACGGGAAACGCCATGAGAACAACGACCATCCTGGCCTGCGCGCTCGCGGCGTGGCTCGCCGCCGCGCCGGCCGCATCCGCACAGACCGACAACTATCCGTCGCGCCCGATCACGCTGATCGTTCCCTTCCCGCCCGGCGGCAGCGCCGACGTGGTGATCCGGCCGGTTGCGGCGAAGGTGGCCGAAGCGCTCAAGCAACCGATCGTCATCGACAACCGCAGCGGCGGCGGCGGGAACATCGCGGCGCAGTCCACCAAGCAGGCCGCGCCGGACGGCTACACGCTGTTCCTCACCAACATGGGCGTGATGTCTATCAATCCGATCCTGACGCCGGATATGAACGTCGATCCGGTGAAGGACTTCCAGCCGATCACGCCGATCATCTCGTTTCCGCACATCCTGGTCGTGCCTCCCGAGAGCCCGGTGCGAACCGTCGCCGATCTTGCAGCACTTGCGAAAACCAAGCCCGGCGGATTGAGCTTCGGCTCGCAGGGCGTCGGCTCCGGCGGACAGATTCTGGGCGAGATGTTCAAGGCACGGCTCGGCGTGCCGATGGTTCACGTGCCCTACCGGGGCGCCGCACCCGCTGCCACCGACATCATGGCCGGGCGGCTCGATTTCCTGTTCACCTCCTACATCTCGATCGGCGAGCAGGCCAAGGCCGACAAGCTTCGCATCATTGCCATCGGCGGACTGAAACGCATCGATGCCGCGCCCGCAATTCCGACCATGGCGGAGGCGGGCTACCCCGGCCTCGATCTCGAAATGTGGCACGGCATGGTGGCGCCCGCGGGCACGCCCGCGCCGATCGTGAAGCGGCTCAACGAGGAGTTCATCAAGGCGACCCGGAGCCCGGAAATTCTGCGCATCGTCGAGCCGCAGGCGACCGATGTGTTCCTGACCACACCGGAAGAATTCGGAAAAAGGATCGCCTCCGACACGCAGCGCCTCGGCGGGATCATCCACGCCGCCAGAATCAAGGCGCAATAGGCGCAAAAAATCGTCCCGGGCGTTTCCACCCGGGACAACATCAAACTCAGAGATTGCCGTCTAGTGCGCGGCGTGACCGCCGCCGACACCGAGCGTCGCGATATCGACCTTCACGCCCGGCCCCATGGTCGAGGAGACCGAGACGCGGTTGATGTAGTGACCCTTGGCGCCCGCGGGCTTGGCCTTGTTCACCGCGTCCGCGAAGGCCTTGATGTTCTCCACGAGCTTTTCCTCGGAGAACGAGGCCTTGCCGACGCCAGCCTGAAGAATGCCAGCGGATTCGACCCGGAACTCGACCGAGCCGCCCTTGGCGCCCTTCACGGCGTTGGCGACGTCCATCGTGACGGTGCCGACGCGCGGATTGGGCATCAGGCCGCGGGGGCCGAGCACTTTGCCGAGCCGCCCCACCAGACCCATCATGTCGGGCGTGGCGATGCAGCGGTCGAAGTCGATCTGGCCGGCGTTGACCTTCTCGACCAGGTCCTCCGCGCCGACCACGTCGGCGCCGGCGGCCTTGGCCTCGTCGGCCTTGGGGCCGCGGGCGAACACGCCGACGCGCACCGAGCGTCCGGTGCCGTTCGGCAGCGTGACCACGCCGCGCACCATCTGATCGGCATGCTTGGGATCGACGCCGAGGTTCATCGCGATCTCGATGGTCTCGTCGAATTTCGCCTTGGCGCGTTCCTTGACCATCTTCACCGCTTCATCGAGCGGATAGGCCTTGGCGGGGTCGACACCTTCACGAATTTTCTTCGTGCGCTTTCCAATTGCCATTGCCCTTACCCCTTCACTTCCAGACCCATCGAACGGGCTGAGCCCTCGACCATTTTCATGGCCGCTTCGATGGTGGTGCAGTTCAAATCCTTCATCTTCTGTTCGGCGATCTCCTTGACCTGAGCCTTGGTCACGGAGCCGGCGCTGTCGCGACCGGGGGTCTTGGAGCCGCTTTCGACCTTTGCCGCCTTCTTGAGGAAGTGCGACATCGGCGGGGTCTTCATCTCGAAGGTGAAGGAACGGTCGCCGTAGATCGTGATGACGACCGGGATCGGCGAACCCTTCTCCATCTTCTGGGTCTGGGCGTTGAACGCCTTGCAGAACTCCATGATGTTCAGGCCGCGCTGACCAAGCGCGGGACCGATCGGCGGCGCGGGGTTCGCGGCGCCGGCCGGAACCTGCAGTTTAAGGAATCCGGTGACTTTCTTTGCCATTCTTGCACTCCTACCGTTTAGCCATGTTCGGCCGGGTTAGGATCCGTGGTGCGGATTTAGACGGTTGGCAGCCGCCTCACCTCCCACGTCTCACAGCATCGTGGCCGGCCTTAATACCGGACACGATGAATTCAATTCATACCTTCTCGACCTGTCCAAACTCCAGTTCGACCGGCGTCGCGCGGCCGAAGATCGAAACCGCTACCTTCACGCGCGAGCGGCCTTCATCGACCTCCTCGACGGTGCCGTTGAACGACGCGAACGGGCCGTCCGAAACGCGGACCTGCTCGCCCACCTCGAACGACACGGACGGCTTCGGCCGGTCGATGCCCTCCTGCACCTGATGCAGGATGCGATCGGCTTCGGCGTCGGAGATCGGCATCGGCTTCTTGTCGGTGCCGAGGAAGCCCGTGACCTTCGGAGTGTTCTTGATGAGATGGTAGGCCTCGTCGGTCAACTCCATCTTCGCCAGCACGTAGCCCGGGAAGAACTTGCGCTCGGTGTCGACCTTGCGGCCGCGGCGCACCTCGGTGACCTTTTCCTTCGGCACGAGGATCTCTTCGAACAACTCGGTGAGCCCGCGCTGCTTGGCCTGCTCTCGAATGGATTCCGCGACCTTGTTCTCGAAATTCGAGTAGGCGTGGACGATGTACCAGCGTTTTGCCATGAGCTTGATCGCCTAGCAGCGTCGATCGCCTAACCGGCGATCCCAAGGATGAAGGTGATGCCGACACGAATGATCTGATCCGCCACCAGGAACAGCACCGAGGTGGCCGCGACCATCACGAACACCATGATGGTGGTGATCGTGGTCTCGCGCCGCGTCGGCCAGGTGACCTTGTCGGCCTCGGCGCGCACCTCTTGCAGGAACTTGAACGGACTGATCTTGGCCATGATGCTTTCAACAGGCGATTACAAATAAGCGTTCGCGACCCAACCTTTAAGGATGGGATCGGGCGAGATCTCTAAAGACTCGCGATCCGTTTTT
>SHVN01000017.1 GCA_009694215.1 Xanthobacteraceae bacterium
TGAGAAAGTTGCCACGGCGACATTGATCGCGGTCGAGATCGTGCGCAAGAACCCCGATCAGATCGGCTTTGCCGTTCAGCCGCGACGCTGGGTCGTCGAGCGGTTCTTCGCCTGGATTGGACGCAATCGGAGATTGGCAAAGGACTTCGAGGCTACCATCGACTCCGCACGCGCCTTCCTATACGCGGCTTCCGTCATGCTCCTCGTACGGCGCATCGCCCGGGCTTCATGACTTTCGAAGCCGACTCTAAGCCGTCCTGCGCTGCATCATCGGAACGAGTCGATCAATCGCCTCGTCGGTGGTCATCACGTCGCCGAAAAAGACCAGGAAATTGTTCAGCGAAGCCGCATGCTCTTCGTCGGTCAACGATGCGTTGCCATCCGACAGCATGGCTACTCGGTAGTCGAGCATCATCGCATCGCGCGCGGTTGACTCGCAGCACACGTTGGTCACCGTGCCGGTCACCAGCAGCGTCTCGATGCCCAGGGCCTTGAGTTGCGTGTCGATGTCCGACGACCCCGCGATAAATGCGCTGTATTTGATCTTCTTCACACGCAGATCGATCGGTAGCGCCTCCAGCTTCGGATAGACTTTGAAGCCTTCGTGATTTTCATCGAGCTGCGCGAGCCGCTTTTGGACGCGGTCCGGGGTGAGCATGTGCTTGTGGTGATTGCCCCACTGCTCCAATGCGCCGACCGCTGTGGTCTGGACCCAAACCACGGTGCCGCCAGCGGCGCGGAGCGCCTTCGCCATGCGGTTGATATTCGGTACAATTTCTCGCGCCTCCGGCACTTCTGCGGCAAAGCCTTCGGCAACGAAATAATTCTGCATATCAACCACGACCAGCGCTGTGCGGCCGGCGTCGATCGTCGCGTGACTCAAGAGCCTGCCCTGCCGACGGATCACGCGGTCCTTGACCGATTGCGGTGTAACGTAGCTGTGCATCGGAGCCTCCGTGGCGAGATGAGCGACTGTAAAGGCTAAGACCGCCGCCGCAAACCGTCAATGCGGTAGCGAAGGCATTGTCACGTTGATAGCAGACTTGCGACCATTTCTTCCATCCGTTAGCCAAGCGGATGACTAAGATCAGCTACAGCGGTTACCGGTTCCCGCCTGAGATCATTCACCGGGCGATCTGGCTCTATCTCCGGTTCACCCTGAGCCTCCGCGACGTCGAGATCTTTTGTCGGAGCGAGGTATCGCGGTCTCCTATGAGACAATTCGACGGTGGGTGAACCATTTGGGACCCCTGATCGCTGCAGATTTGCGCAAGCGTAGACCAAAGCCCCACACGACCTAGCATCTGGACGAGGTTTACATCAAGATTGATGGGCGTTTGGTCTATCTGTGGCGGGGCGTCGATGCCGAAGGCGAGGTCCTCAATGTGCTGGTCCAGGCAAAACGGGATAAGCTAGCCGCACTGAAACTTATGCGAAAGCTCCTCACGAAGTATGGCTTAGTCCCCGAGTTGCTGATCACGGATGACCTGCGTTCATATGGAGCGGCGGCTCGTGACCTTAGGATCGCAAAGCATCACCAGCGTGGCCGATGGCGTAACAACCGGGCTGAAAACTCGCATCTGCCAACCCGACGACGAGAACGCAAGATGCAGGGCTTTAAAAGCCGGGGATCAGCACAGAGATTTCTCTCAACTCACGCCGCCGTCTATAACACCTTCAACGTCCAATGCCACCTGACATCCATCCAAACGCACCGCGCCCTCCGTGTGACGGCCATGGACACGTGGCACCAAGTCATCGCCGCGGCTTGAGCTGAACGTCGCTGACGGCTTTGTTGCGACATCGATTCCTCAACGTGACAATGCCGCACCACTCGCTTGAACGATGGCCTGCGGCGTAGTCCGCGTCGTCACCTCAGGGAGTGATCCGCTCCCAGGCCAGCTCCTGGTGCTGCATCACGCCCGCATACAGCCGCCGCGGCGGCGCGAGCACCATCAATCCGTTCTCGAAGCGGACGCTCCGCATCTGATCGCCGCCGATGCGGCTTGCGTCGGACGAGGCGTCGACGCGGGTGGAAAGCGTCGTGCCGTCGAAGCTGTAGTTCCCGGCATAGGACATGAACTGGCGCGGCTCGCCGGCTGGCAGCGCCGGGCGGCCGTCGCACAGCACGGCCATCATGCGTCCGTCGGCCTGGAACACAACGAGCCCCATCGCGGCCGGCCCATAGGGCGGCGCAAGGACATGGCCGGCGTCGTCGCGGCCGATCGTGCTCTTCATCCGCCAAGTGCCAACAATGCGGGGATCGATCGTGGTCATGCTGCATCCTTCGCGTGGGATTGGTTCCGGATCATGCCCGCTTCCAGACGTCCTTCTCGTCGATCACGCTGACATGCGCGGCGACCACATGCCAGCCGTCGGGAAACTTCACCCAGGTTTGCATCTGCCGGCCGACCTTGCCCGGCATGGTGGCGCGGTGAAACAGCGTCGAGGCCACGGCGCAATCGCGGCCATAGGCGGTGATGACGGTCTTTGAGGTGGTGCGCGCCAGCCCAACGGGCGAGCGCGCTGCGCGGAATGCCGCGATCTCCGCATGGCCGTACAGGATTTCGGTCGTGCCGTAGCGGATGGTGCGAGGGTCGGCGTGGAACGTGTCGTCCAGCACGGCGACGTCATTCGTCACCAGTGCCTTTTCGTAGCGATTGAACGCAGCGGTGACCTCGGCCACGACATCCGGCAGATCGATTCCCAAAGGACGATGTTGCATGAGAAGCTCCCTGGAGCATTGTCCGGTGAAAGAAATTAGTCCGCAACGGTGCTCCCAAAAATACTTCGGCCGCAGCGAGAGGCTGCGGCCGGGTATTAGAGTTCTTGACGATGCCCTAGCGGGAACCGGGCCGGTCGTTGGCGCCGACGCGGGCGCGCGGCTTGGGCGCGGGCTCCGGCGTGCCGCCGAACAGGCGATCGAAGAACGAGACACCGCCGCCGCCACCACCGCCGAAGGTGCCGGGCGGCATCTTCACCGGCGCCGAGGAACTGCCCTTCGGCCGGTCGATGGCGATGTCCGCCATCTTGCGATCGGAGCCCTTGAGCACCGCGAGCAGGCGGGCGTCGCGGCCATAGACATCGTCGCGGATCTGGAGGTTTCCGGCATCGTCCACGAACGCGCTCTGATAGGTGAGGTGGACCGGAATGTTCTGCGGGAAGTTGATGTTGATCTCCGAGCCACCGAACATCTTCTGCAGCCGGTCCGCGGTGTAGTTCTCGTTCGGCAGCGCCAGCCCGAGGATCACTTCGCCGTACTTCAGCGGATCCTGCACCCGCATGCAGCCGTGGCTGTAGGCGCGCTTGTCATGCGCGAACAGGTGCTTGTCCGGCGTGTCGTGCTGATACACCAGGAACTTGTTGGGGAAGTTGAAGCGGATGCGGCCGAGCGCGTTCCGGTCGCCCGGCGGCTGCCAGATGCGCACGTTGCCGTCGCGGTCCTGCTCGACCTTGAGCCCGATCCGCTCCATCGCCTGCGGGTCGGCCTGCAGCGCCGGCAGGTATTCGTTCTGGATGATCGAGGGCGGCACATTCCAGGTCGGATTGACGGTGATGAACTTCATCTCCGCGGTGAGTAGCGGCGTCGGCAGGTTAGGCTTGCCGACCACGATCTTGGTCTTCCAGACCAGCTTGCCGTCGCGCATCACGCGAAGCGTGTAGTCCGGGATATTGACCATCACGTAGGTGTGGCCGAGATCGCGCGGGACCCAGCGCCAGCGCTCCATGTTGGCGATGATGATGTCGACCGTTTTCTCGCGCTTGGGGCCGTTGATGGCGTCAAGCGTCGCCTGGGTGAGCTGGCCAGTGGCGTTGATGCCCTGTTCCTTCTGGAATTTGGCGATCGTGTGGGACAGCGTCTTGTCGTAGGTGGTGTCGCCATCGGCATCCTTGATGCCGAACCGCTCGCGCAGCGCGGGCACGCGCGGATCCTCCATCACGATCTCTTTGACGTCCTTGCCCTTCTTTTCCTTGCCGTACTTCAGCACCGGGCCGGACGGGATGATCGGCTTCTCGACGTCGGTTCCCTTGCGCGCGGCGGCGAGTTTGGCCTTGAGCGCCTGGTACTGCGGCTGCGGTGGATTGAGGCTGTCGAGGGCCGCGGCTGCGTCCTTCGCGTTGGCGACCCGGACCAGGACATTGGCTGGATCGGGCTTGGCGAGGTCGTAGATGATGTCGGCCGCGACGCGGCTGTAGTGCACGCGGCCGCTCATGGCGTGACGGGCGAAGGTGAGAACCGCGTCGGTGAACTTGATCTCGGCTTCGGCCAGGGCTTCCGGCTCCATGCCGCTCTTGATCTGCGGCGTCGGATATTCGCTCGGGTCGAGCCCGTCGGCATCGACGCCGGCGAGATAGGCGGCCGCGGCCTTGGCGCGCTCGCTCAGCCTGCCGTCAGCGATCCAGAGCGGCGCGAAATCGCGGCTCGAATAGAACGCCTGGACGGTGGCGCGCTCCTTCTTGCCACCGAGGATGCGGTCGAACTTGCCGGCGGCCAATTGGTCGCGAAACTTCTCGACGATCGCGGTGTCGGCAACCGAGGCCGTGGTGAACGTGGAGCCGGTCGACGCCGGCGCCGAGGAGGTGCTTTCCGCCGGCTTTTGGGCGGGCGCCGGAGCCGCGACTTCGGGCTTTGCAGGCACGGCTTCAGGCTTGGCCGGAGCGGCTTCGGGCTTGGCCGTAATGTCGGCCGGGGCAATGTCCTTGAGGCTCGGCGGCGGCAGATCGGCGCTCTCCGGCATCGGCACGGCGACCGTGATCGGCGCCTCGGACTGGGCAAAAGCGCTGTCCGCGTAGGATGTTAGCGCCAGTGCCAAGGCGATGGCTGTGCCGGCCAGGAGGTGTTCGAACCGAACGCTTCGCATCGGATGCTCTTTCCAACCCCCCCGATGGAGGCCGGGTCATGGTTATTGTCGGATTAGCAAGGTAAATATCAGGATCGCCGGATTTTTGATACCGAAACGGTGCGCCGATTGGCCGCTATTTCTCTGGCAAACCTGTGGAATTCATATGCAACGCCAACAAATCCGGCCGGTGTGGTGCGGCGGCACCACAGCCCCGTGGCCGCGCCGGTATCGGGGTCCGGCTACTGCACCGATGGGATGATTTTCAGGGCGGGCACAAGCTTACCGAGCAGGGTGGGTGGCCAGGGCAGCGACATGAACACGTCGAAGGCGACGTAGATGCCGAGCAGCAGGACCACCACATAGGGAATGATCAGCTTCCAGTTCTCCGGACCCTCCAGCCGCATGAAGACGATGACGAAGATCGCCGCCGTCGGAATGAGGCCGATGACCGCCATCGAAGCCATGAAGGCCAGCAGATAGGCGAAGAACCGCGCCGACCGCGTCACGATCGTGCGCAGCGGCAGGTGTCCGGTGTCGGACTCGATGTCCATGTGGATCTTCTGCCCGATCTCCGCTTGCGCCTGCTCGGCCAGGCTGCCGGTGGCGGCGGCGGTGGGCTTGCGGCACAACTCGTTGAACAGGCTCAGGCCCGCGACCAGCAGCGCCAGCGAGCCGACGATTATCGGCACGAGCTTGGCGGCGAAGGCCCAGGGCTGCGCTGCCGCCACCATCGTGGCGATCAGCGCGATGAAGAACATCGTGAACAGTTGCTGCGGCTTGAACTGCGGCATCCGGAAGCTCCTCAGCAGCTTGCCGATGCCGCCTTGCTGCCGCACGTCGGCGAGGAACGGCCGCACCACGCCGACGATCGCCATCAGGAGCAGGATCGCCACCACCGGGCGGAACAGCCACGAGTAGCTGTAGCGCTCAATCGAGATGAACATGTAGCGCTCGATGCTGTCGCCCAGCACAAGGCCCAGCACCAGCGGCGGCCGCGGCCATTTGAATTGCTTCATCAGCCAGCCGAACACGCCGAACAAGAGCAGCGCGAACATGTCGCCCCAGCTTCGCGACGCCTCGAACGCGCCGATGTAGACCACGCTCAGCACCGCCGGAAGGATCAGCGTGTAGCGCAGCGTGGCGAGCCTCGCGAATTGCGGACTGAAGGCGTAGCAGGCGCCGGCGCCGAGAATGTTGGCGAGCGCCACCGACCACACCATCGCGTAGGTGATGTCGAGGTTCTTGTGCAGCATGTCCGGGCCCGGTACGAGCCCGTGAATGAGGAACGCGCCGAGCAGGATCGCCATGGTGGCGCTGCCGGGAACGCCGAAGGCGACGGTCGGGACCAGCGCGCCACCCTCCTTCGCGTTGTTGGAGCTTTCCGACGCGATCACGCCGCGAACGTCGCCCTTGCCGAAGGTGAGGTGCGCGCCCTTCTCGGTCTTGAGCGCGTGGCCGTAGGCGAGCCAGTCCACCACCGAGGCACTGATGCCCGGGATCGAGCCGATGCCGCCGCCGATCCAGGAGCAGCGCACGATCAGCCACCAGTTCTCGAAGCAGTCCTTCACGCCCTGCCATTGGCCCTTGTAGATGTTGTCCTTGTCGATCTCCTTGGAAATCGTGGTGCGTGCGATCAGGAGATCGCACAGCTCCGGCAGCGCGAACAGGCCGAGCAGCACCGGCGTGAGCGGCAGGCCGTCCCACAGGTACAGGCTGTCCATGGTCCAGCGCAGCGTGCCGGTCTGCGGGTCGGAGCCGATCATCGCGATCATGATGCCGAGACAGCCGGCGGCGACGCCGCGCAGCGGCGCGCTGCCCGACAGCACGGCCACCATCGATATGCCTAAGACGGAAAACGCCAATAGCTCCGGCGAGCCGAGATAGAGCATCACCGGCCGCAGAATCGGGATCGACACGGCGAGCAGCATCGCGCCGAAAATGCCGCCCATCATCGACGACATGTAGGCGGCGCTCAGCGCCCTCCCGGCCTCGCCGCGCTTGGCCATCGGGAATCCGTCAAGCACCGTTGCCGCGGAGGCTGCACCTCCGGGCACGCCGAACAGGATGGCTGGAATGGGGTCGCCGGTGGCAGTGGTGGCGCCGAGGCCGAGCAGCAGCGCGAAGGCCGAGTAGGGGTCCATGCCGAAGGTGAACGGCAACAGCATCGCCGTGCCTGCCAGGCCGCCGATGCCAGGCACGATGCCGAGGATCAGCCCCATCATGCAGCCGGCCATCAGGTACATCAGCCGATGCGGCTCCATCAGCGTGACGAAGGCCTTGCCAGCCGCCGCCGCCATGAAGGCCGCTTCCGCTCCGATGCCTTCCATCGCTCAGGCGCCTTCCGGATTTGTCACGGACACTTCATCACCGCTGCGGGCTGGACGTTGCAGGCTTCGCGCTCAACGCTTGCCGCGCCCGTTCTATCAGATGCTGGGGCGTCGCATAGATCGATGTGATGAGCGTCTGCAGCTCGCCACCCGCCATCGGATCGACGTCGAGCTGCATCTTCGCGGCTTCCGCGCGGAGCCCCGCGTCGTTGAGCGCCGCGACGAACGCAGTCCGAAGAATTGCGATCCGCTCCGGTGGCACGCCCGGCGGCAGGACATAGGGGCGCCCGAAAACGCCCTGGCTGAAAACCAGCTCGATCACCTTGCGGTCGTCGTCGCTGCGCGCGAAATCGCCCGCGCGGGGAATGTTTCGCTTATTCAAGTCGTTATGGCCGGTGTTGCTGAGCTGCACTAGCACCCGGACCGTGTCCTTGGCGAACCATTCCGGGTGCATCGCCTCGATTCCGGTCCAGCCGATGCCGCAGGCGCCCTGAACCTCGCCGCGCTCGAGCGCGAGCGTGATCTCTCTGCTGCCTGGATAGCCCGTTACGATGCGAAACTTGGTGCCGAGCACGCTGTTCAGGAGCAGGGGCAGATCGTATGTGGTGGCGCCCGGATTGCTCGCGCCGACGATCAGCTCCTGCGTGAGGACATCCTTGAACGCCTTCACCGGCGCGTCGCTGCGCACGTAGCAGACATAGACGTCGCTGTTGGCGCTGCCGAGATAGACGAGCTTGCTCGGGTCGTGCGGCACCGGCTGCTCGCTGAGCAGCGGCTGCAGCACCGCGCCGGGGAAGATCGCCCCGATCGCGGTGCCGTCCTTGGGCGCGACCGAATAGATGAAGCCCGCGGCGCGGTTCGATCCCGCGCCGCTCATGTTCTGCACGACGATAGATGGATTGCCGGGAATCGACGCGCCCATCGTCCGCGCCAGGAGCCGCGCATAGGTGTCGTAGCCGCCGCCCGCCGAGGAGCCGACGACCATCGAGATCTGCTTGCCCTTGTAGAACGGCTCGGTCGCGCTCTGCGCCGTCGCGGCGCTTGCCGCGACCAGCAGGCATGCAAGAGCGGTGGCGACAGGCCGGACGCAAACCCCGATCGGCATCGAATTGTCCCGCGTTTCGTCCCAGGCCGCCGCCGTTTCTTCATTCCGCAGCTGGCCTGTGGCGGGAGGTTTTCAGGCAGGGTTGCCGGTGTCAACTGCGCCGGTTTGCGGCCGCAAAGGTTCGGTGCCGCGGGCGGTGGCCGGAGCCCCGGCGACGCGCTAGGCTCGCCGCCGCCGCTCCAGAACCGCGACACGCGGACGCAGGCGGAGAGAAACCAACCCTGTCGGTGAGGACCATGATCGACTTCTACGGATTGACCAGCCCGAATGTGCAGAAGATTTTTATCATGCTCGAGGAAATCGGGCTCCCCTACAGTTTCAAGCCGGTGGATGTCTGGGCCAGCGCCCAGCACTCGCCGGACTTCCTCAAGCTCAACCCGAACGCAAAAATCCCGGTGATCGTCGACACCGAAGGCCCCGGCGGCAAGCCCTATACCGTGTTCGAGTCCGGCGCGATCCTGATGTATCTCGCCGACAAGACCGGCAAGTTCATGCCAAAGGACACGGCGAAGAAATACGACGTGATCCAGTGGCTGATGGTGCAGGTCTCGGGCATCGGCCCGGCGTTCGGCAACTTCACGCACTTCAATCTGTTCGCGCCTAAGCCCAACGACTACTCGCTCAGCCGCTACAAGAGCGAAATGCTGCGGCTCTACGAGCTGCTCAACACCAGGCTCGGCCAGGCGAAGTATCTCGGCGGCGACGAATATTCGATCGCCGACATAACGACATTCCCCTGGACCCGCCAGCACGCGGCCCACGGCGCCAAGATTGACGCGATGCCGAACTTCAAGCGCTGGTTTGAGGAGCTGTCGGCGCGGCCGGCGGTCAAGGCGATGATCGCCAAGCAGGCCGACATCAAGTCGAGCCGCGAGAGCGCGACCGACGACAACAAGGACCGCTTCTTCAACCGCGGAAAATACGCGAGGGCGTAATGTTGCGAAGCCGCGCCGCTCGTTTTCTTGCCCTCTCCCCTTGTGGGAGAGGGTGCCCGAGCGAAGCGAGGGCGGGCGAGGGGTCGGAGTATCGTGAAGCGCTGACCCCTCACCCGGCTCGCGCTCGCTATCGCTCCGCGCGATCCACCCTCTCCCACAAGGGGAGAGGGAAAGCGCGCTTCTTGCTCGCGCTGGGCCTTTTCATCGGCTTTGCAACGCAAGCGTCCGCGCAAGACAACTACCCCTCCCGCCCCATCACACTCATCGTTCCCTACGCCGCCGGCGGATCGATCGATCTGGTCGCGCGCATTTTAGCGGAAGGGCTCACCGCGCGGCTGAATCAGACCGTTGTGGTCGAGGATAAGCCCGGTGGCAACGGCGTGATCGGCATCGGCGCGGTCGTTAAGGCCAAGCCCGACGGCTACACGCTGCAGATGGGCGCGGTCGGCGCCAACGTCACGCCCGCGGCCGTGCAGAAGGACTATCCGTTCGATCCGCTGCGCGACTACGTGCCGGTTGCGATGGTGGCGGAATGGTCGGCGATCCTGGTGGTGAAGAAGGATCTGCCGGTCAAGTCGCTCGCCGAGTTCGTCGCTTATGCCAGGGCGCGGCCGAACGCGCTCAATTTCGGCACCACCGGCTACGGCAGCTTCGCCCATCTCGTCAGCGAGGTGTTCATGCAGCAGACCGGGATCGCGATGCAGCACGTGCAGTACAAGGGCGGTGCGCCCGCGACCACCGATCTGATGGCGGGCACGATCGACGCGCACATGATGAGCTCGGCGGTCGGCGCCGGACATGCGGAAAACCCGCTCCTGAAGATGCTGGCGGTGGCGAGCCCGCGGCGGCTGCCGTCGATCCGTAACGTGCCGACCATGGCGGAGGCGGGCGTCACCGGCGTCGACCAGACCGCGTGGCTCTGCGTGTTCGGTCCGCCCGGCCTGCCCGATGCGATCCGCGAGCGGATCGCGCGCGAGGTCGTTGCGATCGCGCAGGAGCCCGCCTTCCAGGCCAAGTTCCGCAACACTGGCTTCGAGCCGCTCGGTCTCGACGCTACCGCGAGCGCGCGGATGTACCGCGACGAGGTCGTGCGCTGGAGCGCGTTCATCAAGGAGCGCGGGCTGGCGGAGAAGGGGCGGTAGCTTTTCGCAGAACCCAGGCCCGTTCCGGCGCGTTGGAATGCGGTTTCTCAAGGGAAGTGCGCATGGCCCCGCGATCTAATGCTTTCGTCTCCGCCCTGGCGAGTGCAGTCCGGCTCTATCCGCGGCTGAGCGCGGGACTGGCCTTCGAGCTCGGCGTGCTGGCCGGCGCGTTCGTTAAGTCGGCGCGGGCGCGCGGGCTGTCCGACGCATCGGCCAGGCTGATCGAGGCTGTACCATTGAAGCCGTCGCCGCCGCGGCGCAGGCCGGCCCGCAAGCCCGTCGCGCGGAAACGCAAGGCGGTGAGGAAGGCCGCGTAACGTCCCGCACTGGGGTGCGTACTCATACATCCGGTTCGGCAGCGCTGCTCTCAGAATGTCCGCTTCGCTCCGAAAGCGACTGAATTGCTGCGTCGCTAAGAAATGACGCGATGTGCCAATCAGCGACATTCGCACCGCAGCACGTGGCATCGCTATTCGATCACCTCGTCGGCGCGCGCGAGCACGGACGGCGGCACGGCGAGGCCAAGCGCCTTCGCGGTCTTGAGGTTGATCACCAGCTCGTACTTGGTCGGCGTCTGCACCGGCAAGTCGGCGGGCTTCTCGCCCTTTAGGATGCGGTCGACGTAGCCGGCCGCGCGCCGGTACTGGTCGATGTAATCAGCCCCATAGGAGGTCAGGCCGCCGGCGGCGATGAACGAGCGTTCGTTGTAGACCGCGAGCAGCTTGTGGCGGGCCGCCAGCGTGACGATCAGAGCGCGATGAAGCGTCGCGGCAGCGGCCGCCGTCACAATCAGACCGCCATTCGGAGAACGCGCGAAGGCCGAGACAGCGCGCTCGATATAGCTGGTGTCGCGCAAACCGACCGGGGTTATCTCCACCCTGAGCGACGGCGCCACGGCCTGGATTGCGACAAACTGGCCGGTTGCGGAGCCTTGGTTGGGATCCCGAAGGACCGCTGCTCGCGTCACGCTTGGCGCGATCTCTTTGAGCAGCTCTAGCCATTTTCCGCTCATGCCGTATTCGGCGGTCATGAAGCCGGTGGCGTTGCCGCCCGGCCGCGCCAGGCTATCGACGAAGCCGGCGCCGACCGGATCGCCGGCGACTGGAAACACAATCGGCACGGTGCGTGTCGCCTGCAGCAAGGGCCCCACGGCCGAGCCGCCATGGGCCAGGATGACGTCCGGCGCGAGCGCGGCCAATTCCCGCCGCGTGTCTGCGAATTTCGGCGGCATTGGCCGTGGCCCAGCGGGTGTCGATGCGTACGTTGCGGCCGATGGTCCAGCCGAATTGCGGCAGCGCCTGCAGGAACGCCCCTACCCAGGCTTGATATTCCGCACTGTCCGCAGCTGCGGGCAGAAGTAAACCGATACGCCGAACCCGGTCGGCCTGCTGCCCCCGCGCCACCACCGGCCACGCCGCCGCCGCACCACCCAGAACACCAAGAAATTTCCGCCGCCGCATGTCGCCCCTCAGGCTCAACAGACGGCATCGTATCGGCTCAAACGAGTGCTTTGATAGGGGCTCAGAACGGCTTCGCTGCTGCAACATGAGATGCTGGCCGATGTCGCAGTTGGATCTTTTCGACCGGTACGAGGCCAGCAGCAGGTCCGCCATGTCGGCTGTGCCCCCGAAAGCGGAAGCAAATTCAGGGTATTGGAATCTGCCTTGATGGGCCTTAGCGGGTTGATGGCGTCGCCGCCGCGACGCAGGCGGGCCAGCGTTATGCCCGGCAATGACAGCGGAGAGGCTGCCGCCGATCGCGCGCCGTCGCCGCGTGCTACGCCGCGGTCGCTTCCGGCACCGGCTGCTTGTAGGCCTTCAGCCGTGGCATCACCTCCTGCGAGAACATCGTGAGGTTACTCACCGTGTCCTCGTGCGACAGGAAGCCGGCGTGGCCCATCATCAGCAGGTTGCCCATGCCGCCGCAGTATTCGGTGAAGTCCAGGATCTGCTGCGTCACCTGGTCGGGCGTGCCGCAGAACAGGATGCCGGCGTCGATCAGGTCCTGCACGCTGCCGTGGTGCATGTTCACGGCGCGGCCGTCCTTGGTGAAGCTGCGCGGCGCGCTTTGGCCGCGAAGCATCCGCGCGTTGTCGTCCACCGTGAGGAAGCCCGGCGGGTTGCGGAACGGCACGTGCACGATCGCCGATGAGCGGAGATAACCGGCGACGAGCTCGCCGCGGCGGCGCGCCTCGGTCTCGTCCTCGGCGACGGCGACGAGGCCAAGATAGGCGACACGGTCGGCCGGCGCGGGCCGCTTCCACTTCGCCAGATACCCCGCGCGGTAGGAGTCATACAGCGGCCGCGTGGCGTAGCCCGAGCCGAGCGTCGCCATCACATAGCCCTTCTCGCCCAGGAGCCGCGCCTGCGCCTTGTTGCCGGTGGTGGTCCAGACCGGCGGATGCGGCGCCTGCACCGGACGCGGCCAGACGTTGACCTGCCGGTAGTGGAAGAATTCGCCCTCCCAGTTGAACGGCGCGTCGTGGCTGGTCATCGCCTTGAGGATGAAGTCGTGCGCCTCCCAGAAGCGGCCCATCACCGCGACCGGATTCTGGTTCGACGCCGGGAATTCGTAAGGAACGCCCTTGATGAAGCCCATGTCCAGCCGGCCGCGCGAGATCACGTCGATGGTGGCAAGCTCTTCGGCGCAGCGCAGCGGGTCGGGGCGGTGGCCGATCGGATAGCCGAGCACCAGGATGCGTGCCTTCTTGGTCTCGCGCGCCAGCACCGACAGGCCGACGATCACGGTCGAGGACATGCAGGTCGCGGTCTGGTGGTGCTCGTTGACCATGATGTTGTAGCCAAGCTCGTCGGCGATCTTCCACTCGTCGTAGTAGCGGTGGAACAGGTCGCCGGCGATCTTCGGATCGACCACGCTGTTGGGCAGGTTCACGCGCAGCGAGCCCGAATGGTTGTTCCACGCCGGGTAATAGGGCTGCTCGGTGAAATAATAGACCTGCATGATGGGTCTCCTCAGGCTCGTCTGATACGCGGGGCGGCCGGCGCGGCGGCGTCGGCGAAGGCGAGCACCTTTCGGGCGAACTCCTCCGGCTGCTCGAGATGGGGAAAGTGTCCCGCCTTCTCGATCGGCTCGAACCTGGCGCCGGCGATCAGCCCGCAATAGGCGCGGCCGTATGTCTCGCTCAGAATGCGGTCGGCCATGCCCCACAGGAACAGCGTCGGCGCTTTGATGCGATGCAGCCGGTTCTTGAGCTTGGGGTTGTGCATGTAGGGCGACCAGCAGAGCCGCGCCGTGGCCTCGCGGTTGCGCGCGGCGGAGAGCGATTCCGCCTCCGGCAGATTCTTGTAGTCGCGCGCGCCGGCCTTCGGGTCGAACCAGGCCAGCTGATCGAACTCCTCCGGCATCAGCGCCCAGATGTCGACGATGTCGCGGGTCTCGCGGTCGCCGATCTTGACGCCGACGGCGTTGGCCATGACGAGGCGCGACAGCCGGGTGGAATTCTTCGTGGCGATCTCGGCCGCGATCCAGCCGCCGAGACCCACGCCGACCACGAGCACGTCGCGTAGGTCGAGCTGGTCGAGCAGATCGAGATAGAAATACGACACGTCGTCGATGCTGGTCATGCCCTGCGGAAGCTGCGAGGTGCCGAAGCCCGGATGCGAGGGCGCGATGACGCGGCCGCCCTTGGCCAGCGCGGCCAGCACGGGGGCGGCTGCGTCGATGCCGATGCCGGGATGCAGGAACAGGATCGGGCGGCCAGTCCCTCCATCATGACCCTTGTCGATGGCCTCGATGGTCACGCCATTCACGACCATTGACGTGATCGCGTCCAGCATGCGCGAAACCCCTTTGTTTTCCTGCCCCGCTTTCCATTGCACGACGCCAGCGGGTGTTTCAAGATCATTCCGCAACGTGCGTTCGACGGAAAGGAACATCGCAATGAATATGGCCGGAAAACTCAGCGAATTTGAAACACGGCCGGGCGCGACCTATGCGACGCATGACAGCGTTGCGCTCGCGGGCGACCTCTATCTGCCGAAGGGCGCCGGGCCATATCCCGCGCTGGTCGGCGTGCATGGCGGCGGCTGGGTGCAGGGCGTGCGCGGCCAGTTCGCGCATTGGGGCAAGTATCTCGCGTCGCATGGCGTTGCGCTGTTTGCGATCGGCTACCGCCTCGCCAAACCCGGGCAGAAGACGTTTCCGCACGCGGTTCAGGACGTGCTGGCGGGCATTCAGTATGTGCGTGGCAACGCCAAGGGCCTGAACATCGCGCCCAACCGCATCGGCGTGTTCGGCCACTCCGCCGGCGGCAATCTCGGCGCGCTGGCGGCGCTCGCCGGGAAAAAATTCGAGGGTGGTTATCCGCAGGATGCTCACGCCAAGGAGAGCACCGAGGTGAAGGTGTTCGCGGGCGTTTACGGCGTCTATGACGTCGCCGAGATGTGGGGCAAGTACAACATCCAGAGCCCGAAGCAGAATAACATCGAGCTGTTCACCGGCGCGTCGCTGGCCGACAACCGCCAGGTCTATTTCGACGCCTCGCCGATCAGCTACGCAGTCAGCGCCAACAACAAGGTGGCGGTGCACCTGAGCGTTGGCACCGAGGACGATCTGGTCGATCGCCGCGCCCACACCGATGCCTTCGTGCTGGCGCTGAAGCAGGCGGGATTCTTCGTGCGCACCACCATCCTGCAGGGCGCGCCGCACTACTGGGGCAGCGATCCGATCGACGAGCCGAACAGCTTTTCGGGTTTCCTCGCGCCGCGGCTGATGCGGTTTCTGGCGGAGAAGCTTTAGTCTCGCCCGCGCATGAAGTCGGGCGTCGGCGGCGGCCCCCACATGTAGGCGACCTGCTTGTGGTCCCAGACCTTCGGCCGCTGTGGGCGGTCGTGGTGCCAGGGCCGCGGATCGAAATAGCCGAGCTCCTCGTCCTTCATCTGGTCGAGCTCGGCGTAGAACTCGACCACCCAGTCGTCGTGGTCGCGGTGGAAGGCGGCGACGTTGTGGCCGGGCCCAAGCCGCACCGGACCCCAGATGATCGGGATTTTCCGCTCGCCGAACAGATCGCACGCCGTCTGCAGGTGCGAGAAGTCGCGCAGCTCGAAGGCGATGTGGTGCATCTTGACGTTCTTGCCGGTGATGAAATTCACCGCATGGTGGTCGGCGTTGCAGCGCATGAACACGAAGAAGTCGCCGATCCAGTCGGAGATGCGGAAGCCCAGCACCTCGGCATAGAACTTGGCCAGCGCCTTCGGCTCCTGCGTGACGAATGCGACGTGGCCGAGCTTCAGCGCGCCGACGCCCACGACCTGCTCGTGGTTGCCGATCGGGCTCCATTCGCGGAACAGCTCGATGGTGGTGCCCTTGGGATCCTGGAACGACAGCACCTTGGGCAGGCCGGGGATTGAATCGTTGCGCTCCTCCGCGGCGACCCCGTGCTTCTGCAGCGCGCGCTGCAGGTCGCTGAAGTCGGCGTTCGGCGCGACCTCGAACGACAGCTTGCTGCATCGCGCCTGCGTGCCCGCCTGCAGCTCGATGACGAGCTGGCCCATCTTGGTCGCCAGGAATGCGCGCTTGTCCTCGCGGCCGGCGAGCGAAAGCCCGATCACCTGCGTGTAATGCTCGATCGCCTTGGCGAGATCGGGCGTCTCGAAGGTGGCGTGGCCGATCCGCAGCACTTTAATCATGGTATAGCCTCTTCCGAATGGCTTACTTGCGTCCCACAAGATCGATGAGCGCGGCCGTGCCGGAATGCCGGCTGCCCTCCTGGAGCACGGTGTCGTACTCCTCGATCTCGATCGAAGAAAAATCTCCGAAAGCTTGTTCCAGCATCGGGCGGGTGTAAAGCCGGTCGGGCTCCGAGGGGCCGCCGGATTTGTATTGGAGTTGCCCCAGCCCATAGCCTTCGAGCAGCAGCAGCCCGCCGGGCTTAAGCGTGTGCTTGATGCCGGCGAAAATCTTCTGGCGAGCCGGCGACGCGCAGAACTGGAAAAAGATGGCCACCACGACGTCGAACGCCTCGACTGGCCAACTCCAGGTTTCGAGATCGGCTTGTTTGGTGCGGATCGCTACGTTTCGTTCTTTCGCTAGCGTGCGCGCCTTGGCCAGCGCCGTCGGAGAAAAGTCTAGGGCGAGCACGTCGAGACCCTGCTCGGCGAGAAAGACGCCGTTGCGGCCCTCGCCATCGGCGATCGAGAGGACCTTCTGACCGGGCTTCAGCAGATGAGCCTTGCTCTTGAGGAACGCGTTCGGCTCGGTTCCGAAATGATATCCGGGGGCCGAAAACCGCGCCTCCCAACGTTCCAATTCCGACATCGCAGTTGCATCCTTCGCGGCCGAGGTTGATGGACGATGCGGCGGGTGGCAAGCACAAAGCGCTAATTCAATCCTGCCTTGCGCGCGGCGATCTCGTGCGTTCGCGGTCTGAGCGCCGGATTTCCTCGATCGCGTCCTCGCTGTTGCGCGCGAACTTTTCGAGAAAGCGCGACACCACCGCGAATTCCTGGCGCGAGACGTTCTGGAACAGGCGGTCGTTGACGCGCCGCAGCAGTGGATTGACCGCGCGGATCGCGGCTTCGCCCTTTGGCGACAGCCGGACCAGCACGCTGCGGCGGTCTCGCGGGCTGGGTTGCTTCGTCAAAAGGCCCTTTGCGATCAGCCGTCCCACCTCCGTCGTCACATGCGTCGAGGCAAGCTGGGTGTGACCGGCGAGCGCGCGGATCGACACGCCTTCGCCGCCCTGCCGATAGGCGGTTCCGATCAGCACGATGAACTGCGATCCGGTGAGCGCCAGCACCCGGCCGAAGGCCTCGCGGCACGAATGCAGCCGGCCGAACGACAGCACCATCAGGTAGAGCGCCTCGCGGAATGCCACATCGCCGCCGGACTGGAGCATCGGCGGAAGCGTGATGGTCGCCGGCGCCACGAACAGGCGGCGCCGCGCGGATGCGCTGTCTCGATCGGATTTCCTTTTTGCCGCGGCCATGCGGCCGCCTATAGCACATAGAACCGCTTGACTGAAGGAATTTAGCTACATAATGTAGCTAAATTCTGTATCTAAAATGTCGCGGAAACCATACGCCGCCTGACCTGGAGACGAACCATGCCGCTGCGTACCGGCGCCGAATATCTCCGCTCCCTCAACGACGGGCGGCAGGTGTTCCTCGACGGCGAGCGTGTCGCCGACGTCAGCAAGCACAAGGCGTTCCGCGAAGCAGCGCGCTCGGTTGCGCGGCTCTACGACATCGCCGCCGCGCCGGAAAACCGCGAGTTGATGACGTTGATCTCGCCCAAGACCGGGCAGCCGGTCCTGCGCGCCTTCCAGATTCCGAAGACCCATGCGGATCTTCGGCAGCGGCGGCTGTTCTCCGAAAAGTGGGCGGAGGCGACCTTCGGGCTGATGGGCCGCACACCCGACCATGTCGCGGGCTTCTTCTGCGGTTATGCCGGCGTGCCGGAGGTGTTTGCCAAGGCCGGACAGAAGTTCGCCGACAACGTCGTCGCGTTCTACGAAAAGATGCGCGACGAGCATCTCTATGTCAGCTACGCGATCGTGCCGCCGCAGATCGATCGCAGCAAGCCGGCGTACAAGCAGAGCGATCCAGCGCTTTATGCCGGCGTGGTGGAGGAGCGCGGCGACGGCATCGTGATTTCCGGCGCCCAGCAGCTCGCGACCGGCGGCGTGCTGTCCGACTGGCTGCACCTGAGCTGCATTCATCCCTTGCAGCCCGGCGACGAGAACTACGCCAACTGTCTTGCCGTGCCGATCAACGCGCCCGGCCTCAAGCTTTATCCGCGCCGGCCGTTCGCGCTGCGCGCGGACAACGGGTTCGACTATCCGCTGTCGAGCCGGTTCGACGAATCCGACAGCTATGTCGTGTTCGACAAGGTGTTCGTGCCCTGGGAGCACGTTTTCATCTACCGCAACATCGAGATCAGCCGCGACCAGTGGTGGAAGACGACCGCGCACACGCTCGGCAACCATCAGGCGCAGGTTCGCTACGTCACCAAGCTACGCTTCCTGGCCGGCCTGGCCCAGCGCATGAACGAGATGACCGGCAACGTCGCGGCGCCACCGGTGCAGGTCATGATGGGGGAATTGGCCGCCTTCGTGACGATCTACGAATCCATGCTGCTCGCACACGAGACTGTGGCGGAGATCAGGAGCGGCGTGCTGTGGCCGTCACCGACAACGCTTTATTCAGCGATGGCGATGCAGTCGGAGTTCAACGGCCGGATGCTGGAGATGGTCCGGGAGCTTGCCGGCGGCGCCTTCATCACGCTGCCGTCGTCGCTCGCCGATCTGGAAAGCCCGCAGACCGCGCCGGATGTCGAGCGCTACATGCGATCGGCCTCGACCAGCGCCCGGAGCAAGATCGCGCTGATGCGGCTGATCTGGGACTTCATCGGTTCGGAGTTCGGCAGCCGCCACCAGCAATACGAGAAATTCTACGGCGGCGCGTCCTTCCTGGTGAAAACCAATGTCTACCGGAACTTCGACTGGAGGCGCGCCGGCGCCCTGGTCGATGCGGCGCTCGCATTGCCGCCGCTTGGCGAAGCGGACTGACCGGCGACGGCTGCCGTTGACCTGATGACCGCCGCCACGGGGCCTAGCTTCGGACTACGGCCTGAAAATTGGCCTTAAATTCAAGACGCTTAGAGTCTGTCCGGGAACATCAAGCGGGATTACAAAGTTTCCGGAGCATGAGGCGGATTGACGCGAGGCATACGCTCATTCGTCGTTGGTCAGGTCGCTCGGGTATCGCAAGGCCCTGCGGTCGTAACGTCCTCGGTGGCCGGATTTGTCGGATTGACGAGCAGAGCCGCTCGCGTCGTGCCCGTCACCAGATCGCGGAGAATCTGCAGGCGCTTCGCTCCCAGCTCGTTATTGGCCGAGCTTGTGCCGGTGGCGTTTCCGCCCGGTCTGTTCAAGCTCGCGACAAGGCCGGCCTTGACCGGGTCGGACCCGACGATAAAGATAAGCGGAATGGTTCCGGTCGCGGCCTTTGCGGCAATCGCGGAGGGAGTGTTGCCGGTCGCAGCAATCACTTTCACCTGGCGACGAACCAGGTCGGCAGCCAGCGCGGGAAGACTGGCAAGCTGTCCGTCCGCCCAGCGATACTCGATTGTCACATTCTGCCGCTCGACGAAGCCGGTCTCGTTCAGCCGCGATGAAATCCCGCCAGGCGGTCCAGGAATGCTTCACGGGCGCTGCTGTTGAGAAAGCCGATCGCCGGCAGGGCCTGCTGCGCGCGTGCAGCCAGAGGCGCAGCCGCAATGCTTCCGATTGCCCCGAGGAATTCCCGCCGCCTCACGTCTGCCCTCAGACTGATGACCAAGCATCGTATCGGCTTAAACCGAGCGTCTGGAAGGGGCTCGGAGCGGAGTATTCTAGACGCTCTTCGGCTTATCCAGGCCCAGCTCGTTCCAACGTGCCATAGCGGCGTCGATGTCCTTCTGCTCCGGCCAGACCTTCGGCGGGAAACGGGCGCCGCCGAGTTCAGGATCGGGGTCGTAGTCGAGGTTCATGGTGGCGTCGATCAACACGCGGTTCCACTTGCCGGTGCCGAACAGCGCCGGATTGCGGTCGCGCTTGCGGGTCGAGGGGTCGAGGCCCGCGCCGAAGGTGTCGGGCATGATGATGACGTCGTTCTCGCCCGCGTTGACGCGGTGCGCGATCGCCCAGTCGACCGCGGCATAGTCGTGGATGTCGATGTCGTCATCGACCACGGTGATGTGCTTGTAGCGCACATGCGCCGCCGACGAGCCCCAGATTGCGTTGGCTGCCTGCTTGGCCTGGTTGCGGTAGGACGACTTCATGCGGATCAAAAGGTTGATGCCGGTCTGCACCGGCGGGCACCAGACGTCGGTGATGCCGGGTACTCCGGCGCGGTCGAGCACGTTCCAGGCGGTCGACGCCCGCATGATCGACGAGCAGATGCCGTTCTCGGAGAACGAGCCCGGCAGCGAGCCTTCGATCGCGCCGCGCAGGATCGGATTGTTGCGGTGGGTGATGGCGGTGACGCGGATCGTGGGCTTCGGGCTCTTGTCGCCTGCGACATAGCCGGTGAACTCGGCGAACGGGCCCTCCATGTCGTGGTTCTTGGGGTCGAGCTGGAGATAGCCCTCGATCACAATCTCGGAGGTGGCCGGCACGTAGAGGTCGACCGTCTCGCATTTGACCAGATCGACCGGCGCGCCGCGGATGGCGCCCATGACGTCGTATTCGCAGACGCCCTTCGGGATCGGCGAGCCGCCGGTGAAGCCCAGCGACGGCTCCCAGCCGATCGCCACGGCAATCGGCATTTCCGATGAGCCGCCGTTCTGCCAGGCGGAAACGTGATGGCCGATGTGCTGCGCCCGCCACATTAGGATCGGGATGCGGTCCTTGGCCGACAACATGCCGCGGTAGATGCCGACGTTCATCACGTCGGTGGTCGGGTCCTTGGTCACGACGCCGCCATAGGTGAGCAGGTAGCGTCCGCCATCGACCCGGTTCCACTGCGGCACCGGAAACTCGTAGAGGTCGATGTCCTTGCCGGTGACGATGTTCTCCTTGCAGGGGCCTTCCTTGACGATGCGCGGCGGGACACGGCCTTCCGTGATGGTGCGGCCGATCTTCACGAGCTCGCGCGGATGGGTGTCCGGCGGAAGGCCCATCATCATGGCGATGCGACGATAGCTGCCGAGGCCGCCCACGAACACCGAGCTACAGCGAGTGTTGTTCCTGTTGTAGTCCTTGATGTTGCTGAACAGCATCGCCGGGCCGGTGCCCGGGCCCTGCGCGATGCGCGTGATGGTGCCGAGTTCGACGTCCCAATTGACCTCGGAATCGACCTCGCGAAATTCACCGGCCGACTTCAGCGCCTTCATCCAGTTGCGCATATCGCCGAAGGCGACAGGCTTTCGTTCGGTGGGCATCATTTCTCCTTTACGGCAAATCGTTCGGCAGGCGGTGCAATCTCGGTGACGAGGTCGCGCACGAGCTTCTTGTTGGGCAGCGGCGCAACCTGCATCTCGCGCGGTTCAAGCCGAGCGGTGCAGGCATAGACCGTCTTGCCGTCCAGTTCCATCATGCATTCCTTACAGGCGTTGGCATTGATGCACGAGAAGCGGATCGCCAGTGAAGGATCCTTGTTGACGCGAATCCAGCGCAGCCCGTCCAGCACCGACTGGCCCCGCTCGAATGGAACGGCGTGGGTTTCCCAGCGGCCCTGCGCCTTGGGCTGGCCGCGCCAGATTTTCAGGGTGGCGGTCTCGCTCATTGCGCTGCGGCCTCCATGGCGGAGGCGGGCATCTGGGCGATGTCGAGGCCTTGGCCGCGCAACCGGATCGCCTGATTGACGCGCCACTGCGGCAGCATCTCCGGGAAATCCTCGCGCTGATGCGCACCGCGGCTTTCGGTCCGCAGCGACGCGGCTTGCGTCACGGCGCGGGCGGCGGTGAGCATGTTGCGGAGATCGAACCAGTCTAGGCGCTGCATGTCGAAGGAGCCGGCATCGCCGAAGGGCCGGTCGCCGAGCGCCCGGCCAAGCTCGTCGATCGTATCGAGTGCGCGCTTGAGCTTGTACTGACTGCGCAGCGGCCCCACGTCGTCGGACATGGTGGCCTGCAGGCGCGTCAGCATCGCCGCGGTGTTTGGCATGTCCTTCGGCGGATCGCTGCGGATCAAGTCGACGGTCGCACGCGCCGCGTCCGGCCGCGCGGGAGTCGACTTCATCGCTTTCGCCCGCGCGGCGGCGGTCCGGCCGGCCTCGCGGCCGAACACCAGCGCCTCGGTGATGGCGTTGCCGGAAAGCCGGTTCGCGCCGTTCGCCCCGCCGACCGCTTCGCCGGCGACCAGAAGGCCGGGTATCTCGGTCCGCATCGCTACGTCGGCGGTGACGCCGCCCATGTGGTAATGCGCGATCGGCGCCACCTCGACCGGCATTTTGGTCAGATCGATGCCGTTCGCAGCGAGGCGGTCGATCACCGGCCCAAAGGCCTCGCGGAGCTTTGTCTGCGGCACATGCTGGAAGCTCAGATACGCGCCGCCGTGTGGCGAGCCGCGCCCGGCCTCGACCTCCTTGAGGATGGCGTAGGTGCCGACGTCGCGGGTGATAACGTATTTGCCGTCCTCCGGCACGCCGTAGCGGTCGGTGAACTCGGCCATATCCTTGTTGAGCAGCCGGCCGCCGAGCTTGTAGCGGAACGGGTCCCACATGATCGGGTCCATGCCGATCAGCCTCGGCGCCAGATGCCCGATCGGAAAGAACTGCACGAATTCCATGTCGATCAGTGGCGCGCCGGCGCGGAGACAGAGCGCATAGCCGTCGCCCCCCATGTTGGCCGACGCGCTGTTGCGGCGGTAGAGCCGCGTCAGCCCGCCGGTGGCGACGATGGTGGCCTTGGCGGAGATTACGACCGGCGCGCCGGTCCCGACGTGCCAGGCAACGGCGCCCGCAACCTCGCCATCCACCTTAAGCAAATCGACCACGCAGAGATCGCCTGCGCGGCTGATCCCCGGGACCTTGTGAACGGCGCTGCGCAGCGTCTTCGACACGGCGGGGCCGGTGTTGAGGAAATCGACATAGACGCAGCGCGGCCGGTCGTGGCCGGGCGCGAAGGTGGATGTGATCTTGCCGTCCTTGCGGGCCCAGCCGACCCCCCAGGAATCCATCTCCCGGATGCAGGCTGGGCCTTCTTCGCAGAGGAGCCGCGACAAGGGCTCGTTGCACAACCCGCGGCCGGCGGTGAGCGTGTCCCGATAGTGATGGCTCCAGTGGTCCGGCGCCTCGGCGCCGAGCGCCACGGCAACCGTCATCTGCGCCATCACGGTCGCGCCGCCGCGGCCGATCAGGCTTCGGTCGATCAGGAACACGCGGCATCCCTCGCGGGCGGCCTCGATCGCGGCATACATGCCGGCCGCGCCGGAGCCGATCACCAGCACATCGGTTTCGACCTGCACGGGTTCGGCGCTCATGTCTGCACCTAATCCCTTCGGGGTCGCCGGATCAAGCGGTCGCGCCGGCCTTGCGTTTCCTGGCGGCGAGCTTCACCGCGTCCATGACTTCGGGATAGGTGGCACAGCGGCAGAGATTGCCGGTGAGATAATGCTTGATCTGATCGTCGGACGGATCGGGATGCTGGTCGAGCAGTTGCGTCACCATCATGATGAAGCCCGGCGTGCAGTAGCCACACTGGAAGGCGCTGGCCTCGATGAAGGCCTCCTGCACGGGGCTGAGCTTGTCGCGGGTATCCAGACTCTCGACGGTGGTCACCTCCGCGCCATCGACGAACAGCGCCAGATAGAGGCAGCCCGACACGGCCTTGCCGTTCACCACGACGGTGCAGCAGCCGCACAGGCCCTGGCCGCAGCTTTCGCGCGCCCCGGTGAGGCCGAAATGCGTCTGCAGCAGCTCGACCAAGTTGTGATGCGGCTTGACGTCGGCCGTGACTGGCGCGCCGTTGAGCTTGAAGGTGATGGTTCGTGCCGCGGTCATGTCACTCATTCTCCAACGGCTTGCCTTGTTTGATTCGCAGGGCGCGATACACCGCCTCGGCATTGAGCGGCATTTCCATTAGCCGGACGCCGACCGCGTCATCGATGGCGTTGGCGATCGCCGGCCCCACGCAGAATGTCGCGACCTCGCCGACGCCCTTGGCGCCGAACGGGCCGTTGGACTGGTCATGCTCGATGTAGATGTTTTCCATGACGGCCGGAACGTCGTGGAAACCCGGAATCTTGTAATCGGCAAGCGAGGCGTTGGTGACCTGGCCGCCGTCGATGTGCATCTTCTCGAACATGGTGAAGCCGAGATGCATCAGCGCCGCGCCCGAGATCTGCGTCTCGACGCTCTTCGGGTTGATCGCCTTGCCGCAGTCCACCACGTTGATGAGCTTGGTGATCTTGACGTGGCCGGTCTCGGTGTCGACCTCGATCTCCGCGCCGGCGCCGGCGACCATCCAGAACGGCGTGACGTTCGGGCTCTGGCCGGTGCCGGGAGCAGGCGGCGTGTAATCCGGCTTGTAGATGCCGCTGCCGATGACGTTGCCGGCCTGCATGCCGTAGCGCTTCTGGAACAGGTCGGCGATCGGGATGTTGGAGCCCTCGGGCTCGCCGACCTCCTTGGCCAGCGCCTTCAGCTTGTCGCGGGCGTCCTCGGCCGCGCGTTTCACGGCGTGGCCCATGTGGAACAGCGAGCGCGAGCCGAGCGTTCCCATGTCGTAGGGCGTCACGTCGGTGTCGCGCGGCGTCACCCGGACGGATTCGGCGGGGATGTTGAGCACCTCGCCGACCATCTGCGCCATCGCGGTGTCGGAGCCCTGGCCCATGTCGACGGTGCCGCAATAGAGCGTGGTGGAGCCGTCGGCGGAGACGTTGACGATCGCCACCGAAGTGGTCGGCGAGATCACCGCCTTGTTGGCGATGGCAAAGCCGCGGCCGCGCTTGACCGTGCCGCTGCCCTTGTCGAACGGCTGCGACCAGTTCATCCGCTCCAGCACCTTGTCCATCACCGGCTCGATCGGGGAGTCCTTGAGCATCTGTCCGGTTGTGTGGGGGCGCCCTTCGCGGGCAATGTTCTTGCGGCGGAAATCGACCGGATCCATCTTCAGCGCACGCGCCATCATGTCGGTGTGGCCTTCGTAGGCCCAAACGAGCTGCGGCACGCCGAAGCCGCGCAGCGCGCCGGCCGGCGTGACGTTGGTGTAGAGCGCGTAGGAATCGATCCAGACGTTGTCGATATCGTAGGGACCCGCCGCGGTGAGGCCGGACTTCTGCGTCACGCGCGGGCCGATGTCGGCATAGGCACCGCCGTTCCAGTACACCTCGCACTTGCGTGCGACGATCTTGCCGTCCTTGTCGACGCCGCTCTTGATGCGGAACGTCGAGGGGTGGCGCGTGATCTGGTAGAACATCTCCTCGAAGGTGTAGGCGACCTTCACGGGCTTGCGCGCGATCATCGACAGCGCGAGCGCTAGCGCTTCGAGCTTGATGTAGAGCTTGGAGCCGTAGCCCGAGCCGAGATACGGAACCTTGATCCGCACCTTGTTTTCCGGCCAGCCGAGCAGGCGGGCGATCTCGGTGCGGACGAACGAGGGGCCCTGCGACGAGTCGTAGAGCGTGACGTGGGTGTCCTTGTAGTCGGCGATGCAGGCGAACGGCTCGAACGACAGGTGCAGCACCTTCTGAGTCTTGAACTCGTGCTCGAACTTGTGCGCGGCGGCGGCGTAGGCCTTGTCGAAGTCGCCGCGGCGCAGCCGATAGTCGAGCGCGAGGTTGGTATCCTTGGCGTTCTTGAGGTGCTTGAGATCGGCGAATGTGCCGGCGGGCTTGAGCACGTCGTGCACATAGACCTTCGAGGTGAGCGCATCGACCTCGTCGTAAACGGCCTCCAGCTCCTCGTATTCGGCGGTAATGAGCTGCACCGCCTGGTCGGCGATGTGCGGGTCGGTGGCGATCACCGCGGCCACCGGCTCGCCGACGAAACGGACCTTCTCGTGCGCCAGGATCGGCTGGTCGTGGAACGCCGGGCCGTAGTAGGGGCTCTTCAGCACCTTCATCACATCGTCGACCGTGACGACATGCAGCACGCCCGGAAGCTTTTTCGCAGCACTGGTGTCGATCGACTTGATCTTGCCGTGCGCGACGGTGCTGCGGAACAGCTTGGCATGCACCATGCCCGGGACCTGCATGGTGTGGGTGTATTCGGCGCGGCCGGTGACCTTGTCGCGGCCTTCGAGGCGCGGCACCGAGCGGCCGACCTGGGAGCCGACCTTGGCGCTGCCGGGATTGAGGGTGTCGGTCATCAGTGCGTTCCTCCACCCAGGGCTTCACGAATCGCGCGCCCTAAATAGACCTTCATCAATTCGCGCTTGTAGGGCACCGAGCCGCGCACGTCGGCGATGAACTCGCAGTCCTGCAATGCTGCTTCGCCGGCCTGCTTCAGCAATTTGTCATCGACGGTCTTGCCGTTGAGCACGGCTTCCGCCGACTTCAGCCGGGTGGCCTTGTCGGTCGCGGCACTGGCGACGATGCGGGCGGACTTGATCGCCTTGCCGTCGCCCTCGATCACCGCGGCGACGCCGAGTGCGGGCCAGTCATCGGCCGAGCCGGTGGTGACCTTGAAGTAGGACGCCTTTTTCGTGCCCTGCGCCGGGACATGAACCTCGGCGATCAATTCGTTCTTCTCCAGCACGGTCTCGTAGTAGCCGGCGAACAGGTCCTCGACAGCGAGCTTGCGCTCGCCCTTGGGGCCGATCACCGTGAGCGTGGCGCCCAGCGCCATCAGCACCGGCGGCAGGTCCATGTGCGGGTCGCCGTGGGCGAGCGCGCCGCCGACAGTCGCGACATTGCGAACGCGCACGTTCGACAGCGTCAACAGGGTGCGGGTGATGACCGGAGCGTTCTTTCGCACATCCGCGGACTGCTCAAGCGCCGATAGCGTCGTCATCGCGCCGATACGCAATCCGTCGGCGCCAGCCGAGATACCCGAATACTTACTCTCGATCTTGCGCAGGCTGATGAGCTTTTCCGGCCGGAACACGCCGGCCTTCATCATCAGCATCAGCGCGGTGCCTCCGGCGATCGGGCGGATCGTGGCGTCGTCGGGGTCGAGCAGCTTGACGGCCGCCGCGAGCGA
Organism: Xanthobacteraceae bacterium; assembly: GCA_009694215.1. Taxonomy (GTDB): domain Bacteria; phylum Pseudomonadota; class Alphaproteobacteria; order Rhizobiales; family Xanthobacteraceae; genus Z2-YC6860. The sequence continues at coordinate 26,937 of SHVN01000017.1, forward strand.
GGTGGGTTCGGCGAGTTCGAAGGGAATCATCGGGCCTCCGGCGTGACTTAAACTGGTGAGGGTTGCGCGAACGCCGCGCGCAGCCGTTGAGCGAAAATCTTTTCCATATCCTTGGCCTTGGAGCGCAGCACCGGCTGGCCGATGCTGCCGAGCTTGCCGGCCAAGGTGGATTCGACCGAATAGGTGACCTTGGTCTCGTTGCCGGCCTGCTCAAGGGTGGTGATCGATTTGGCGGTCAGCCGGCCGACCACGCCGAGCGGGGTGCCCTCGATTTTGGCTTCAATGACGCTCGGCTCGTCCATGCGCGTGACTTCGACGGTCACGGCGAACTTGAATTTGAGGTAGGCGACCTTGGTCTCGAACACCGCCTCATAGTGGGTCGGGTCGATTTCCTTCAGGTCGCTGACGCCATCGACGAAGCGGACGAATGAACTCGGGTCCCGCAGCGTCCGAAACACCACGTCGCGCGGCGCGTTGACGGTGAATTCGCCTGATACATTCATGGGATACGCAGGACCCTACTTTGGAACGAGAGAAAAGCGCATACGGCGCTTGAGGTCAAACGCCGGGGGCAGCGTTCGGCGCATGGCTCTTAGCCGCAGGCGGGCCGGTCTAGCTGCGAGCCCGCAAGGCCAGCACCCGGTCCACCATCTCGCCGGCCTGGCCGAGGTAGTTGGCCGGGTCGCAGAGCTTGGTCAGCTCCGTCTTGCTCATGTGCTTGGCGATTTCCTTGTTCTCGGCCAGGAGGTCTACGAGCGGCCGGCCGGTCGCAACCACCTGCCGGCACACGTCATAGACAAGGTCATGCGCGTACTGGCGGCCGAGGTGCGGCCCAAGCCCCATCATCACCGCTTCGGAGACGATCAGTCCCTTGGTGATGTCGAGATTCGCCCGCATCCGCTTCTCGTCTACCTGTAGGCCCGACATCAGGAACTTGGTCTGAGCGAGGCAGCCGGCGGTGAGGACGAAGATCTCCGGCAGCACGATCCACTCGATCTCCCACTGGCCGGTGGCGCGCTCGTGGTCCTGCTCCATGGCGTTGAGCAGGGCGGCCACCTGGGTGCGGACAACGCCCGATTGCGCGGTGATATAGACGCAGGAGATCGGGTTGCGCTTCTGCGGCATGGTCGAGGACGAGCCGCGGCCCTCGTGGAACGGCTCGAATACCTCCTCGACCTCGGTCTGCATCATCAGCTTCACGTCGAAGGCGATCTTGCCGCAGATACCGGTGACGAGGCCGAGGAAGCAGCCGACCTCGGCGATGCGGTCGTGCACCGTGTGCCAGGCGATCTCCGGCTGGGCGAGGTCGAGTTCCTTGGCGAGTTCGACCTGCGTGCGGAGCCCGTCCTTGCCGAGCGACGACAGCGTTCCCGCCGCCCCGCCGAATTCGAACACGAAGGTGCGTTCCTTGAGCTGTTTCAGCCGCTGCTTGTGGCGCTCGAAGGCGGCGAGATAGGTCGCGACCTTGTAACCGAAGGTGATCGGCACCGCCTGCTGCAGGTTGCTGCGGCCGGCCATCGGCGTGTCGCGGTATTTCTTCGCCAGCGCCGCGAGTGCGTCCGAGATGTCGTTGATGTCCTTCTCGATGATCGCGAGCCCCTCGCGGATCTGCATGATGGTGGCGGTGTCGGTGATGTCCTGGGTGGTCGCGCCCCAGTGGCACCATTCGCCCAAGCCCCCTTTGCAGAGCTTGACGAGCTGCGCCACCACCGGCAGCACCGGATAGCCGATCCGCTCGGTTTCGGTCCTGAGCTTCTCGATGTCGTACTGGTCGAACGTGACGTGCTTGAGGATCTCGTCGCAGGCCTCCTGCGGGATGATCTTCAGCTTCGCCTGCGCCCGCGCTAGCCCCGCCTCGAAGTCGAGATACTTCTGGATGCGGTTGCCGTCGGACCACACGTGCCGCATGGCCTCGGTGCCGAAGATGTTCTTGAAGATGGCGGAGTCGATGGTGCCGGTGGGCATGGCGGGGCCTTTCAGGAAAGCGGATCGCGCTTCATAGCAAGCAGGTCGTTCGCCGTCATCCGTCGCATGACTCTGGGCTGTCATCGGCCGCGAATGCGGGCGATCCAGTACGCACAGCCGTCGCCGTCCTTCAACGTGCTCGTGTGACTACTGGATGCCCCGCCTTCGCGGGGCATGCCGGTGGAGAGTGAAGCCAACGTAGCGGACGATGACAGCCCGAGACTACTCCGGCTTGATGCCGGTCTTGGTCACCAGCGCGCGCCATTTGTCGGTTTCGGTCCGGATGCGCGAGGTCAGGGCCTGCGGCGGGCCGGGGTCGGGCTCGAACCCCTGCTTTTGCAGGTTCGCGACGAGGTCCGGTTCTTTCAGGATGTCGTTCATTGCCTGGTTGAGCTTGCCAACGATCGAATCGGGCGTGCCGGCGGGGGTGACGTAGGCGATCCAGAGCGCCACGTCGTAATCCTTGACGCCGGCCTCCATCATGGTCGGCACGTCCGGCAAGGACGAGACGCGCCGGGCCCCCGTCGTCGCCAGCGCGCGGAGCTTACCGTCGCGGATATTCTCCAGCGTCGGACCGACGGTCGCGAACTGCATGTTGAGACGGCCGGTGATGATGTCGATCGAGGACTGCGCCGAGCTCTTGTAGGGAATATGCGTCAGCTCGACGCCCATGTCGTTGGCGAACAGGGCGGCGGCAAGATGCGCCAGGCTCGCAAGCCCCGCGGAGCCGTAGTTCAACTGGCCGGGCTTCGTTTTGGCGAGCGCCACTAGCTCGGCGACGCTCTTTGCCGGAATGCCGGGATAAAGCACCAGCACATAGGGCGCAGCACCGATCATCGAGACCGGCTTGAAATCGGCGATCGAATCATAGGGCAGCTTGGTTCCGAGCGCCGGCGTCACGCCATGGGTGCTCGCGGTGATCAGGCCGATGGTGTAGCCGTCCGGCGCGGACTTGGCGACGATGTCGACGCCGAGGTTGCCGCTCGCGCCGGGGCGGTTCTCGACCACGAACTGCTGGCCGAATCTGGTCGAGAATTTCTGCGCCATGAGGCGGCTGACGATGTCGGTGGCGGAGCCGGCGGGGAACGGCACGATCAGCCGGACCGGCTTGTTCGGATAGCTGTCGGGCTGCGCCAGGGACGGCGCGGAGAGAGTGGCCAGCGCCAGAAGTGTCAACGCGATGCGTTTCATGCGGCAAGCTCCCGGGCGAGGCCTGTGATGAGTTGTTTGAAATCCTTGAGGCCGTTGAAGCGAGGCGATCCTGCCATGCGCGGCGTCAGGATCACATTGTCAAATCCGAGAAGCTCGTCATCGTCGCGCACGGGCTCCTGATAGTGCACGTCGAGCGCGACGCCGCTGAGCCGGCCGGCGCGCAGGGTCTCGATCAAGGCCTCGCGGTTGACGATCGCGGCGTTTGCCACATTGACGATGCAGGCGCCGGGCTTGATCTGCATAAGCTCGGCGCGGCCGAGGAGGTCGCGGGTCGACGGCAGCGTCGGCAGTTGCGGAACGATCCAGTCGCTTTCGGCAAGAAGCGCGGGGAGAGGCACATGACGCATATTGAGTTCGCGCTCTTCGCTCTCGGTGGTGCGCGTGCGCTGATGGTAGAGGATGCGCATATCGAAGGCCCCGGCCCGGATCGCAATTTCCCGCCCGATCTCGCCCATGCCAATGATGCCGATGGTTGCACCGTTAAGCGCGCGGGTGCCGCCGACGCGCGGATAATTGCCGCCCGGCGTATGCCGCCGGTCGAACGGCCGGTAGGCGCCCTGGGCCGCCTCGATACGCTTGACGGTCACGAGGCCGTCGAGTTCGTCAAGCTTGCGCGCCAGCATCAGCATCAGCCCGAAGGCATGCTCAGCGCAGGAAATGTTGGCGCGCCGGCGCAAGGTGAGGAGCTTAATGCCCCGCCCGGCGCAGGCAACGGTGTCGATGTTGCGCAGGCCGGTGCCGAATTTCTGCACGACCTTGAGCCCGGGCGCCGCGGCAAGATCGTCCGGCCCGACCCGGAACGACTCGACCACCAGCGCGACGCAGTCCTTGAGGCTTGCGCGCATCTCGGCTTCGGTCGTCACCATCCGCACCTCGGCGGGATAGAGGCCCGGCGAGCCCGCCCGCACTCGCGCGCACCAGCCGGAAAAGTCCGGCTCGTCCGTGGACATGAAATCGGCGAAGGCCCTGCGGCGCTCTTCGCTCGCCTTCGGGTCGAGCACGAGCGGAATAAGCCGCGTGAACGGATCGTCCTCGACCACGATGACGGGAAGATTGGGCACCGTCCGGGCCTTCAGCTTTTCTTCGGTTCGAGATCGACGCGCAGCGCCGTGAACACGCGGTTGTGCATGAGATAGGTGCCGACCAGCACGGTCAGTTCGACCACCTCGCGCTCGTTGTAATGCTTGCGCATCGCATCGAACACGGCGTCCGGCACCTCCGGCCCCGCGATCATGGCATCGACATAGGCCAAGACCGCGCGCTCCGCCTCGCTAAAAAACTTTGAGGCGCGCCAATCCTTCAGTGCCTCACACTCTTCGAGGCTCACGCCATCGGGCACGGCTATGGCCGGGACATGCTGCTGCAGCGCGTAGGCATAGCGCGCGGCACTGGCGATACGGACGATGGCGATCTCCCGCAGTCGCGGCGTGAGCTTGGTTTTCCAGCGGATCGCGCCGATGTGCTCGAACCAGGTCATGCAGACCGTCGGCGAATGCAGCAGCAGCTTGTAGATGTTGATCAGACCCCCGCGCGCGCCTTTGATCTTGGCGATGTCGGCGGCAAGCTCCGGATGGTCCTTTTCTTCGATGTATGAAATGCGAGCCATCTACGCCTCCCCAATCTCACGCAACACTTCTTCGGTATGCTCTCCGACCTTCGGCGGCGCGCGGTCGGCGGCGGCCCTGCGGCCGTTGATGGTGATGGGCGTCCGCACGCCCGGAATTGTGCCGCCCTTGGCGTCGGGGTGCGGCAGGTCGACCCGCAGGCCGCGCGCGATCACCTGCGGATCGGTGAACACCTCGTGCAGCGTGTTGATCGGACCGGCCGGCACGCCGACCGCCTCGAACGTTTCGGCAAGTTGGGCCTTTGAAAGCTTCCTGGTCAATTCGAACAGGCGCGGGATCAGCGTGTCGCGGTTGACCACGCGGGCAGCGTTGGTCCTGTAGCGCTCGTCCTGCGCCATCGCGGGGTCGCCCAGCACCTGCATCATCTTGACGAACTGGCCGTCGTTGCCGCAGGCGATCAGCATCCAGCCGTCGGTGGTCGGGAATGTCTGGTAGGGCACGACGCTGGCATGGGCGTTGCCCATCCGCACCGGGGGTTTGCCGGACACGAGATAATAGGTCGCCTGGTTGGCAAGCACGCCGACCATGCTGTCGAGCAGCGCCATGTCGACGTGGCTGCCCTTGCCGGTGTGCTCGCGCTCCTTCAATGCGGCGGTGATGGCGAGCGCGGAATAGACGCCGGTGAACACGTCGGCGAAGGCGACGCCGAGCCGCGTCGGCTCGCCGTCCGGCGACCCGGTGATGTCCATGATGCCGCCCATGCCCTGCACGAGGAGGTCATAGCCGGCGCGGGTCTTGTAGGGGCCGTCCTGGCCGAAGCCCGTGATCGAGCAATAGACCAGTCGCGGGTTCTCGGCGGACAGGCTTTTGTAGTCGAGGCCGTATTTGGCCAAGCCCCCGAACTTGAAATTCTCGATCAGCACGTCCGACTTCGCCGCGAGTTTTTTCACGATGCGCTGGCCGTCGGGTGTCTCGAAGTCGATCGCGACAGAGCGTTTGCCGCGATTGCAGGCGAGATTGTACGACGAGCTCAGAATGCCGCCGTCCTTGTCCTCCATGAAAGGCGGGCCCCAGCCGCGGGTGTCGTCGCCGGCGCCCGGACGCTCGACCTTGATCACCTCGGCGCCGAGGTCGGCGAGCGTCTGGCCGGCCCAGGGGCCTGCGAGGATGCGCGCCAATTCGAGCACGCGAACGCCCGCGAGCGGGCCCTTCTGCGGACCGGACATTACGATGAGTTCCTTTCCCGGATTATTCTGACGAAGACCGATGTCTTGGCCGCCTTATACCATCTTAGCGGACGCGAAAACGCTCCACCGCCGCCTCGTCGACCTCGACGCCGAGGCCCGGGCCTTGGGGCAGGGCAACGAGGCCATTCGCGAGCGGCAGTGGGCGGCGCACGAGGTCCTCGGCCAGATAGAAGTGGGTGAGGCTCACGCCCCAGTCGGCCTTGGGCACGGCGCAGGCAAGATGCAGCGCCGCCGCACTGGAGATGCTAGATTCGGCGATCTTGGCGGCGATGTTCACCGACAGGCCGAGCTTCTGGCAAAGCTTGCCGGCCTCGATAGCCGCGGTGATGCCGCCGAGCTTGATCAGCTTGAGCGATACGCCGCCCGCGCCAGCCCTGGCGCTTGAGACGATGTCGGCGAACGAATGGATGCCTTCGTCGACGCCGATCGGCACCTTGGTGCCGCGTGCGAGCTTCCTCAGCCCTTCAATGTCGTCATAGGCGAGCGGTTGCTCGACAAACACCAGCCGCGCCTTCTTCGTCTTCTCGACGTAGCTGCGCGCGTCCGCAAGCGTCAGCCCGCAGTTGGCGTCGGCGCACAGCGGCGTCTTCGACAGCGCCTCGCGCACAGCGAAGGCGATGGCGATTTCCTTGGCCAGCGGCTTCACGCCGATCTTGAGCTTGAAGAAATCGAATCCCGCCTTCTGCTTGGCGAGCGCTTCGGCGACGTCTTCCTCGGCGGTCTTGTTGCCGAGGAGCCACATCGGCTTCACGCCGCTGCGCCGCGGGCGGCCGACGAGATCGATCAGCCGCATGCCGGAGGCGCGGCCGGTCAAATCGAGCACCGCCGTCTCGACGGCGGAATGCGCGCCGCCGTTGCCGAGCAGCGCCCGATGCAGCGCGGGGTGCAGCGCCGGCCAGTCGCGGGCATTCTTGCCCATGAGCATCGGTGCGAGATGGTCGCGCACGGCGGCGACGAGCCCGCCCTGCGTATCTCCGGTCATGGTCGGGGCCGAGGCTGCCTCGCCCCAGCCGACGGTGCCGTCCGCGGCCTCGATGCGCACCAGAAGATTTTGCGCGGCGGTTATGGTCTCGGCCGCCATCTTCATTGGCGTCTTTAGCGGCAGCGCAACCGGGATCGCATCGATGCGGCGAATGACGAGCGGCGTCTGATCCTGTGACGACAGTACGGAACGTCCGGTCTTTTCGAGCATGGCAATCCCCGCGTGCGCTCCGGCGAAATTAGCAGAAAGGCTCGGCCCGCCCAACAAAAAGCCGGCCGGGCTGCTTCGTGCAGCACCGGCCGGCCTTGGATCGTTCGTTACTGCTCCAGCTTGATGCCCGCTTCGGTGACGACCTTGCGCCAGCGCGCCACGTCGGCGCTCACGACCTTGGCGTACTCGGCGCCGCTCACGTTGGGCACCTCCGAGCCGTTCCGTTCCCAGGCGGCCTTTATCATGGGGAGCGCCATCGCCAACTTGACCTCCTTGATCATGCGGTCGATCGCCTCCTGCGGCGTGCCCTTCTTGGCGAGGATGCCGTACCAGGTCGAGAACTCGAAGCCCGGCAGACCGGCTTCGGCGGAGGTCGGCACATCCGGCAGCGCCGGCACGCGCTTCTGTGCGGTGATCGCGAGGCCGCGCAGCTTCCCCGAGGCAATCTGCGGACCTGACGTGCCGAGGCCGTCGAATGCCATCGGCACGTGACCGGCGAGCAGGTCCTGCATCAGGGGGCCGGCGCCGCGGTAGGGCACGTGGTTCAGCTTGGTCTTTGTCATCGAGTTGAAGAACTCGCCTGCAAGATGATGCGTGGTGCCGGCGCCGGCCGAGCCGTAGTTGACCTGGTTGTTCTGGGTGTAGGCGATGAACTCTTTCAAGGTCTTGGCCTGTATCTTGTCCGGATTAACCGATACGACGTGCGGCGGCTGCGCCAGCATGATGACGGCCACGAAGTCCTTCTCGATGTCGTAATCGAGCTTGGGATAGATCGACGGCGCGATCGTGTGATGCGCGGCCCCGATCAGGAAGGTGTAGCCGTCGGCCGGTTGCTTCGAGGCATAGGAGGCGCCGAGCGTTCCGCCTGCGCCGGCCTTGTTTTCGATCATGACACGCTGCCCAAGCTGGTTGTCGAGCTGAGCTGCGAGCGGGCGGGCGAAGGCGTCGGTGCCGCCGCCGGGAGCGAAGGGCACGACGAACATGATCGGCTTCTGAGGCCAGGCCTGAGCCTGGAGATTAGCGGGCTGGATCACGAGGCCGGCCAGCAGGGCCAATGGCATGAGGGCGGATTTCGTTTGCATCCTGGTCTTCCTCCCGGATTTTTGAGAACGTCGCCGTTCCCCTGCGTTTATCGCATTCACTCAAACTACATCTAAATCGCCTGCCTACGAAAGAAAAGATCGGTCGTGGGGCCGGCCGCAACGACGCAGGCCTCTGTCGCTAGGATTCGAAGATGAACCGCGTTCCGACCGCCGAATGGATCACCTTGCCGCCCAGCGCCTCACGGGCGAGATCGTAGAACCGGTCACCGGTGCAGTGCGCCGGGATCAGGTGGTCGGGATCGATTTCCTTGAATTCCTCGATCGTCCGCCGGATGTAGTCGTCGCCGAGCGGCGGCACGATGTGGAAGCCGCCGATCACCGCGTGCACCTTGTCGATTCCGGATACTTTCTGAGCCTGCCTGATGGCGTTGATCACGCCGCGATGGCTGCATGAGGTCAGCACCACAAGGCCCTTGCCCTTGACCATGTAGATGGTCGCGATCTCATGGTCGAAATCGTCGGGAATGTATTGGCCGATGTTCTTTGCAGGCGGCATCTTCTCCGGGAAGCAGCCGAAGCCGCCGTCAAAAATGCCGACGATCTCCTGCGTCGGCAGCAGCGGCTTCTCGAACGAGACCTGGCCGATCCGGCCGGTTGTGAAGGCGTGATCGGCGACGAGGGCAGGACCCTCCGACAGCATCAGCGCCAAATCGGCGTCCATGATCGCGCGGCGGTCGATCGCACCGAAATTGCCGCCGGGATTTTTTCGCAGGCAGAATGCGTCTTCGCCGCCGACGAAGAACGGAAGCTTGCCCTTGAGCTTGCCCCGGGTGGCGTTGAGGAAGCCGACCATGCCGCCGAAATGATCGTAGTGGCCGTGGCTGAGCACCATAGCGTCGAACAGCGACGGATCGATCTTGAGGATCGAAAGATTGTTGTTCAACACCTCCGGCGTGTAGCCGAAATCGATCAGGACGTGGCGCGTCGCGCCGTTCGCCTGCGATTCCGCATGCATGGCCAGGCCCCATTCGGCGTTGAGCGCTGCGCGAGGCGGATGGTCCGGCGAGGTGTTGCCGCCGGTGCGGCGCTCGATGGTGAGGCCGCCGCGCGTCTCGTTGGGAACGAACTGGATCACCATATTGTCGGTGACGATGCGGACGGCGAGCTTGTCCACTTCGGGAATCCTCCGGCCGAGCGGCGTCGCGTCCGCGGTGCGCGCGGACGCTGCCATCGCCGCCATCATGGCCGTGACGAAGCCGGCGCCGCCGGAGCAGAGTGCGCCGAGCGAGGACGCATCCGGGATGCAGTTGCAGCCGCCAAAGAGCATGGTCGCCATCCTTTCCGGGCGTGTGTCCACCGCCGAGCAACCGGATTATGCTACGGTCTTGCAATCCAGCAATAGGCATGACCGATGATCTTGCTGTCCAACGGCGGAACCAACATTCAGCGGGCGCAATCGCCATCCGACACGATCCTGGTCGGCACGGTGGACGGCATCGCGTTGCTGACGAAATCCGAGCGGGGATGGACCGTCAAGCACCGCGCCCTGCAGGGTGTGTTCGTCAGCGGCGTGACCGCGCTCGACGACGGCACTTTGTTTGCCTCGACGCGCGGCGTCGGCATGGCGCGGAGCGAGGACGGCGGCTTCAAATGGACCTGGGTCAACGAGGGCTTGTCGCACCACGAGTTCTGGTCGTGCCGCGCCGGCAAGCTCCAGGGTCGCGACGTGGTGTTCGCCGGCGCGCTGCCGGCGCATCTCTATGTCAGCGAGGATAAGGGCAAGTCCTGGCGCGAGCTCAAGGCGTTCCGCGACGCCAAGACGGTCAAGCAATGGACCTTCCCGCCGCCGCCGCGCATCGGCCATATCAAGGACATTGTGCTCGACGGCGATCGGCTGTGGGTCGGCGTCGAGATCGGCTCGCTGCAGGTGTCGGAGGATTTCGGCTCAAGCTTCACCGAGTTTCCGGTCGATCCCGACCCGCGGGAATGCGACATCCATCGCATCCTGGTTCACCCCGCGCGGCCGAACCGCATCATCATTGCCAACGGCATTGTCGGCATGATGTCCAGCGAGGACGGCGGCAAAAGCTTCCAGCGGATGAAAATGCCGAGCGAGGCGAACTATCCGGACGCCGTCGTCATTCATCCCGACGAGCCGGATCTGTTGTTCATGTCGGCCGGCGTCGGCTGGCCGGTGCATTGGTACGAGCTCGGCCGGGCGCGCGGGAAGATTTTCAGGAGCAGCGATGCCGGAAAGACCTGGCAGCGGCTGCTGGGCGGCCTGCCGAACGGCCAACGCGCGCTGTTCAGCGGCCTGACCATCGAGGCGTGCAAAGATAGCTATTCGCTCCATGCGGTTGATACCGACGGCCAGGTGTTCGAAAGCCTCGACGGCGGCGAAAGCTGGACCATCATCGCCGACGTGCCGCCGGTGTCGAAGGCGGACTTCTATAAAGGTCTGGTCCGCGACCGGGTGAAGCTCGCCAATGTCGACGACATCGTCGCCAACCCGACCGCGACGAAGCGCTGGCAGGAGGCGGGCAAGGCAATCTGACGCGGGAGGCCGCCGCCGAACGTAACGGCGCCGAGAGACCAGGCGATCACTGCGGCGGCTTGCTTCCCTGAAGCAGCGCCTTGTTGCTCTGCACGATATCTCGATAGAGTTTGAACTGTGACCTGTTGAGCGTGTCGAGTTCCGCCGCCGTGGAACTCACCGACTCGGTTCCGATGTCTGACAGCCTTTTAACGAGGCCCGCATCGCTCATGGCCTTTTGGGATGCGGCGGCAACCTTATCGACCACCGCCTTCGGCGTATTCTTCGGCGCGTAGAGGGCCGTCCAGAACGGAACTTCGAAGTCGTAGCCCAGCTCCTTCATGGTCGGAATGTTCGGGATCGCGGGCGCTCGCGTGGCAGTTGTGAGCGCGACCGCGGTCACAACGCCGCTCTTGATGTTCTGGGCCTGCGGCGGCACGCCGTCGACCATCATGGCGATGCGGCCGGCGAGGAGGTCGGTCATCGCGGC
>SHVN01000146.1 GCA_009694215.1 Xanthobacteraceae bacterium
ATCCATGCCGACGTGAGCGAGCTGCTCTCGGGATTGGCCGATAAGAAGCTTCTGGAGCTGTAGCGTGGCGGAATTGCCGCAACCTCTGGGCCTCCTCGCGGAGCTGACGCATCGCTGCCCGCTCGGCTGCCCCTATTGCTCCAACCCGCTCGCGCTCGACCCGCGCGAGAACGAGCTCGATGTCGCCACCTGGGGCCGGGTGTTCATCGAGGCCGCCGGGCTCGGCGTGCTGCATGTGCATCTGTCCGGCGGTGAGCCGGGTGCACGGTGCGATCTCGTGGACATCGCGTCGCACGCGCATGAGGCCGGCCTCTACACCAATCTCATCACCTCGGGCGTCGGCATCACCACGCGCACCATGCGCGACCTGTGGGAGGCCGGCCTCGACCATGTTCAGGTGTTGATTCAGGACGTCGACGCGGTGTCATCCGACCATATCGCCGGCTATCGCAGTGCGTTCCAGCGCAAGCATGCGCTCGCGGCGGAGGCGGTGCGGCTCGGCCTGCCGCTTACGGTCAATCTGGTAGTCCACCGCGCCAACATCGAACGCATCGGCGACATGGTCGATCTTGCGCTCAAGCTAAAGGCCACGCGGATCGAGATTGCTCATGTGCAGTATTACGGCTGGGCGCTGAAGAACCGCGCGGCGCTGATGCCGGCCGCCGATCAGGTGACGCGGGCGGTGGCGGAGGTCGAGGAGCTTCGGCGCAAGCACCACGGCCGCATCGTCATCGACGCCGTGGTGCCGGACTATCACGCGCGCTTCCCGAAACCCTGCGTCGGCGGCTGGGGCCGCCGCTCGCTCAACGTCACGCCGTCCGGCCGGGTGCTGCCGTGCCATGCCGCGGAATCGATCCCGGAGCTGGAGTTCTGGAACGTCCGCGATCATTCGCTGGCCGACATCTGGGCCCATTCGCCCGCCTTCAACGCATTCCGCGGCACGGATTTCCTGCCGGCACCTTGCGCCACCTGCGAACGGCGCGAGGTCGATTTCGGCGGCTGCCGCTGCCAGGCCTATCTCCTGACCGGGGATGCCCGGGCGACCGACCCGGTGTGCCATCTGTCGCCGCACCATGACCTCGTGACCGGGCTTGCGGCGGTGCAGGACGACAGTCCCTACGCCTACCGGCGCATGTAGGCTTTCGCCGCGGATGCCGGAATCCGATTGCGGGGGGGGGCCATTTGTCCGAAAGTCTCCTCCAAGGAAGCCCAGCCGTTCCGACGGACCCAAGGGCTTCCGCACCAGGGAGGAATGCATGTCCATTTCAACGTCATGCCGGCGTGGATTGATTGCCGCCGGAAGTTTCGCGTTTTTGACCGCGGTCACCTTGCCGGCCGCGGCGCAGCCGGGCTTCAGCCCGTTGGACAAGTCCAATCCTGCGGCCAGCAAGCAGGACGGCAACCTCAAGCCGCATCCGACCCCGCCGCTTGCGGCGCCCGCCGACAAGCTGCCGCTCGACAAGATCAAGCTGCCGTCGGGCTTCAAGGCCGAGCTCTACTCGTCCGGCCATCCCGGCGCGCGCACCATGGTGATGGGCAACAAAGGCACCCTGTTCATGGGCACCCGGGTCATCGGCCGCGTCTATGCGATCACCAACAAGGGCGGCAAGCGCGAGGCCAAGGTCCTGGTCCAGGGACTGACCCAGCCGAACGGGCTCGCCTTCAAGGATGGCTCGCTCTACGTGTTCGCCATCAACAAGGTGTTCCGCTACGACAACATCGAGGACAAGCTGGACAATCCCGGCGAGCCGGTCGAGTTGACCAAGGCGTACGATCTGCCCGACACCGTCCATCATAATTGGAAGTACGTGGCGTTCGGGCCGGACGGCAAGATGTACGTGCAGGTCGGCGCCAACTGCAACATCTGCGAGATCAATCCGGGCACCCACGGCCAAATCCGCCGCTACAACGCGGACGGCACCGGCATGGAAGTCGTGGCGCGCGGCGTGCGCAACACCGTCGGCTTCGACTGGCATCCGGTGACGAAGGAACTGTGGTTCACCGACAACGGCCGCGACTGGGCGGGCGACGCCGGTCCCGACGACGAGCTCAACCGCGTCCAGAAGGGCATGGAGGGCGCCAACTACGGCTTCCCCTACTGCCACGCGAACGGCATCCCCGATCCGGACCTCAAGCGGCCGAATCCGTGCGCCGGCGTCACTATGCCGGCGGCCCTGCTCGGGCCGCATGCCGGTTCGCTCGGCATCAAGTTCTACACCGGCAGCATGTTCCCCAAGAGCTACCAGAACGTCGCCTTCGTGGTGCGGCGCGGCTCCTGGAACCGCACGCAGAAGTTCGGCTATGACGTCGCGGTGGCGCGGATCACGGGCGGCAAGGCCAAGATCGAGCCGTTCCTGACCGGGCTGCTCGACGAGAAGGCCAACACCTTCCACGGCCGCCCGACCTATGTGCTGCCGCTGGAGGATGGATCGATGCTTGTCTCCGACGAGCAGAACGGCGCGGTCTATCGCATCACCTACGGCAACCCGAAGACCGCGGCCCGGTAGCCGCGGACATGCGGGACGCTTCGAAATGGTGGCGGCCGCCGGCCTTCGGGCTGGCGGCCGTTGTCTTGAGCGCGACCTCCGCCTTCGCCCAGAGCGGGCCGCTTGCTGAGAAGCTGCAGCTCTGCGCCGCCTGCCACGGCGAGGACGGCAATTCCAAGATGGAAAAAATCCCGTCGCTGGCGGGCCAGCCCGCGTTCTTCACCCTCAACCAGCTGTTCCTGATGCGCGAGGGCGTGCGCAAGGTCGAGGCGATGGCGCCGTTCGTCAAGGAACTCAAGGACGACGACCTGAACAACCTGTCGCAGCACTTCGCCAAGCTGCCGGCCAAACGCAGCGACGAGCCGGTCGACGCGGCGCTGGCCAAGCGCGGCGCCGAGATCTCGACCGCGCGGCGTTGCGGCTCCTGCCACCTGCCAAGCCTCGCCGGGCAGGAGCAGATGCCGCGGCTGGCGCGGCAGCGCATCGACTACATGATCGAGACCCTGAAATCCTACCGCGATAGCCCGCGTCCCGGCGCCGACACCGCGATGAGCGCCGCCATCGTCGGTGCAAGCGACGCCGACATCGCCGCGCTCGCGCACTACGCCGCGTCGCTATAGGCCGTATCCGGCTCGTCCCGCGGACGGAGCGTTGCGGACTGGGCGGAATGCCGGCCTGTTTACGTCCGTTTAACCAACCAGCCGCATTGTCACGAGGATAACCACGTGTCGAGTAAAGCGCCTGTCGGCGCCTGCGACCGCGAGGTTGGCGGACGGCGAACCCTTGCAGCCTCGTTGTGTGCGTCGGAGCAATAGCCGCGGAATCGTCCTCAAGGGCCTGGCATGGGCCGCTGGGGCTGCTGCGTCCGCAATCGGGATCGCCGCCTTTGTCACGGCCGCCGTTTGGTGGACGTTCCCCGGACCGGCCGGCACCCGATCCAGTTTCCGGCTGGCGATGCCGGTTGCGCCGGTCTTGGGCGCGTTTGCCAAATCCGACGATCTGACAACCGGGTCGATCGGCCGTACCGCGTCGGCATATTCGGTCGACCCCGCTATCTTTGCCCCGCGCCTTGAATTCGCGGTGACGGCCACTCCGGCGGTGCTTGCCTCTATATCAGCGTCATCCGATCTCAAGCTGGAACTTCACGCACCGATTCCGCTCCCGCTGTCGCGTCCCAAGCTTGCCTATGCAAGACCGGATTTTGACCTCGCCCCGGCGCCGACACCAGCCGATGCCCGCACCGCGGTCTATGATATCGAGGCGCGCACGGTGTATCTGCCCAGCGGGCGCAAGCTCGAAGCTCATTCGGGGCTTGGCGCGTGGATGGACGACCCCAGCTCCCTACGCCTGAAAAATCGAGGCGTCACACCGCCGAACACCTATCAGCTCAGGCTGAGAGAATCCCTGTTCCACGGTGTTCAGGCGATCCGGTTGAACCCTGTGGACGAGGACAAGATGTTTGGCCGCGACGGCATCCTCGCGCATTCCTATTTGCTCGGGCCGAGCGGCCAGTCGAATGGATGCGTGTCGTTCAGCGACTATCCTGCATTCCTCGATGCGTTCATGCGAGGCGAGGTCGATCGCATCGTGGTGCTGGTGCGTGGCGGCAACCAGCTCGCCGCTCAGTTGCATGGACGGCTGCTCGGCAACTATGCGTTTGCCGCCGCGTCTCCACCGGCCGTGACCATCCGCATGCCCGCATCCGGGCGGAATGCCGGAGCGACGAGGGCAGCAAGCGTTGAGCCATTGAGGCACGCCGTTTGGTAGGCAGCCGGGCGGCCGCCGGGCCTTAATCCCAGAACGCGAACGTCCGTGTCTCGATGCTCTCGCGCGGCGGCGCGTTGGCCGGCGTGCCAGGATCGTCGAACGCCGAATGCGCGGTGAACTTCGTCGCCACGTTCCGGTCGCTGTCGAACACCTTGAACACCATCGCCTCGTGGCGCTTCATTTCGGGGAAGTAGAACCACTCGTGCGCCGGATTGTAGGCGATGTGATAGACCTCGCCGGTGCGGTCCTTGTAGCGGCGCTGCACCAGGATGAAGCCCGTCTGCGGGATACTGCGCCCGTCGCAGATGCCGAGCGGGTCGATCATCACCGTGCCGCGGATCGGCCGCCACACCTGGATGATGGCCCAGCGCTTCCTGAACCGCCGCTCCGCCTCGGCGTCGCCGGCGATCTCCCGCAGCCGTTGGGGTGCCGAATTCTCGGTGTAGTCGTTGTGCACGCCCTTGACCGGCGGGCGGGCGCCGGTCGTCTTCTGCACCTGTTCGTCGCCGACGCGGACGGTGTGATCGAACACCAGCACCTCGGATGCGCCGGAATGCTTCTTGATCAGCTCCGCCACCTCGCGGTCATAGACGCGCTTGCGCTCGACCTCGTCGGTGAAGTTCTTCATCGCGGTGTGGTGATCGGCGAACACGAAGCCGTGGGTGTCGAGCCTGAAGGTGTCGCGCAGCGGCCGGCCGTCGCGGACGGTCATTTCGTGCTGCTGGTATTGCGGCGGGATTTCCTTGTGCGCCATCTCCGGCCAGTCGATGTAGCGCACCGGCGGCGTGCCGGTGTCGACGATGTAGTTCATCTGGGCGCGGATGGTGCGGGTGGATGGCCGTTCGGCGACAAGCTGCATGATGTGCTCCCGGAACTTGTGTTGGCCCGATTATATGGAGTTTTCCGCCATGCGCGGCAAGCCGCCCTCAGCGCGGCTCGCTCGCTTCGGCTTCGGCGAGCTTGGCCCGCCAGTCCTTGCGCTTGAGCAGATACGAGACCGTGGAGAGGATCAGCAGCCCCGCGCTGATCGCGAGCAGAACCCCGGAAATCGGCCGCTCGAAGAAGATCGTCCAGAACCCGTTCGACATGATTAGCGACTGGCGCAGGCTCATCTCGAAGGTCGGCGCGATGACTAGGCCCAGCACCAGCGGCGCCGGGTCGAAGTCGAACTTGCGCAGCAGATAGCCGACCACGCCCATGACCAGCATGATCCAGACGTCGATGACCGAGTGGTTCACCTCGTACACGCCGATGATGCAGAACATGATAATCAGCGGATAGAGATAGGCGTAGGGGATCCGCAGCACGCTCACGAACATGCCGACCAGCGGCAGGTTGAGCAGAAGCAGCATCAGGTTGCCGACATACATCGAGGCGATGAAGCCCCAGAACACCTGCGGATGCTCGGTGACGAGTTGCGGGCCGGGAGGCACGCCGTGAATGAGCAGCGCCGCCATCAGCACGGCGGTCACAGGGCCCGTGGGCAGGCCCAGCGCCAGCATCGGCACAAAGGCCCCGGTCGATGCGGCGTTGTTCGCCGACTCCGGGCCGGCGACGCCCGCCACCGCGCCCTTGCCGAACTCCTCCGGGTGCCGGGAGATGCGCTTTTCCAGCGCGTAGGACAAAAAGCTCGAGATGATGTGCGCCGAACCCGGCACGATGCCGACCAGGAATCCCAGCACCGAGCCCCGCGCGATCGGCATGGCCGAGTCGCGCCATTCCTTCCGGGTCGGCATGAGTTCGGCGAGGCGCGGCGAGGTGACCTTGGCGGTGACGGCGCGGCTCGGCGTCGACAGGATTTCGCCGAGGCCAAACAGCCCGACCGCGACCGGCACGATGCCGATGCCGTCGCCCAGCTCCGGGATGTCGAAAGCGTAGCGGAAGTGGCCGGTCATCACGTCGATGCCGATGCAGCCGAGCAGAAGCCCGAACGCCGCCATCAGCAGCGTGCGCGCCAGCGACGTGGTCGACATGTAGGCGAGGAACACGAGGCCGAGGATGAGCAGCGCGGTGTATTCCGGCGGCCCGAAGCGCAGCGCGAAGGCGCCGAGCGGCGGCGCGATCACGGTCAGCGCGATGACGCCGAAGGTTCCGGCGATGAACGAGCCGACCGCGGCGATGCAGAGCGCCGCCCCGGCGCGGCCCTTCTGCGCCATGGCGTGGCCGTCGATGCAGGTCATCACCGAGGCGGCCTCGCCGGGTATGCGCATCAGGATCGAGGTGGTCGAGCCGCCGTATTGCGAGCCGTAATAGATGCCGGCCAGCATCACGATCGCCTTGGTGGCATCGAGGCCGAACGTCACCGGGAGGAGAATGCTGATGCCGGCGAGGGGGCCTATTCCCGGCAGCATGCCGACCAGGGTGCCGACCACGCAGCCGAGAAACGCATAGAGCAGCACATCTGGCCTGAACGCGACCGAGAAGCCAAGCAGCAGGCTGTCGATGGTTGATTCCACGATGACTAGAACCAGTAGAACGGCATGGGCGGCAGCGGGGATCGCAGGAGCGTGCTGAACAGCAGATAGCAGGCCGTGGTCACGCCGATGCTGACGGCGGCCGCGCGCCAGAAGCTCCGGTGCTCGATGAAATACAGCAGAACGAACAGCAGAAGCCCGACGCTGAGCACGAAGCCGATCACTGTGTAGAGTGCGATGGCCACCGCCGCCACCGCGACGACCGTCGCGGCATGTGTGAAGTCGTTCCACGGGATTTCGGCGAGCGCGGGGCTGTCGCCCGCGCGCACGGCAATGATCGCGCCGAACGCCATCAGCAGCCCCAGCACGAGTTTCGGCATCATGCCGGCGCCCGGCGAGGCGAGCGTGCCGAACGGCAGGTCGCCGCTCATGGCGAAAAGCAGCAGGCCGGCGGCGACGAACGCGCCGCCGGCGATATGATCTCTGCGAAGGATCACGCGCTGGCCGGAACGCTCATCATTCGAGCGTGCGGCCATCCTCAGACCTTGCCGATGGCCTGGACAGCGGCCTCGACGCGCTTGGCATCGATATCCCAGAACTTGGCGAATTCAGGCTGGTCGAGGAAAGCAACGACGTCGCCGATGTTGTCGATCGCCTTTTTGAATGCCTCGCTCTCCGCCGCTTTCTTGGAATCGGCGCGCAGCTTGTCGACGATCGCAACCGGCGTGCCCTTGGGAGCGAACAGGCCGACCCAGAGCCCGAACTCGACGTCGTAGCCGAGTTCCTTCAGCGTCGGCACGTCCGGCAGCGACGCCGCGCGTTTGGTGGAGAAGCTGGCCAGCGCCCGCAGCTTGCCTGCCTTGATGTGGGCGTTGGCCGCGGCGATCGACGAGGCGAGGACCTGCGAGTTGTTGCCGAGTATCGCGGTCAGCGCCGGCCCGCCGCCGTTGGTCGGCAGGTGGCGCATCTGGAGACCGGCCGCTTTCAGGAACAGCGCGGCCGGCAGATGCAGCGCGCCGTAGAGACCGGACGAGCTGAAGATGATCTGATCCGGCCGCTTCTTGGCATCATCGACCAGGTCCTTTAGCGTCTTGTACGGCGTCTGGTCGTTGACCACGAGCACCATCGGGCCTTCGGTGAAGCGCGCGATCGGGATGAAGTCGGCGCGGGTGAATTTCGGCTGGCGATCGAACAGCTTGTCCATTTCAGCAAAGCCGGAAATGGAAACGATGTGCATCAGCAGCGTGTAGCCGTCGGGCTTGGCGCTGGCGGCAAACTGCGCGCCGACCGCGCCTGCGGCGCCCGCCTTAGTGTCGATCACCACCGGCTGCTTGATGATCGGTTCGAGCACGGATGCGAGGGGGCGGCCGACCACGTCGACGGCGCCGCCCGGCGGAAACGGGTTGATCAGCGTGACCGGGCGGGACGGATAGGCGTCCTGGGCCTGCGCGGCACCGGCGGTGATGGATGCGGCGGCGGCGGCCGAGCCGATCACGAATTGGCGTCTGTCCATAGAACTCTCCCAAAATGACGTTGTTTTTGTTGGGAGCGATGTTCGCTCAGCGAACGCGCGGGGTCAACCTTGCGGCCCGGTCGATGCGGTCGCTTCCCCGCGTTGGCAAGCCCGCTGGGCGAGCGGCCAGCGTGGGCAATTCAAGTTGTCGGCACGATGCCGCGTATTTAGTCAAGAATGGCGATAGCGCGCGTCCAGCCGGCCGAGGCCGCGTGGATCTTCACCGGGAAACAGCTGATCGTAAAACCCTTCGGCGGCAGCTTGTCGAGATTGTGCAGCTTCTCGATGTGGCAATAGCCGATCTCGCGGCCGGCC
>SHVN01000147.1 GCA_009694215.1 Xanthobacteraceae bacterium
TCGTATAGAGCACGCCCTTGGCGTAGTCGGCTGGAAACGCGACCTTGTCGCCGCCGGCCTGTGTCGCGACCACCATCAGCGCGATCGAGCAAGCGAACGTGGCTGAAGCTGCAATGGGTTTCCCAATTTTCATGTTTGATCTCCCCATGTCGCCAGGCTCCCGGCCTGCGGCGGTCCCACTATAGCCGGGACGCAGGGATCGGCCTTCATCAAGGGGGCATTCTGGCGCGGGCGGCCCGGCTACGCCGCGCGGTTCGGGGCCGAGCAGAAGTACTTTTGTATCATTTGCAATGAGGAGACGGGCGATTCCATTGATCATAAGGGCGACTACCAGGACCAGAGTAGCAAGGGCCTCCGGGGCCGGAATAAGCACCACCACCCGGACCGGTGTAGGCACCACCTCCTTCCAGCAAGGCATAAGCACGGTTCGGACGACTATGGCCAGCCCCCGTTGGGTGGTCCGGACGATGGTCGAGGGGCTGATCTGGCCATTTTCGCTGGCATCTGGACACACTCCTCCCATCTGTCGCTCTTGAACGCATGACCAAGAATAATCGCGTCGCGGCGGCGCTGCAGAAACTCCTCGCGCTCAAGCGCCTTCATCTCCCGCGCCACCGCCTCGCGATGGGTGCTCACGCGGGCGGCGATTTCGGCCTGGGTGGGGGCGGGGGAGAGGATGCTCCTGCGCGCGTCCTTGGGATCGGACTTGGCGAGGTGCAATAGCTCGCAGCAGATGCGCTGGCGGACGTCGAGCGTCGAATACTCCAGGACCCGGTTGCCCAGTGCGCGAATGCGCGCCGCGAACAGCTTGAGCACGTACATCGACACATCCGGGTGATCGTGCAGTACCTCCAGGAAGACCTCCCCCGGCATGGTCGCGATGACCGCTTCCGACATGGCGAGCACGCTGGCGGAGCGGGAATGACCGTCGATTGGAGCCAGTTCGCCGAAGAACCCGCCCGCTTCAAGGTCCGCGAGGATCACCTCGAGCCCGGATCTGGCGTAGATCAGAACCCGCACCGTTCCGGCGACGACGAAGAATACGTCCCTGCCGTCGTCCTAATAGTCGATCACCCATTCCCTGGTGGCGACCCGGCGCCAGGTGCAACGGGCGTCCAGCGCCTTGACCACGGCGCGTCCCATCGCCTGGAACATCGGGATATTGGCCAATGTTTCGATTTGCCGCGCCATCGGCCAATCCTAAAACTATACCGCGACAGGGCCACCCGAACGCGGCGTGTCAGGCTGCCACGGTCAGCAGCCCGCTCAGGTCGGACACCACGGCTGCCGGCGGAAGGTCGGGATATTCGTCCGGCGCCCTGGCGCGATTGACCCAGACCGTGCGGAAGCCGAAGGCCGAGGCGCCCATGGCATCCCAGCGGTTCGACGACACGAATACGACGTCCGCGGGCTGGCAGGCGAATTCCGCGATTGCCAGCGCATAGACCTCCGGACGCGGCTTGAACATCCTGACCGTATCGACCGACAGCACCGCGTCGAGCGAGCTCTTGAGACCGGCCGCCTCGACCGCCGCGCCGACCATCGCCGGCGAGCCGTTGGTCAGGATGGCGGTGCGTTCGCCGCGGCGTTTGAGTTCGCCCAGAACCTTCCCCGCGTCGGGGAAGGCATCGAGCTTGAGGTAGGCGCCGAGCAACTCGTTGCGGAGCCCGCGGTCGACCGACGGGAAACGCTCGAAGCAGTAATCCAGCGCGCGCTCGGTCAGCGTCCAGAATTCCAGGTAGTGGCCGGCCAGCGTGTGGGTCCAGGTGTATTCGATCTGCTTTTGCCGCCAGAGCTCCGAGAACCGGTCGGCGTCGGGTCCGGCCGCCGCGCGGTGGCGGGCGACGGCGGCGTTGAAGTCGAACAACGTGCCGTAGGCGTCGAACACATAGGGCATCGAATGGCTCCGTTCAGGATAATTCATAAGCCAGCCGCAATCAGGCGGCTTATGCTGCGTCAGGATAGCATTCCGGAGTGCGTGATGGCCGACTGGTCGCAGACCTGGACTTTCTTCGGCGGCGAATGGCGGGAGGGCAACGTGCCGCTGTGGGGCGCGCGGACCCATGCCATCTGGCTGGGCTCGTCGGTGTGGGACGGCGCGCGCATCTTCGAAGGTACGGCGCCCGATCTCGATCTGCACTGCGCCCGCGTGAATGCGTCGGCCAAGACGATGTTTCTCAAGCCCACCGTGTCAGCCGAGGAATGGATTGGCCTGACGCGCGAGGGCATGAAGAAATTCGATGCCGGCACGACGCTTTATGTGCGGCCGATGTACTGGGCCGAGCGGGCGGGCCCGATGGCGCTGCCGGGCGACCCGGAGTCGACCCGCTTCGCGCTCACGCTCTACGACGCGCCGATGCGCAAGCCCGACGGCTTCTCGGTGACGCTGTCGCCGTTCAAGCGCCCAACCATCGAATGCGCGCCGGTGGATGCCAAGGCCGGGTGCCTATATCCGAACAACGCCCGCGCCATGTTCGAGGCGAGATCGCGCGGCTTCGACAATTGCCTGGTTTGCGACATGCTGGGCAATGTGGCCGAGCTTGCCAACTCCAACGTGTTCATGGGCAAGGACGGCGTGGTCTTCACGCCGATCCCGAACGGCACCTTCCTCAACGGCCTGACGCGCCAGCGGGTGATCAAGCTCATGCGCGCCGCTGGCGTGCCGGTGGTCGAGAGCGTGCTTCGCTATGCTGACTTCGAGGGCGCCGACGAGATCTTCGCCACCGGCAATGCGTCCAAGGTGCTGCCGATCACCCGCATCGGCGAGCGCGCCTTGCAGCCGGGGCCGCTCTACCGCCGGGCGCGCGAGCTCTATTGGGCCTTCGCGCATGGTTCATAGGATGAAATGGGTGTTGTTGCTGGCGATCCTGCTCGCCGCCGGTCCGGCGCGCGCGCAGGACGACGACATCGTGCAGCGCATTTACGCTTCGCTGGAAAGCAGCATTCGTAACGAATACGAGGCCCTGCTCGCGTCGATGCCGCGTGACCTGCCCGAGCATGCGGCCGCCGCGGTCGAGAAGAACAGGGCGCTGACGAAGATGTTCGCCTACAACAAGGCAGTGTTGTTCGCCAATTGCGCGGCGGAAGCCGAGAAGAATCGGCCTCCGCAGGCTACGCGTGTGCCCGCGCCGCAGAACCTCATGCTGCGGACCTGCGTAGAGATCAAGATCGGGCATTTGCAGAAATTCACCCGGCGGGTGGCCTATGCCGATCTGTTCTTTCCCGAGAGGGTCGAGGCGTGCGGGGAACGTTCGCGCCTGCCCCAGCAGGAGAAGGTGCTGCGGCCCTACGCCTTCCTGTTCCTGGATGAGCCCAAGCTGTACGACTTTGAGCAGTACAGCGAATGCCTGATGACCAAGCAGGGTCCTTAGCGCGGCTTGTTAGGCACGACCGGCTGCTGGGTGAACAGGCGTGAGATGGCGTGTCCGCGGATGTCGTAGGCGCGCGCGAAGCTGACGCCGCTGCGCTCGATTTCGACCAGAAGCGGCGCATTGAGCCTGGCGCAGTAGAACACGCCGAGCATCAGTGCGAAGTCGGCGCCGCTGGGGTCCCAGGTCAGCTCAAACCGGTCGCCGAGCGCGACATATGCCGGCGGGTGCGGTCCACACACCGCGATCTTCCATTTGCGGCCGGCGGGCGGCGTCTCACCGCGCTCGGCGAGCCTGGCGCGAAGCTCGGCGCTGGCCTGCTTGAAGGCGAGGCCCCAGTAGTCGAGCATGTAGAGCGATTGCGCTCCGCGCACGCCGCCGGCGATGTGATTGAAGGAGGCGTATTCGTAAGGGTGCAGCCGCGCCATCCCGGCGACCGGGAGCGCAATGCCAGTCACGAAGACGACGGCAAGCGCGGCGACCCACACGCGGCCCAAGTGCGCCACCCGTTCGGCGATCCAGGCCGC
Organism: Xanthobacteraceae bacterium; assembly: GCA_009694215.1. Classification (GTDB taxonomy): domain Bacteria; phylum Pseudomonadota; class Alphaproteobacteria; order Rhizobiales; family Xanthobacteraceae; genus Z2-YC6860. The sequence continues at coordinate 3,896 of SHVN01000147.1, forward strand.
GGCGAGCCCGCCCGCGACCGCCATGGGCGGCAGCACGAACACGAAATGGCGGATGCCGTTGTACATCGCCGGCCGCGCGATAACGGTTGCCAGGATCGGCAGAATGGCGGCGAGCGCGATGGTGAAATAGATCGCACGCCTGCGCGGTAGAACGCCGGCGTTGAACGCGGCCGCGAACGCGCCGAGGATGCCCGCGCCGCCCAGCAGCAGAAAAATCTCCGGCAGCCGCAGCGCGATCAAGGTCGGCGCGTAGCTGCGCGGCATTTCGAGCGGCGTCAGCCGTTGGCCGGCGAACAGCTCCTGCCACGGATTCTCGAAGAAATGCGAGAAGGTCTTGATGGCGAGCAGTGGATTGAGCGGATTGGCGACCGACCAGGGCCAGATCAGCGCCATCGCTGCATAGGCGAGGATCGCGGCCGGGATCAGCAAAAGCAGCACGCGGCCAAGCCGCGCGGTCGCGGGCCGCGGGCCGCGGGCCCGGACCTCAATGGCAAAAAGCAACGCCAGCGCCAGCACCGCCTCGACTATGTCGAAGCCCGCCATGATGCGTGAGCCGATGGAGAGACCGAAGCCGGCGCCGATGATGAAGAGCGTCGTCGGGCAGGGCCGCGGATACTGGTCGATCAATCGCACGAGGCCGAGCAGGAAGAATGCCATCGCGACGGCGAACGGCGCGTCCTTGGGGTTGATGAACACATGTCCGTAGTACAGCGGGCAGACGGCGAGCAGCACGAGCGCGATCAGGCCCGCGAGAGGGCCGCCGATCCTGCGGCCGATGCGCCAGGTGATGGCGAGGCCCAGGAGGCCAACCACGGCGCCGAGTAGACGCCGCGTCTCGAACAGATCGAAGGGCAGTATCTTTGCCAGCGCCGCCGCGGCCATGTCGAAACCGCCGCCGTAGAGGTAAAGGTTCACGTAGGACAGTGCGCGGGTGTCGCGGAAGCCCGACGAGTAGAGCGACAGCAGCAGGTCGCCGTATTGCGCGTGAGTGTAGTCGTCCCAGCCGAGGCCGTAGTCTCGGAAGGTGAGCGCCGCGACGATGGCGAACATCGCCAGCACAACCCAAGACGCGCGATCGGCGATGCGGCCGGCCACATGCGCGGCCGACTGCTCGGCTGAGCGGCTCGGCTGAGCAATCGCGGGAGAGAATGCGTCCATGCGGATCCAGATTACTCGCGCAGGATTATGGCAGTCGTGGGTCCGCGCCCCACGGTGGCAATTCGACACGGCGCAAACGCAAGCGGGGCCTTTCAGCCCCGCTCACGTCTCGATGTTGCGCTGCGGAACTACTTGCTCGCGCCCTGGAACATCTCATCGACGTAGTCCCAGTTCACCAGGTTTTCCCAGAAGCCCTTGAGATAGGCGGGCCGGGCGTTGCGGTGGTCGATGTAATAGGAGTGCTCCCAGACGTCGCAGCCGAGGATCGGCTTGGCGCCGTGAACCAACGGACTCTCGCCGTTCGCGGTCTTGGTGATGATCAGCTTGCCGTCCTTCACTGCGATCCAGCACCAGCCAGAGCCGAACTGGGTGACGCCGGCCTGGATAAAATCCTCCTTGGCCTTGGCGACACCGCCGAGATCGCTGTCGATCTTGGCCTTGAGCGCGCCAGGGATCTTGTCGCCGCCGCCGGCGGGCTTCATCCATTTCCAGAAGTGCAGGTGGTTGTAGTGCTGGCCTGCGTTGTTGAAGAGGCCGGCGTTCTTGCCGAACGAGCCCTTCACCACCTCTTCCAGCGGCTTGCTTTCCCACTCGGTGCCCTTGAGCAGGTTGTTGCCGTTGGTGACGTAAGCCTGATGATGCTTGTCGTGGTGGTACTCCAGCGTCTCCTTCGACATGTGCGGGGCAAGCGCGTCATGGGGATACGGCAGGTTCGGCAGCTCAAACGGCATTGGACTCTCCTCCTCGGGGACACGGAAAACGAATGTGATTTGATGGAACCTTGGGGTGCAACGGGCACCCGGCGTCGAAAGTTCCCTCTAATTAGGCCGGGGCGCGGACGAGGGCAACGTCTGGGCGGCTTGGACCTCCGTTTCTGCGGTGGCCCGGCGACATTCGGGGGTGTCAATGGCGGGCCGGAAAGGCGGTCCAAACAGCGTTAATCAATCGTAGATTTGCTGAGGCTATAGCAAGGCAGGTTCTTGCGAATGGCTCGGAAGGCCGCCACACTTTGGTAACCAATGTGGCTGCCGCCCGCGTGCTGGTAGGGAACGGAAACCCGATGACTCTCGTTCTGTTGGCTGTTGGTCTGCTGGCCTCTGCCGTCGGCCTTGTCACGATCGGATTTGGTATTCCGATCAATGCCTTCAGTCTGGGCGACACGCCCATCATCTTGGGTACGATCGCGGTATCGAGCGGCCTGATCCTGATTGGGCTGGCTTCGGTGCTGGGCCAGTTAAAGCGGATCGCCGCGGCGCTGCGCTCAGCCCCCCGCCTGACCGAATCGGTCGAAGCCGCCCCTCCGCTGCCCGCGCGTGTCAAGCCTGCCGCGGCGCCGGCCCCGGAATTGAATGTGCCGGAGCCGCCCCGCATGATGCCGGAGCCGCCGCGCGCCCCCGAACCCCGCTTTTCCGCCACCGCGGCCGAACCGGCCGCCGCTGGGTCGCTGGACTGGCTGCGCGCCAAATCCAAGCCCGTGACGGTGCCGGCTGCGCCCGCAGTCGTGCCGCCCGCCATGACCGAGCCGCCGATGGTCGAGGTGCCGGACGAAGCGCCGCTGTCGCCGCGCTCGCCGCAGCGCCCGGCGATGCCGCCCGTCGTCGAGCCCGCGCCCGAACTCGAGCCAAAGGTCTGGTCGCCGAGCCGCGAGGCCGGTCCGTTGGAGTCGCGGCCGGCGCCACGCGCCGAACCGCCGATGACCCGCGCCGCGCCGCAGGTCGAGCCGCCGAAGGAAAAGGAACGCTTCTTCCTGGTCTGGCCAGATGGCGGTGCTCTGGCACCGGCGCCGACGTCGTCATCCGCGCCCGCGGCCGAGTCCAAGGTCGAGATCAGGCGCGAGCCCGCGCTCGATATGCCGCTGCCGCCCATCCCGGCCCGTCCGCGCGACAACAGACCGGCCGCCGAGAAACGCATGCCGAACATCATTCGCAAGGTCGCGGCCGAGCGGGGGCCTGCGATCCTCAAATCCGGCGTGATCGACGGAATGCCCTACACGCTCTATGCCGATGGATCGATCGAAGCCCAGTTGCCGCAAGGCACCGTGAAATTCGCCTCCGTCGATGCGCTGCGCGCCCATCTCGAGAAGTCAGGCTGACGCGACAATGCGGCTTTCGGTAAGACGCCGGCGCCGCAAGGGCCGGCGTTTTTGTTTGCGGCGTGTCCTTCGCGTTCGCAAACCACGGTCTTTTGCTTTGGCAACCTTGCAAATCCGAACTATTCGCCGCCGCTTCACCGTGATTTAAGCTCGTCTCTACTTGCGGCTTGCCGGAAGGGTCCTGTAAAATTCTTGCTAATAAGCGTTCGATTCGATTCGGAGACGTTATGCCAAGATCAACCGGGCATAAGGGCAGCATCGTCATGGGCGACGCCACCGACACGACCAAGTTCATCGGGCTGACGGCCGAGATCGTCTCGGCCTATGTCAGCAACAACCCGGTGGCCTCGGCCGATATACCGGCGCTGATCAATCAGATTCATACGGCGCTGCTGCGGGTGTCGAGCGGGGAGGCGCAGCCGTCCTCGGAGCCGCTCAAGCCCGCGGTGACGGTCAAGAAGTCGATCACCCCCGACTTCATTGTCTGTCTGGAGGACGGCAAGAAGTTCAAGTCGCTGAAGCGCCATTTGCGTACGCAGTACAACATGACTCCCGAGCAATACCGGGAGAAGTGGAGCCTGCCCGCCGACTATCCGATGGTGGCGCCGAACTACGCCGCCGCCCGGTCGCAACTCGCCAAACAGATGGGGCTCGGCCAGCAGCGCCGCCGCCGGCGCTAGGCCTTGGATTGCGTAAACGTGTGCGATCGCGGCCCCGGGTAGTGTCTCAGTTTGATTGTGGCAGCTTAAAAACGGTGGTCGGGTGCGGTTTGAAACGAAAGAGGCCACTGAAGTTGCTAAACGACAAAAAAATCAGCAAGAAGCGCATTCGCGGTACTGGGCTCTTTTCGTGGTAGTTGGGGAGCCGCAACCGAAACGAAATTGATAATCCACAATATTACGAAAATTACACAGAGGCATTTTTACGCTATTCTTCGTTCGCGTTAAAAGGTTCCCCTTTAAGAGCCTGACTCGGAACTTTACGTGATGCACGCGGGCCTTGGCTCGGTAAGCCGCTTGAGCATGATGCATATCATTGCGAGCTTGGCATAGCCTTCGGCGGTGATGGCGAATGCTTCGTAGTGAGCCATCAGGCGTCGATTGCGTCGTAGCCAAGATAATGTTTGCTCGACGACCCACCGCCGTCGTACCACCTTGAAGCCACCTTCGTTGTCCGTGCGCTTGACGATTTCCAACTCGACCGGTTGGCCGGCGAGCGCCGCTTTAAGCTTTGCTCCGGCATAGCCGCCATCGGCAAAGAGTTTT
>SHVN01000148.1 GCA_009694215.1 Xanthobacteraceae bacterium
GAAGTCATGCGCCAGCGCGCCGACCACCGCCGCCGGCAGGAACGCCAGCAGAATTCCGAGGATGAACCACCGTGCCGCCGGGTCGGTGAAAAATCCGAGCGCCAGCTTCCACAGCCTCACAAAATAGATCGACAAGAGCGCGAGGATCGCACCGAACTGGATCAGCACCGCGAAGGTCTTGCCGAAGTCGGCGTCGGTGAAGCCGAAGAACCGCTGCACCAACAGCAGATGCCCGGTGGAGGACACGGGGACGAACTCGGTCAGTCCCTCGACGATGCCGAGGATGATCGCCTTGATGACATCGAGAGTCATGAAATGCTCCGCGGAAAATGTGGCAGCGTCGCCCCGCTGAAGATCAATCCGTGCTTTTCGCGCAACCGCCCGGCCCGGGCAATGGGATCGGCGTTGCATTCAACAGGATGCTCCGGCCCCGGCGGTCATCGCCCGCGAAGGCGGGGCATGACAGGTCGGTGTTCCGCAATGACCGGTTGGGACTTTTTTCGCGGCCTGTTAGGCTCGCGCGTCTGATTCCCGCCCGTCGGCACCAGACCCTGGGCTCCATGCTGACACTCTTCCATTATCCGTTCTGTCCCCATTCCCGATTCGTCCGGCTGGCCCTCGCCGAGCACGGGCTCGAGCACCGCGTGATTGAGGAGCGGGTGTGGGAGCGGCGGGAGGAATTCCTGATGCTCAACCCGGCCGCCGCCACGCCGGTGCTGGTGGCGGAGGGCTATCCGCCGGTGCCGGGCGCCTCCATCATCGCCGAGTTCCTCGACGAGACCTACGGCGCCGAGATGCACGAGCGGCGGCTGATGCCCGCCGAAATCGGCCTGCGCGTCGAGGTCCGGCGGCTGGCGGCCTGGTTCAACGAGAAGTTCTTCGCCGAGGTCAGCGGCCCGCTGGTAATGGAGCGCTTCTACAAGCGGCACATGCGCATCGAGCAGGGCGGCGGCCCGCCCGACACCGACGCAATCCGTGCGGCGCGGATCAATGTCCGCTATCATATCGCCTATATCGGATGGCTGGTGCGGACCCGCCATTGGCTGGCCGGCGACCGGATGACTCTCGCCGATCTCGCCGCCGCCGCGCATCTGTCGGCGGTGGATTACTTGGGCGATGTGCCATGGGCCGAAGACGAGGCATCGAAGAACTGGTACGCGCGGGTGAAGTCGCGCCCGTCGTTCCGCCCGTTGCTGGCCGAGACGTGGCCGGGCCTGGCGCCCGCCCCGGCCTACACCGACCTCGACTTCTGAACGACCCTTCCGAGATCAAAGCGGGGCTGATTGAGGCTGCGCGGGCGCGCGGCTTCGACGTGGTCGGCATCGCCCGGCCCGACTCCGTGCCGGAGTCGAAGGCCCGGCTCGAACGGTTCCTCGCCGACGGCGCGCACGGCTATATGATCTGGATGGAGACCAGCGCCGAGCGGCGTGGCGATCCGCGCACGCTGTGGCCGGACGTGCGCTCCGTCATCATGCTCGGGCTGAACTACGGTCCGGACCATGACCCGCTCGCTATCCTCCAGCAACATGACCGCGGCGCGATTTCGGTCTACGCCAAGGGCGATGACTATCACGAGGTCATCAAGCCCAAGCTGAAGGATCTTGCGCGCTGGCTGATCGCGCGGGGTGGTGGGGATGTGAAGGTTTTCGTCGACACCGCCGCGGTGATGGAGAAGCCGCTCGCGGCGGCGGCCGGCCTCGGCTGGCAGGGCAAACATACAAACCTCGTTTCGCGCGAATACGGCTCGTGGCTGTTTCTCGGCGCGATCTTCACCACGCTCGAACTGCCGCCGGACCAGGCCGAGCCGGACCACTGCGGCAACTGTAGGAAATGCCTGGATATTTGCCCGACGGCGGCGTTTCCCGCGCCGTACCGGCTCGATGCGCGGCGCTGCATTTCGTATCTCACCATCGAGCACAAGGGGCCCATCCCGCGCGAATTGAGACCTCTGATGGGCAACCGCATTTACGGCTGCGACGACTGTCTCGCGGTCTGCCCGTGGAACAAGTTCGCCCAGGCGGGGCGTGAACAGCGTCTGTTCGCCCGCGAACAGACGCATGCTCCGGCGCTTGCGGAGCTGCTCACGCTCGACGACGCGGCGTTCAGGGCCATGTTCGCAAAGACCGCGGTGAAGCGCACCGGCCGCGAGCGTTTCGTACGCAATGTCCTGATCGCCGTCGGCAACTCCGGCGATCCGTCGCACGCGGCGCAGGCAGAGCGGCTGCTGTCCGACGCCTCGCCACTGGTTCGCGGCGCCGCGGTCTGGGCGCTCGGGCAGATCGACCCGCGGCGGCTGGCGGCGCTCGCTCCGGCGCACGCCAGCGAGGCCGATCCTCTGGTCGCCGAGGAATGGGCCGCGGCGGCCGCGGCGTAATTCCGGCACCGCGGCGGACGTGCTAGGCTGGCCCTCAACAAACGTCATCCACGGAGAGAAACGTCATGGCCGTAATCACGCGCCGTACCATGCTCGCCGGACTGTCCGCGGCGGTAACGCTCCGGCCCGATCGCGCATTCGCCGCTTGGCCGGGGCGCAGCATTTCGATGATCCACGGCCTGACCGCCGGCGGCGGCGTCGACGTCAGCGCCCGGCTCATCGCCGAAGGCCTGTCGCGGAAGCTTGGCCAGCAGATCGTGGTCGAGCCGAAACCCGGCGCCGCCGGCACGCTCGCGGCGGCGCAGATGGCCCGCGCCAATCCCGACGGCTATCTGCTCGGATGGATTCCGAGCGGCCACGCCGTCACAGCCGCGACCTACAAGGCGCTGCCGTACCATCCAACCGACGACTTCACGATCATCGGCCAGGCGATCGAATTCCCGTTCGTGATCGTGACACATCCGGAACACACGATCCGCAGCATTCCCGATCTCATCAGAACCGCGAAGACGCGCTCGGAGCCGACCCTTGGCGGCGTGCCGGGCGCCGGAACGCCTCAGCATCTGCTGATCGAGTATTTTTCGCGCCTCGCCGGCATCAAGATTCAGGTCGTGCCGTTCCGCGGCGGCAACCAGGCGCTCACCGAGCTGCTCGGTAAGCGGCTCGACTTCCTGATCGATCCGCCGATCGCGCTGCTCGGCCAGGTCAAGTCGGGCGGACTTCACGCGCTCGGCGTCACCGGCGACAGGCGCTATGCGCCGCTGCCGGATGTCGGGACGATTGCCGAAGCGGGCTTCCCCGGATTCTCCGTCACCTCATGGATGGGCATGGTCGGACCGGCCAAGCTGCCGCAGGAGATCGCCTCCCGCCTCAACAGGGAGATCAACGCGCTGGTTGCCGAGGCCGCCGTGGTCGAGCGCATCCATACGATGGGCAGCGAGCCGAAGACGGGAACGCCGGAGGATTTCAAGGCGCTGATCGCCAAGGATGTCGCGCGCTGGACCAAGGTGATCGCCGACGCCGGGATCGAGCGGATCTGATAATAAGGAGCGATGCCCACGCTTGTCTGCCTCGGCCTCGGATATTGCGCGCGGTTTTATGTGACCGAATTCGGCTCGCGTTTCGAGCGCGTCGTCGGCACCTCGCGCACCCCTGACAAGAAAACCAACGGTCCAACTGCGCTGGTCGCCTTCGACGGCATCCATCCGTCGCCCGAGTTACGGCAAGCCGTCGCCGAGGCCACCCACCTGCTGATCTCGGCCGCGCCCGGCGAGGCCGGCGACCCGGTGCTGGCCGCCCTGGCCGGCGACATCGCCGCCGCGCCGAAGCTGCAATCGATCTTCTATCTGTCCTCGCTTGGCGTTTACGGCGATCACGGCGGCGCCTGGATCGACGAGACCGCGCCGACCGTTTCGCCGCATGCGCGCGGCGCGGCCCGCATCGAGGCGGAACGGGCGTGGCAGGCGCTCGGCGGCAGGCGCAACACGCCGGTCGCGATCCTGCGTCTCGCCGGCATCTACGGGCCCGGGCAGAACGCATTCGTTCGCCTCATGGCCGGCCGCGCCCACCGCATCACGAAGCCTGACCATGTCTTCAACCGCATCCACGTCGCCGACATCGCACAGGCGATCGACGCGGCGTTCGCGCGCCGCTTCGGCGGCATCGTCAACGTCACCGATGGCGAGCCCGCGCCGCCGGGCGATCCGATCGAGTTCGCGGCGAAGCTCCTGGGGCTGGCCCCGCCGCCGGTGCTTTCGCTCGATGAGGCTCGGCGAACGCTGTCGCCGTTCCTGCTGAGTTTTTATGACGGCTGCGCGCGGGTGCGGAACGACAAGCTCAGGCGCGAGCTTGGCGTCACGCTGCGCTATCCGGATTACCGCGCGGGATTGCAGGCCTTGTTCGACGAGGGATTCGAGGCGCGCGACTAGAACTCCGCCACCGCCGCGATCAGCCGCTCGATGTCCTCCGGCCGCGACAGGCGGTGATCGCCGTCCTTCACCAGCGTGAGCACCACGTCGTCGCGGGCCAGCCGCGACGACAGTTCGACCGCGTGCTGCCACGGCACGTCGGTATCCTGCACCCCCTGGAGAATCCGCACCGGGCATCCGGTCTCGATCAGCCCGCCGAGCAGCAGGTGCCTGCGGCCCCCCTCGATCAACCCGCGGGTGATCGGATAGGCGCCTTCCGAATACTGCGACGGCCGCTGCCAGGAGCCCTCGGTCTCGATCTGCCGCTTCACCTGCGGCGAGAATTTCTTCCACATCAGCTCTTCGGTGAAATCGACCGCCGGCGCGATCAGCACCAGCCCGGCGACCCAGCCCCTGGCCTTGCGTCCCTTGAGCTCCCGCGCGAGCAGCAGCGCGAGCCAGCTGCCCATCGAGGAGCCAATGAGCACCTGCGGCCCTTCGGCAAAGGCCTCGAACACCGCCGCGCTGTCCTCAAGCCAGCGGCCGATCGTGCCCTCGGCGAAGTCGCCGCCGGACTCGCCGTGACCCGAATAGTCGAACCGGATGCAGGATCGGCCATTGCCGGCGGCCCAGGCGTCGAGGGCAACAGCCTTGGTGCCCTGCATGTCGGACTTGAAGCCGCCGAGCCAGAACAGCCCAGGCGCAGCGCCGCCGCGCGCACGTACCGCGATCCGGCGCAAGGCTGCTCCCGTTCCGACGCCGATTGTTTGAAGGACGCTCTCGCTCATGCCTTCCGTGTTTCGCCGCAAGCAGGCGCGGAACGCAAGAGGCTGGGCGGAATGGCAGGGCCAAGAGAACCGCCAAAGGCGGCAAGCAGTCAAAAAGCCGCGCGAAAGCCGGCGATTTAAGGCCGGAATGACGTTGACTTATGAGCGGACAATCCCGATTCTAAAGGCTTCTGAAACAACGAGGAGATAGCCCCCATTCGTCGCCCGCAGAGATCGCAAGCGCCCGTCCAGAAGGACGGCCAGCGCATCAACGAAGATATACGCGTTCGCGAGGTTCACCTGATCGACAAGGACGGCGCCAACCTTGGAGCCATCCCCATCGCAGACGCCCTGGCCAGGGCCGCAGAGGCCGGGCTCGATCTGGTCGAGATTTCGCCCAACGCCGTGCCCCCGATCTGCAAGATCCTGGATTACGGCAAGTACCGGTTCCAAGAGCAGAAAAAGCAGGCCGAGGCCCGCAAGAAACAGAAGGTAGTCGAGGTCAAGGAGATCAAGCTCCGGCCGATGATCGACGACCACGACTACCAGGTGAAGATGCGCTCGATGGAACGCTTCTTCGAAGAAGGCGACAAGGTCAAGGTGACGCTCCGCTTCCGCGGCCGCGAGATGGCCCACCAGGAGCTTGGCACCCGGCTACTGAACCGGGTGAAAGACGACACCACCAAGCTCGCCAAGGTCGAGTCGGAGCCCCGCATCGAGGGCCGCCAGATGGTGATGGTGCTGACTCCGCGCTAACCCGCTGAGTGTATTGCTATAAGAGCCGATGGAGCGCCCGCGAGCCATTCGCGGGTGTTTGCCTGTTCCGGTTGTCTTTTCAGCCGCCCTCTGCCATAATGTCGGTCTCTCATCGCCCGGCTCACAAGGGCTGCCGTGGCGACGAGGCTGATCCATTCAGCACGCTCATATTGAGCATATCCGGCGGGACCGGTTCTTTGTCGCGTCCGAAGCCGCACTTGAAGGAGAGCAAAATGCCCAAGCTGAAGACCAAGTCGAGCGCTAAAAAGCGCTTCAAGATCACCGCCAGCGGCAAGGTGAAGTCGGCGATGGCCGGCAAGCGCCACGGCATGATCAAGCGGACCAAGAAGCAGATCCGCCAGCACCGCGGCACCCGCGTGATGTTCAAGGCCGACGGCGACAACATCGTCAAGTTTTTCCTGCCCAACGGCTGACGGATTTTTTTGGGCCGCGCCTCGCGCGCCGGTCGCGTCATCATGTCGAAGGCATAGTTTTTCAGGAGATCAGTCATGGCTCGCGTCAAACGCGGCGTCACTTCTCACGCTAAGCACAAGAAGGTCTACAAGGCGACCAAGGGCCACTACGGCCGCCGCCGCAACACCATCCGCATCGCCAAGCAGTCGATGGAAAAGGCGATGCAATACGCCTACCGCGACCGCAAGAACAAGAAGCGCACCTTCCGCGCGCTCTGGATCCAGCGCATCAACGCGGCGGTACGGCCGTTCGGGCTGAACTACTCGAAGTTCATCGACCTGCTCGCCAAGGCCGGCATCATGGTCGACCGAAAGGTGCTGTCGGAACTCGCCATCACCGAGCCGGCAGCATTCCAGGCGATCGTCGAGAAGGCCAAGGCCGCACTGCCCAAGGCGGCCTGAGGTAGCTCACTAGCGCGGTGGCGCCTTGGCGAATTTCGTCGCGGTGTCGCGCGCGAGCGTGGCCCTGCAGAACGCCTCCATCGAGCGGTATATGGTGCCGTCCTTGCGCCGGTACTTGTCGTCGCAGCGCTTGATGCCCGCATCATAGGCCTAGCGCTGCGCCTTACTCATCTTGCCGAAGAAATCGGCCTCGCACTTTTCCATGACGATCTCGGTGAGGCCGGTGTCGCCGCTCGCCCCGAAAACACAGGATTCCGCGACCGCCAGCACCTCCTTGCAAGTGGCCGCCTTGCGCACCGCATCCTCGCGCGCTTCCCAACCCAGTCCTGCGTCGGGCATTCCCGGCCTGCCGCCGGCACGACCAGCAGAAGAACGGCCGAAAGGCCCAAAACCGTGCGACCGAGCATCGAAATGACCTCGTCCGGATCGATAACGGGACTTTCCCACGGCCCGGCGGGGCTTGCCAGATGCACGCCGGACGGCCAAAACCAGCCGCATTCGCGAGGATTTGAATGACCAATATTGCCGCCCTGGAAACCGAGATTTCGACCGCCGTGGCCGCGGCCTCCGACGAGGCGGCGCTGGAGGCCGTGCGTGTCGCGGCGCTGGGCAAGAGCGGCGCGGTCACCGCCCTGCTCAAGACGCTGGGCGGCATGACGCCGGACGAGCGCAAGCTGCAGGGTCCGGCGATCAACGGGCTCAAGGACCGCGTCAACGCGGTGCTCAACGCACGGCGCGAAGGGTTCAAGGGCGCAGCGCTGGACGCCCGGCTCGCGACCGAGACGGTGGACGTGACATTGCCCGTTCGCGAGTCGCCGGCCGAGGCGGGCCGCATGCATCCGATCAGCCAGGTGGTGGACGAGCTCACCGCCATCTTCGCCAACATGGGATTCGCCGTCGCCGAAGGTCCGGACATCGAGACCGACGACTACAACTTCACTAAGCTGAATTTCCCGGAAGGCCATCCGGCCCGGGAGATGCACGACACGTTCTACTTCCCGCCGAAGCCGGACGGCTCGCGGATGCTGCTGCGCACGCACACCTCGCCGGTTCAGGTGCGCACCATGCTGGCGCAGAAGCCGCCGATCCGAGTCATCATTCCCGGCCGCACCTATCGCAGCGACTCCGACCAGACCCACACGCCGATGTTCCATCAGGTCGAAGGGCTCGTCATCGACAAGGGCGCGCATCTCGGCCACCTGAAATGGATCCTGCAGGAGTTCTGCAAGGCGTTCTTCGAGGTCGACAACGTCAACATGCGGTTTCGCCCGTCGTTCTTCCCGTTCACCGAGCCGTCGCTCGAAGTCGACATCCAGTGCCGGCGCGACAAGGGCGAGGTCCGGTTCGGCGAGGGCGACGACTGGCTGGAGATTCTCGGCTGCGGCATGGTGCATCCGAACGTGCTGCGCAACTGCGGGCTCGATCCGGACGAGGTACAGGGCTTCGCCTGGGGCATGGGGATCGACCGCATCGCCATGCTGAAATACGGCATGCCGGACCTGCGCGCGTTCTTCGAGGCCGACGTGCGCTGGCTCGCTCACTACGGCTTCCGGCCGCTCGACTTCCCGACGCTCGCCGGGGGCTTGAGCCCATGAAGTTCACCCTGTCCTGGCTCAAGGAGCATCTCGATACCGACGCCTCGCTCGACGACATCGTGCAAAAGCTCACGAT
>SHVN01000149.1 GCA_009694215.1 Xanthobacteraceae bacterium
TGGGTACAAAATGCTCGGCATTATAGAATTGGTATTCGAGGCCCGCGCCATTGCCTCGCGCGCCATGCCGTTGGTTCGCGACGGCCGGCGCGCCGCATGACTGAAGCCCCCGCCCAGGGCATGGCCTCGATGTTCGCGGAGCGCGAGGCCGATCGCTATGACATGCACAGCCGCCATCTCAACGAGCAGATGGTCCGCGTGCTTCGAACCATCGGTTTCGACGTCCGGTTCCGCCGCGGCACCGGCGCCTATCTGTTCGACGCAGCCGGCAACCGCCACCTCGATCTGCTGAGCGGCTTCGGCGTCTTCGGCATCGGGCGCAATCATCCGGCGTTGCGCGAGGCGCTGAAAGACGTTCTCGACAGCGACCTTCCCAATCTCGTGCAACTCGACGTCGCGACGCTGGCCGGGATTCTGGCCGAGCGGCTTTTGGCGCGCGTGCCTTATCTCGACAAGGTATTCTTTGCCAATTCCGGCGCCGAGGCCGTTGAGGGCGCGATCAAGTTCGCGCGGGCTGCGACCGGGCGTCCGGGACTGATCTTCTGCGACCACGCCTACCACGGGCTGACCAACGGTGCGTTGTCTCTCAATGGCGATGCGATCTTCCGCGACGGCTTCGGGCCGCTGCTGCCCGATTGTACCCGCATCCCGTTCAACGACCTGGCCGCGCTCGAACGCGCGCTGTCGTCGCGCAATGTCGCCGCCTTCATGGTCGAGCCGATCCAGGGCAAGGGCGTAAACATGCCCGCCGACGGCTACCTGCGGGCAGCCGCCGACCTCTGCCGCCGGCACGGCACGCTGTTCATCGCCGATGAAATCCAGACCGGCCTCGGCCGCACCGGCCGCTTCCTCGCGGTCGAACACTGGAACGTCGAGCCGGACATGGTGCTGCTGTCGAAGTCGCTCTCCGGCGGTCATGTGCCGAGCAGCGCCGTGCTGATGCGGCGGCATATTTACGAGAAAATGTTCGACCGGATGGACCGGGCGGTGGTGCACGGCTCGACCTTCGCCAAGAACGATCTGGCGATGGCGGCGGGCATCGCCACGCTCGACGTGCTCGAACGCGAGCGCCTGATCGAGAACGCCGGGCGCATGGGCGATCGCCTGCTGCGCGAATTCACTGCGATGATCCCTCGCTACGAGATGCTGCGCGACGTCCGCGGCAAGGGAATGATGATCGGCATCGAGTTCGGCCCGCCGGCGTCATTCGGCTTGAAGGCCGCGTGGAATCTGATCGAGACCGCCAACAAGGGCCTGTTCTGCCAGCTCATCACCATCCCGCTGTTCAAGGACCACAAGATCCTCTGTCAGGTGGCGGGACATGGGAGCCACACCGTCAAGCTGTTGCCCGCGTACGTCATCAACGACCAGGACTGCGACTGGATCGTCCGCGCGTTCGGCGACGTCATCGCGGGCAGCCACCGCGTGCCCGGCGCCGTCTGGTCGCTCGGCAAGACCCTCATCGGCCATGCGGTGCGAAGCCCGAAGGCCAACCGCGCGCCGTTGGCGCCGCTCGATACTTCCGCGAACGTCTAGGCCTGCGGGAATTGCCCCGCCGCTTCGTCCCGTTCCCAAACGGGAGCGGGAACTTCTGCATTTTTGCCGGGAACCAAGTGGGAACGCAGACGCGGGCCTCCGCGTTCTATTCACACGCTCATCAATTCGAGAGGTTGTGCCATGACGAAGACTTTGACCACGCTCGCCGCCGCCGTGGCTCTCACGGCTGCTGCGATTGCAGCGCCCGCACCCGCTGAAGCTCGCGGCCGAGGCGGCGCCATCATCGGAGGCGCTACCTGTTCGTACGGCTATTACGGCGGCGGCTATTACGCGGGTGGCCCGTACTACGCGGCCGCTCCCTGCGGTTGACGCCGTGAGCGCTTCTGGGATGGCTTCCGTTGGCGCGTTCAGCGCGTGCCAGTCTGCTACTGATTTCTGGAATCCGCTCAATCTGAACCGTCGTTCAGGTTCCCAGAAAACCGTTCTTCATCTTGCACCGCAAGATGACGGGCGGTTTTCTGCTTTGTTCCCCAATCAAATTTTCGACAAATTGCATGGGCTTATTTCACCGGGCTCGATTTGGGATTAGGTTCAAACAGCTCATTTCGGCGATCGGTGTTGGGCCAGACGCATCAGGAGATCACCATGAAGAAGACGCTTCTTGCTATCGCTACCATCGCGGTGCTGGCTATCGGCACCCTGGCGCCGACCGATGCCGACGCCGCCCAGCGCGGCCGCGGCCGTGGCCATGGCCATGGCGTGGGCCTCGGCATCGCCGGCGGGCTCGTGGCCGGCGCAATCATCGGCGGCGCGATCGCCGCTGGCGCCGGTCCGGCTTACGCTTATCCGCGCAGCTACGATCCGGCTTACGCTTATCCGCGCAGCTACTATCCGGTCGCGGGCTATGAGCCCTTGGTGCCGGCCTATGGCTGCCCCGGCGGCTACTGGGCGCACCGTCCGCTGCGCGATCCATACGGCAACGTGGTCGGCTGGAGCCGTCCGCGGTTCTTCTGCCCGGCCTACTGATCGCCTGAGCCTGGCTTGAACTTCTGCCCGGCGGATGCACAAGCGCCGCCGGGCTTCTATTTGCGCTTCTGCATGTGCGCCAGAACTGCGGCGGTCGGCCAGCAATCGAGCTTGAGCCCGTTCGCCTTCTGGTAGGCGCCGAGCCCCGCGCGGGTCAGCATCCCCGCCTTGCCGTCGATCTTGTCGCCGTAGAGCCTGCGCTCGGTGAGCGTGCGTTGCATCGCTTCGACCTGTTCGGTGCGAAGCTGCGTGTTCTTGCTCCAGGGCCGCTCGAAGCCGCGCGCATCCATGATCCGATCGCTGAGGTGGCCGACGAACAAAACGTAAAGGTCGGAGAAATTGTAGTCTTTGATGACGAAGTAGTTCTTCGGCGAGAGGAACGCTGGACCGTGGGTGCCTTCCGGCAGCAGCAGGGATGCTTCGTTCTTCAATTCGTCGGGCGCGAGCTTGCGCCCAAAGGCCGGCGCATAGCCGCGCTTGAGCCATTCGCCGATCGGCAGCACGTGACCGGGCTGTGCGATGGTGCAATCGACACCGGCCGGCGGACGGACCTCGTAGGCCCAGCGTTCGCCGCGGCGCCAGCCCTTGCTGGCGAGTTGCTTTGCCGCCGAGGCGAGCGCATCCGGGATCGACGTCCAGATATCGACCTTGCCGTCGCCGTCGAAATCGACCGCATGTTTGTAGAACTCCGACGGCAGGAATTGCGTGAGACCCATGGCGCCGCTCCAGGAGCTGCGCAGCCGCTCGCGCGGCACGCCGCCCTGCAGCATCTTCAGCGCGGCCAGGAACTCGCCGCGGAACAGTTCCTTGCGCCGCCCGGTGTAGGCCTGCGTCGCCAGCACGCGGAGCGCGTCATGCGGCAGCTTGTAGCCGCCGAAAGCGGTCTCCCGGCCCCAGATCGCAAGGATCACCGAGGGCCGCACGCCAAACTGCCGCTCGATCGCATCGAGCGTCGCGCGGTGCATCTCCAGAAGCGTCCGGCCCTGCGCGGCCAGCCGCGCGATCGAACTCTCGCGCACATAGTCGGCCGGCGTCTGCACGAACTCGGGCTGCGACGGCGGCTTGTCCGTCCGGCCCGGCAGGGCGAGGTCGGGCAGCGACAGGTCGGGCTCGAGCCCGCGCGTCGCCGCGTCGAAAACGGCGCGCGAGACGCCGAGCCCCTGCGCCTCGGGCCACAATGATTGCAGGAATTTCGCGAAGGCGGGATCGGCACGCACTGGAACGCACGCCGCGCCCAGCAGCAGCGCCGCAACCATCACCGAAGCGAGCCGGTGAATCATGCCCCGATCACTAGCACGCAACAGCTACCGGCTGAACTTCTTGTACTTGATCCGGTGCGGTATGACGGAATCGGTGCCGAGCCGCCGCATCTTGTCCTTCTCGTAGTCCTGGAAATTGCCCTCGAACCACTCGACGTGGCTGTCGCCCTCGAATGCCAGGATATGCGTGGCGATGCGGTCGAGAAACCAGCGATCGTGGCTGATGATGACGGCGCAGCCGGCGAAATCCTCCAGCGCCTCCTCGAGCGCGCGGAGCGTATCGACGTCGAGATCGTTGGTCGGCTCGTCGAGCAGGAGGAGATTCGCGCCGGTCTTGAGCATCTTGGCGAGATGCACGCGATTGCGTTCGCCGCCCGACAGCGAGCCGACCTTCTTCTGCTGGTCGCCGCCCTTGAAGTTGAACGCCGAGACATATCCGCGGCTGTTCACCTCTTTCTTGCCGAGCAGGATGATGTCCTGGCCGTTGGAGATTTCCTCCCAGACGTTCTTCGATCCGTCGAGCGCGTCGCGCGACTGATCGACGTAGCCGAGCTGCACCGACTCGCCGACCTTAATCGTGCCGGAGTCGGGCTTCTCCTGCCCGGTGATCATGCGGAACAGCGTGGTCTTGCCCGCGCCGTTCGGGCCGATCACGCCAACGATGCCGCCGGCCGGCAGCTTGAAGGTCAGATCGTCGATCAGAAGGTTGTTGCCGTAGCCCTTCCGCAGATGCTCGAAGTCAACGACGTTCTGCCCGAGCCGCTCGGCCACCGGAATGACGATCTGCGCGGTCTGGGTCTGCTTCTCGCCCGCCTTCTTCAACAGGTCTTCGTAGCGCTCATAACGCGCCTTGGATTTCGCCTGCCGGGCCTTCGGTGACGCTCGAATCCATTCCTGCTCGCGCTGGAGAGTGCGTTGATGCGCAGCGTCCTCGCGGCCCTCCTGCTCCAGCCGCTTCTGCTTCTGCACGAGCCACGACGAATAGTTGCCCTCGTAGGGGATTCCCTTGCCGCGGTCGAGCTCGAGGATCCAGCCGGTGACATTGTCGAGGAAGTAGCGGTCGTGGGTGACGATCAGGATCGCTCCCGGATAGTTACGCAGATGCCCTTCCAGCCAGTTCACCGACTCGGCGTCGAGATGGTTCGTGGGCTCGTCAAGCAGCAGCAGTTCCGGCTGGTCGAGCAGCAGGCGGCAGAGCGCGACCCTGCGGCGCTCGCCGCCCGAGAGCTTGGTCACGTCGGCGTCGTCGGACGGGCAGCGCAGCGCGTCCATCGCCAGATCGACCTGCGAGTCGAGCTCCCACAGGTTTTTCGAGTCGATCTCGTCCTGGAGCTTGGCCATCTCCTCGGCGGTCTCGTCGGTGTAGTTGGCGGCGATCTCGTTGTAGCGGTCGAGCAGCGCCTTCTTCTTCGCCACCCCCTGCATGACATTCTCGCGCGCGGAGAGCTTCGGATCGAGCTGCGGTTCCTGTTCGAGATAGCCGACGCGGGCGCCTTCGGCGACCCAGCCCTCGCCGACATACTCCTTGTCGATGCCCGCCATGATGCGCAGCAGCGTCGACTTGCCCGAGCCGTTGACGCCGAGCACGCCGATCTTGGCGTCCGGATAGAACGAAAGGTGGATATTTTCGAGCACCTTGCGGTTGCCCGGATAGGTCTTGGTCAGACCCTGCATGTGATAGACGAACTGGCGGCCGTTCATGGTCCCTCGGGGTGAAACGAACGGTGCGCGCTGTGAGCCGCGCCAACAAGCGCCGTGTCGGGAAAGATGGCGCCTATTTAATGATGAAGCGGGTTGGCGGCAAGCGGCTGCCAAGGCCGCAGGTTGAGCCGTTGCAACCCACCGGGTTTCCGCCAACAATGCGCGGCCTTTCGCCTTTACCGACGGAGCCCGCGTGTTGATCTCGACCCTGAAGGCGTTGCGGACCGTTGGCCTCGCCGCACTGATCGCGGCCGGGATGCCTTCGATTGGCAAGGCCGACGACGCGCAGGTGCTCCGCCAAATCAGGAACTTGGAGCAGCGATACGGTCAGTCGGAACACGCCGGCGATGACGCGGCGGCCGAGCGCTTCTTCGAGGAGGCCGTATCGCTAGCCCGCCGCCATCGTCCATCGACCGATGCGACCCTCGCCCAACTCCTGGAAATGCGCTCCTACACGCTCATGGCGGTGGCAAAGGCAGCCGCCGCGGCATTCGGCGGATATGGTTCCCATTTTTTTGCGATCATGCTCTAAGGTGCCGCCCCACGGCGTAATTCAAGGAGTGCTGAGATGGCCTATCGCTGCGCGATCCTTGACGACTACCAGAACGTGGCGCTCAAGCTCGCCGACTGGTCGAAAATCACCAAGGATGTCGAGATCAAGGTCTTCACCCAAGCCGTGCGCCGCAGCGACGCCGAAACCATCAACGACCTGAAAGACTTCGACATCGTCGTGATGATGCGCGAGCGCACGCGATTTCCCCGCGCGGTGATCGACGGGCTGCCGAAGCTGAAGCTCCTCATCACCACTGGCGCCTACAACGCCTCGATCGACATGAAGGCCTGTCAGGAGCGCGGCATCGTGGTCTGCGGCACCGGCGGCTTCGGCAATCCGACCACCGGCATCACCTTCGGCCTGATCCTGGAACTGACCCGCCGGATCGGCTGGGAGCATGCGCGCATGAAGGCCCGCGAGCCGTGGCAGGAAACGCTCGGCATGGACATCGAGGGCAAGACGCTGGGCGTGCTCGGCCTCGGCAAGCTCGGCGCCCGCGCCGCCGGAATCGGCAAGGCGTTCGGCATGAAGGTGATCGCCTGGAGCCAGAACCTCACGCCCGAGCGTTGCAAGGAGGCCGGCGCCGAATATGTGTCGAAGGACGATCTGTTCCGCAACGCCGACGTCGTGACGCTCCATCTGGTGCTCGGCGACCGCACCCGCGGCCTGGTCGGCGCCAAAGAACTCGGCCTGATGAAGAAGACCTCCTACATCGTCAACACCTCGCGCGGGCCGATCATCGACGAGAAGGCGCTGCTCGACGCGCTGAACAAGAAGCAGATCGCCGGCGCCGGCCTCGACGTGTTCGACGTCGAGCCGCTGCCGCTCGACCATCCGTACCGCAAGATGGATAACGTAGTCGTCACGCCGCATCTCGGCTATGTCAGCCAGCAGAACTACGAGAAGTACTACCCAGACATCGTCGAGAACATCCGCGGCTTCCTCGACGGCAAGCCCGTCCGCGTCATCGCACCGCGGTAAGCCATCGTTGGCGACGACTCGCAGGGCTGCGTTGCCCGCGCCGCGGCCCGGCGGCGCAGACAAAGCCCATATCCTGATATAGAAATTGACGGGAAACGCCGCTGAAGCGGTCGGTCTTAATGGGGAGCAAACAGAACATGGCGAACTACAAGCTGGTGACGTATCAGTCCGCGAATGGCCCGCGCGCCGGGATCGTGGTGGACGACAAGCTGTTCGACGCGGCGGCGCTGACGCGGAAGGCCGCCTACGCCAGCATGATAGACATTCTCAACGACTGGGCGTCGGCCAAGGGCGCACTGAAGAAGGCGGCCGGGGCGGCCGGCAAGAGCAAGCTCAAGAGCCAGCCGGTGGGCAAGGCCAAGCTGCTCGCGCCGGTGCTGTGGCCCTCGGCGATCTACTGCGCCGGCGCCAACTACACCGACCACATGATGGAGATGGCGAAGTTGCAGGGCATCCCGCCCGCGCCGGATCCCCACGAGGTGGGCCTCAAGCCCTGGCACTTCATCAAGGCCTCCCGCACCGTCTGCGGAAACAAGGCCACGGTGAAGCTACCCAAGGCGTCGAACGCCATCGACTGGGAAGCCGAGCTCGGCGCCGTCATCGGCAAGAAGGCCAAGGACGTGCCGCTGGAGAAGGCGCTCGACTACATCGCGGGCTATACGGTTGCCAACGAGCTGTCGGCGCGCGACCTCGGTCGCCGCGCCCAGCTTCCCGACTCGACGCCGTTCAAATGGGACTGGGTCGGCCAGAAGTGCTTCGACGACGCCTGCCCGATCGGCCCGTGGATCGTGCCGGCCAGCGACATCAAGGACCCGCAGAAGCTCGGCATCAAGCTCTGGGTCAATGACGTCATCAAGCAGGACTCCAATACGAGCGACATGATCTTCAATCTCGCCGAGCAATTGTCGCACCTGTCGTCGCGCATCACGCTCTATCCCGGCGACATCATCCTGACCGGCACGCCGGCTGGCGTCGGCGCCGCGCGCAAGGAGTTCCTGAAAGCGGGCGACACCACCCGGGTGTGGGTCGAAAACGTCGGCGAACTCGTCAACAAGATGGCGTGACGCCGCATCCACTCCGCGCCCGCCGCCATTGCGGCGGGTGCAAGCCAGCCCTTAGAGTCTGTCCGGGAACATCAAGCGGGATTACAAAGTATCCGGAGCATGAGGCGGATTGACGCGAGGCGCAAGAACGCCCGCGCCTTGCGATTGAGGATCTCGCAATCCTTGGCAAGCCTTCGGCACCGGTTGAGCCAAGCAATGGTGCGCT
>SHVN01000150.1 GCA_009694215.1 Xanthobacteraceae bacterium
ACCGGCCCGAAACGCTGCGGCCGCACTGCGCCCGAATTTAAGTGGGGTTCGTGAACGGACCGTTAGCCAAACCTTGCCCTTGCACGGGAGGCGCAAATCGCTATATTCTGCGCGTCTATCCAGACCGTCTGGTTAGATCCTCATAAGGCCAATTGGCTTTTGAGAGTGGGCCCCCCGGGACCCGCTCTTTTTTGTTACCTGAATGCCCCCAAGGCCAGAATCTGGACATAAATTGTAACAAAATCAATAGCTTATAGAAAAAACGGGCGAATGAACGAAGCTGTCGAAACCGCACCGGGCGCCGAGCCGCGCCTCATCGTCGATCCGGGCCTGAGCGCCCGGGTTGCCGCGATCGTCGAGCCTGTGGTCGAGGGCCTCGGCTACCGGCTGGTGCGCGTGCGCGTGTCCGCCTCCGAGGGCTACACCGTGCAGGTGATGGCCGAACGCCCCGATGGCACGATGACGATCGAAGACTGCGAAATCTGCTCGCGCGCGCTGTCGCCCGTTCTCGACTCCGCCGATCCGGTCGATCGCGCCTACCGGCTGGAGATGTCATCGCCCGGCATCGACCGGCCGCTGGTGCGCCAATCGGATTTCGTCCGCTACGCCAACAATTTCGTGAAGATCGAAATGGCCGTGGCGGTCGAGGGCCGCAAGCGCTTCCGCGGCCAGCTGCTCGGCGCCGAAGGCAATGTGGCACGCATCCGCCGCGACGATTCCCCGGCCGGCGAGACCGCCGACATTCTGCTCCCTATCAAGGAGATGGCTGAAGCCAAGCTCGTGCTGACCGACGCGCTCATCGCCGAAGCGCTCCGGCGCAGCAAGCAGGCCGAACGGCAGCAACTGGCGCTCAACGACAACCAGCCGGCGGAGGACAAATCCCCGGCTTCGTCCCACCCGAAAAATCCGTTCCATCGCGCGTCCGGCAAGGCCCGGCACCGCACCCAGCACGAAGGAGAATGAGCGATGGCTGTCAGCGCCAACCGGCTCGAGCTGTTGCAGATCGCGGACGCGGTCGCCCGCGAAAAGTCGATCGACCGCACGATCGTCATCACGGCGATGGAGGATGCCATCGCCAAGGCGGCGCGGTCGCGCTACGGCGCCGAAACCGACGTCCACGCCGAGATCAACAACAAGACCGGAGAACTCCGGCTGTCGCGCCACATGCTCGTGGTCGACACGGTAGAGAACCCGTCCAACCAGATCAGCATGGATGAGGCGCGCAAGCGCAATCCCGCGGCGCAGCTGGGCGACACCATCGCCGACACGCTGCCGCTGCTCGAATACAGCCGCATCGCCGCGCAGTCGGCGAAGCAGGTGATCGTGCAGAAGGTGCGCGAGGCCGAGCGCGACCGCCAGTACGTCGAGTACAAGGATCGCATCGGCGACATCGTCAACGGCATCGTCAAGCGCGTGGAATACGGCAACGTGGTCGTGGACCTCGGCCGCGGCGAGGCCATCATCCGCCGCGACGAAATGCTGCCGCGCGAGACCATGCGCAACGGCGACCGGGTGCGCGCCTTCATCTACGACGTGCGGCGCGAGCCGCGCGGGCCGCAGATTTTCCTCTCCCGCACGCACCCGCAGTTCATGGCCAAGCTGTTCGCGCAGGAGGTTCCGGAGATTTATGACGGCATCGTCGAGGTGAAGGCGGTGGCCCGCGATCCGGGCTCGCGCGCCAAGATCGCCGTGATTTCGCGGGATTCCTCGGTCGATCCGGTCGGCGCCTGCGTCGGCATGCGCGGCTCGCGCGTGCAGGCGGTGGTGAACGAGCTGCAGGGCGAGAAGATCGACATCATCCCGTGGTCGCAGGACATCGCCACCTTCGTGGTCAATGCGCTGGCTCCTGCCGAAGTCGCCAAGGTGGTGCTCGACGAGGACCGCGAGCGTATTGAAGTCGTGGTACCCGATGCCCAGCTATCGCTTGCGATCGGCCGCCGCGGGCAGAACGTGCGGCTTGCCTCGCAGCTCACCGGCTGGGACATCGACATCCTCACCGAGCAGGAGGAGTCCGAGCGCCGCCAGGCCGAGTTCCAGAATCGCACCAAGGTGTTCATGGAAGCGCTCGACGTCGACGAGGTGGTCGGTCAGTTGCTCGCCTCCGAAGGCTTCGGGTCAGTTGAGGAGTTGGCAGTGGTCGACGAAAAGGAACTGGCCTCGATCGAGGGCTTCGACGAGGACACCGCGCGCGAGTTGCAGACCCGCGCCAAGGAGTATCTCGGCAAGATCGAAAGCGAGCTCGACGCCAAGCGCCTGGAGCTGGGCGTCGAAGACGCGATCAAGGACGTGCCCGGCGTCACCACGGCGATGCTGGTCAAGTTCGGCGAGGGCGGCGTCAAGTCGGTCGAGGATCTGGCCGGCTGCGCCACCGACGATCTGGTCGGCTGGACCGAACGCAAGGACGGCGAGAGCAAGCGCGAGCCGGGCATTCTCGACGGCTACGAAATCTCGCGCGAGGACGCCGAGGCGATGATCATGCAGGCCCGCGTGAAGGCCGGCTGGATCACCGAGGCCGATCTCGCGGCACAGCCGGCGGCGGAAGCCGCTCCGGCCGAGACCGAAGCGACACCGGCCTAAAGGACGATCATCGCACCGATGCTGGCACTGACGACCACCGACGAACTCGATGCCGGACCGCGCAAAGGCGGTCCCGGCGCCGAGCGGCTGTGCGCCGTGACCCGCGCGGTGAAGCCGGTCGACGACCTGATCCGCTTCGTGGTCGGGCCGCAGGGCGTGGTGCCCGATCTCAAGCGCAAGCTGCCCGGCCGGGGCCTGTGGGTCACGGCCGACCGGGCTACACTCAAGGACGCCATTTCGCGCAACGTGTTCGCGCGCGGCTTCAAGCGCAAAATCAAGGTGACGCCGGAGCTTCTGGATCAGACCGAGCGCCTGCTGGTGCGGGCTGCGCTCGATGCGCTGGCGATCGCCGGGAAATCCGGGCTGGTTGCGGCGGGTTTTGCCAAGACCGAGGCGGCGATGGCCCGCGACCGGGTCGTGGGCCTGCTGCACGCGTCGGATGCCAGCGCCGACGGCGTTTCCAAGCTCGCGGGCGCGCTCCGGCGGCGGGACGATGCCGCGGAGATCGTGGTCATCAAGACTTTCACGACGGCCCAATTGGATTTGGCATTGGGCCGGTCAAATGTGGTACATGCAGCCCTGCTTGGCGGGCCTGCAAATGACACGTTTTTGGCGCGCTTTGCGCGCCTGGAGCGCTTTAGGGCCGGCGGCACGGGCCAGGATGGCACCGGCCGCGAGCGGAACTGACAGGATTCGGAACTGAATGTCTGACACCAAGACCCCTGACGGCAAGACGCTAAGCGTCGGTAAATCGACGCTATCGCTCAAGCCGCGCACCGAAACCGGTGTGGTGCGCCAAAGCTTCAGCCATGGCCGCAGCAAGCAGGTGGTCGTCGAGGTCAAGAAGCGCCGCACCCCCGGCGCCGACGGCAAGCCCGAGGCTCCGGCCGCGGCGCCCGCGGCTCCTGCCGCCCCGGCCGCCGCCCCCGTGGCAACGCCTGCCCCGGCCGCGCCGGCGCCCAAGGCGTCCGGCGTCGTACTCCGCACACTCACCGACGAAGAGCGCAACCGCCGCGCCCACGCGCTCGGCGACGCGCGCCTGCGCGAGGCCGAAGAGCGCAAGATCGCGGAAGAAGACGCCAAGATCCGCCAGCAGCGCGACGCCATCGAGCGGACCGAGCGCGAAGCGGCCGAAGGCCGCAAGCGCGACGAAGAGGAACGCCGCAAGCACAACGACGAAACCAAGAAGAAGGCCGACGAGGTCGCGAAGAAGCGCTTCGGCGAGGGCGAGACCGCGACCACGGCGAGAGCGCCGGGCGTGCGTCCCAAGCTCGAAGCAGAAGAAGAATCCGAGGGCCCGCGCATGGTGCGCCGCGGCCCCGGCGGCGCGATGCGCCCCGCCGCTCCGCCGCAGCGGCCGACCCGCGCGGCGAAGACCGCGACCGAACGCCCGCGCGGCCGGCTGACCCTCGTCACCGCCATGAGCGCGGATGAAGTGCGCGAACGCTCGGAGGCCTCGTTCCGCCGCCGCGTGCAGCGCCGCACCTCCGAAAAGAGCAACGAGCCCCGTGAGAAGCTGGTCCGCGAAGTGACCATCCCGGAAGCGATCACCATCCAGGAACTCGCCAACCGCATGGCCGAGCGCGCGGTCGACGTCATCAAGATCCTGATGAAGCAAGGCCAGATGGTGACGATCAACGACGTGATCGACGCCGACACCGCCCAGCTCATCGCCGAGGAACTCGGCCACACCGTCAAGCGCGTCGCCGAAGCCGACGTCGAGGAAGGCGTGTTCGACGCCGCCGACGATCCGGCCGGGCTGACGCCGCGCGCGCCGGTCGTGACCGTGATGGGTCACGTCGACCACGGCAAGACCTCGCTGCTCGACGCGATCCGTTCGACCAACGTGGTCAGCGGCGAAGCCGGCGGCATCACCCAGCATATCGGCGCCTATCAGGTGGACTCGCCGGCGCACGGCAAGATCACCTTCATCGATACGCCGGGCCACGCCGCCTTCACGGCGATGCGCGCCCGCGGCGCCAAGGTCACCGACATCGTCGTTCTCGTGGTTGCCGCTGACGACGGCGTGATGCCGCAGACGATCGAGGCCATCAACCACGCCAAGGCGGCGAAGGTTCCGATGATCGTCGCCATCAACAAGATCGACAAACCGGACGCCAAGCCCGAGCGCGTGCGTTCCGAGCTGCTGCAATACGAAGTGCAGGTCGAGTCGCTCGGCGGCGACGTCGTCGACGTCGAGCTATCGGCGACCAAGAAGACCAACATCGACAAGCTGCTCGAAATGATCGGGCTGCAGGCCGAAATCCTCGATCTCAAGGCCAACGCGACGCGTCCCGCCGAAGGCACCGTGATCGAGGCCAAGCTCGACCGCGGCCGCGGCCCGGTGGCGACCGTGCTGATCCAGCGCGGCACGCTGCATGTCGGCGATCTGGTCGTCGCCGGCGCCGAATGGGGCCGCGTCCGTGCGCTGGTCAATGACAAGGGCGAGACCGTCCATGAGGCCGGCCCCTCGGTGCCAGTCGAGGTGCTGGGCTTTGCCGGCACACCGGAAGCAAGCGACCGCCTCGCGGTGGTCGAGACCGAGGCGCGCGCGCGCGAACTCACCGATTACCGCGTCCGCCAGAAGCGCGACAACACGACCGCGCGCAACACCGGCATGCGCGGCTCGCTCGAGCAGATGATGTCGCAGCTCAAAACCTCGGGTCGCAAGGAATTCCCGCTGATCGTCAAGGCGGACGTGCAGGGCTCGCTCGAAGCCATTGTCGGCTCGCTGGAGAAGCTCGGCACCGACGAAGTCGGCGCGCGGGTGATCCACTCCGGCGTCGGCGGCATCACCGAATCCGACGTGACGCTGTCGCATTCGACCGGCGCCGCGATCATCGGCTTCAACGTACGCGCCCACAAGGAAGCGCGCGAGCTCTCCGAACGCGACGGCGTGGAGATCCGCTACTACAACATCATTTACGACCTGGTCGACGACGTGAAGAAGGCGATGTCGGGCCTGCTCACGCCGGAACGGCGCGAGACCATGCTCGGCAACGCGACGATCCTCGAGGTCTTCAACGTCTCGAAGGTCGGCAAGGTTGCCGGCTGTCGCGTCACCGACGGCAAGGTCGAGCGCGGCGCCGGCGTGCGTCTCATTCGCGACAACGTCGTCGTCCACGAGGGCAAGCTAAGCCAGCTCAAGCGCTTCAAGGATGACGCGCGTGAGGTGACCGCCGGCCAGGAGTGCGGCATGGCCTTCGAGAACTACCAGGACATGCGGCAGGGCGACGTCATCGAGTGCTATCGGGTGGAGACGGTCCAACGCTCGCTCTGAGTCCAAGTCTCAGACTGGCGCGAAATCCACTACCCATTTGCTGTCATGCCCCGCGAATGCGGGGCACCCAGTAACCCCGGCGAGAATGTTCGAGCACGGTGCGTACTGGATCATCCGCTTTCGCGGATGATGACACCCGGAGAAATTGTATGCCCAAACGGCATAGTCATCGCGACAGCACGCCCGGAGGCTCGCAACGCCAGTTGCGCGTCGGCGAGCTCGTCCGCCATGCGATGGCCGAGATGCTGACGCGCGGCGACGTGCACGATCCGGTGCTCGAAGGCCATCTCATCACCATCCCCGAGGTGCGCATGAGCCCAGACCTGCGGCTCGCGACGATCTACGTCATGCCACTCGGCGGGAAAGACATCGAGGCGGTGCTCGAGGCGCTGGGGCGCAACAAGCGCTTCCTGCGCGGCGAGATCGCGCGGCACGTTAACCTGAAATTTTCTCCTGACATTCGATTCCACGCCGACGAACGATTCGCCGAAGCGGAACGAATAGAGAAATTACTGAGAACACCCGCGGTCCAGCGCGACCTCAAGCGCGATTCGGACGAAGAATGATGCAAGACGATTCGCCGACAACGCCGGTTTTGCCGCTGGCGCCCGATTCGCCGGTCACCAGCCCGGCACGGCAGAAGAACCCGCAGCAGTTCCGCCGGCAGAAGAACGACGTGCACGGCTGGGTCATCCTCGACAAGCCGGTCGGCATGACCTCGACCCAGGCCGTGGGCGCGATCAAGCGGCTGTTCTCGTGCAAGCGCGCGGGCCACGCCGGCACGCTCGACCCGCTGGCCTCGGGCTGCCTGCCGATCGCACTTGGAGAGGCGACCAAGACCGTCCCGTTCGTCATGGACAGCCGCAAGATCTACAGCTTCACCGTGCGCTGGGGCGAGGAGCGCGACACCGACGACGCCGACGGCCGGGTGGTCGCGACCGCCGACGCGCGGCCGACCCGCGCCGCGATCGAGGCGCTCCTCCCGGGCTACACCGGGACCATCTCGCAGGTGCCGCCCCAGTATTCGGCGATCAAGGTCGACGGCGAGCGCGCCTACGACCTCGCCCGCGACGGCGAGACCGTCGACCTTCGGGCCCGGCCGGTCAAGATTCACAGCCTGGAGCTGGTGAACCAGCCCGATGCCGATACCGCGGAATTCAAGGCCGAATGCGGCAAAGGGACCTATGTCCGGTCGCTCGCCCGCGATATTGGCCGGGCGCTCGGATGTTACGGACATATCAAGGCTTTGCGGCGCGAGGCGGTCGGCTCGTTCAGCAAAAACGACATGATTTCGCTGGAACAGCTGACGGCCATGTGTCATAGAGCAGCCGCCGGTGAGGCTAGCCTCGCCGACTCACTCCTGCCCGTCGAGACCTCGCTGGACGACATCCCGGCGCTGGCCGTCGCCCGGGCAGATGCGGCAAGGCTTCAAAGAGGCCAAGCCGTTTTGTTGCGTGGACGGGACGCACCCATCTTCCGCGGCACGGTTTATGTCACGGTCTCGGGCCAGTTGGTGGCCCTGGCCGAAGTGGACCGCGGCGAGATCGTCCCCAAGCGCGTGTTCAACCTGGCCGGGCTGGTGGGAACCCGCAGGCCGCAGAAAGGTCACTAGCCGATGTCGATTTCCGCTGAGCGTAAAGCTGAAGTCATCAAGACGAATGCAACGAAGACCGGCGACACCGGGTCGCCCGAAGTGCAGGTCGCGATCCTGACCGAACGGATCACCAACCTGACTGAGCATTTCAAGACTCACGTCAAGGACAACCACTCGCGGCGCGGGCTACTCAAGCTCGTGTCCCAGCGTCGCCAGCTGCTCGATTACGTCCGTCAAAGCGACGAGCCGCGTTACAAGACATTGATCGAGAAGCTCGGCATCCGCCGCTGAATAATACCGCGCGGGTTTCCCGCGCGTTCGTACGGATTGCTTATCCAGTCCGTTGTATCGCCGGCAGCGAAAGCGCTGCCGATATTTGAACCGCCCGCATAAGGCGCCGGTTCGCCTCAACGGAGGCTCGAAGGCCATGGCAGGATCGCCGGATGTTCTTTTCGTGAGCGACAGCGTCGCGCGGAAGAATGTCTCGCCGTCTTGCTCATGGCCATCGCCCCTTCGCAAAAACCATGAGAGAAAAATACAATGTTCGATATCCACCGTGTTGAACTCGACTGGGGTGGCCGCAAGCTAACCCTGGAAACCGGCAAGGTCGCACGTCAGGCCGACGGCGCCGTCATCGCCACCTACGGCGAGACCACCGTCATCGCCACCGCGGTCGCGGCCAAGCAGCCGAAGCCGGGCATCGACTTCCTGCCGCTCACCGTCAACTATACCGAGAAATACTACGCGGCCGGCCGCATTCCCGGCGGCTACTTCAAGCGCGAA
>SHVN01000018.1 GCA_009694215.1 Xanthobacteraceae bacterium
GGGCTCCTTGATCGAGTCTGGTGTCGAAGCTTTTAACTCCAACACGACCATGAATCGAAATAAGCACCTATCTCACAACTACGATGACCGTTTCGCTTCAGACGCGATTGGGTAGGCAGAATGCTTTCGGAGCCCCTAGGACTCCATAGAGACTCGAATTGGACGTTCGAGGATGGATGAGAGAGGCTGAGCTACTAATAACGAATCTACGACGATGTATGAGCCTCTGGGAGTCCATCAATGCTGTCACACTGGTGTCACACCAAGAGCTCTGAAACAGAAAAGATTGACCAATATTGCAAGGAATGCTGAATCGATATAAGTAATGGGAGTAGCTGATGTCCCCTGACTTTCTTGAAGGACATGCCGTAGCTCAGTGGTAGAGCACCCCATTGGTAATGGGGAGGTCGTAAGTTCAATCCTTACCGGCAGCACCAGCCCCCTCGGCCGCCATTGCGACCCGTCGCGCCGAGCGGCGCATCGCAACTCTATTCCGCCGCAGAGAGGCCCTTCTGGGCGTTGCGCCGCAGGCAGCCGATGGCAAAGTCGGTGGACATGATGTCGCCGAAGGTCAGGTAGAAATTGTTAAGCGCCGCGTTGTGGTCTTCGTCGGTGTTGGCCGCGTTGCCGTCGGTCACCATGATGGTCTTGAAGTTGCGCATCATGGCGTCGCGCGCGGTCGACTCGCAGCACACGTTGGTGACGGTGCCGGTTATCAGGAGTGTGTCGAAACCCCGCGCGCGCAACACTTCCTCGATATTCGACGAGCCCTGGATGAAGGCGCTGTAGCGCTTCTTCTCGACGATCAGGTCCGCCGCCTCGACCTTGAGATCCGGCCACAGGTCATAGCCCTTGCCGCCGACGGAGAGCGACCGCCTGCGCTTTTCGGTGCCTTTCGGGCCGACCATGCCATAGAGCGTGGACCAGCTTGTCAGCGTCTCGTCGGTGAAGGCGGTCTGGATCCAGATGACAGTGCCGCCGGTGGCGCGCACCACCTGCGCAAGCCTGTTGATGTTGGGCACAATCTCGATCGCCATCGGACACGGGGCATGCGCCGTCTCGGTCGGCATAAAGCCGTTCTGCATGTCCACCACGACGAGCGCGGTCTTGGCCGGGTTGAGATCGTCGAAGATGTGCTCACGGCCGCGGCGGGCCACCACCCGGTCGATAATCGACTGCGAAATGGACGTCTTGTGCATGGGGAGCCCTCCCGCCGGATGCCCGATTATGCGTCCGGCGGAGGCGCGAGGGCAACCGCGGTCCATGGCTTTTTGCCCACCAGCATTTGATCCGGATCAATCACAAGCCGCTGATTCACGGCCAACTAACGCCTCGACAAGCAGCGTGGAAGCCTTCTAAATTGAGTCACTCGAAGCGCAGCCAAATTGTAACAACCGGCCGGAATAGGCTTGGAATTCCCATGAAGTACGATGCGTTTTTTGCTGCCGCCCTGGATCGTCTGCACGAGGAGCGGCGCTACCGGGTGTTTGCCGATCTCGAGCGCATCGCCGGCCGCTTCCCGCACTCGATCTGGCATGCGCCGCAGGGCCCCCGCGAGGTCGTGATCTGGTGCTCCAACGACTACCTCGGCATGGGCCAACACCCCAAGGTGATCGGCGCCATGGTCGAGACCGCGACGCGGATGGGAACCGGCGCCGGCGGCACCCGCAACATCGCCGGAACTAACCATCCGCTGGTCGAGCTCGAGCGCGAGCTCGCCGACCTGCACGGCAAGCCTTCGGCGCTCGTTTTCACCTCGGGCTATGTGTCGAACCAGACCGGCATCCCGACCATCGCCGGGCTCATCCCGAACTGTCTGATCCTGTCGGACGAATACAACCACAACTCGATGATCGAGGGCATCCGCCATGCCGGCTGCGACAAGCAGATTTTCCGGCACAACGATCTTGGCCATCTCGAAGAGCTACTGAAGGCGGCCGGCACCCGGCCGAAGCTGATCGCCTTCGAGAGCATCTATTCGATGGACGGCGACATCGCCCCGATCAACGCGATCTGCGATCTCGCGGAGCGCTACGGCGCGATGACCTATATCGACGAGGTGCACGCGGTCGGCATGTACGGCCCGCGCGGCGGCGGCGTTGCCGAACGCGATGGCGCAATGCACCGCATCGACGTGATCGAGGGCACGCTCGGCAAGGCGTTCGGCTCGCTCGGCGGCTATATCGCAGCGAGCGCCGACATCTGCGACGCGGTTCGCTCCTACGCGCCGGGCTTCATCTTCACCACCGCGCTGCCGCCTGCGGTCTGCGCGGCGACGGTCGCGGCAATCAAGCACCTCAAGACCTCGACCTGGGAGCGCGAGCGCCACCAGGAGCGCGCGGCGCGCGTGAAGGCCGTGCTCACCGCGGCGGGCCTGCCGGTGATGGATTCGCCCACGCATATCGTGCCGGTGATGGTCGGCGACCCGGAGAAGTGCAAGGCGGCGAGCGACCGGCTCCTGTCCGAGCACGGCATCTACATCCAGCCTATCAACTATCCGACCGTGCCGAAGGGCACCGAGCGGCTGCGCATCGCGCCGTCGCCCTATCACGACGACGGACTGGTGGATGCGCTGGCCGAGGCCCTGGTCGAGGTCTGGCAGGAGCTCGGCCTGCCATTGAAGCAGCGCCAGATCGCGGCGGAATAGTCAGTCCTCGATCGTCGGCCGCGTCGCACCCGGCGGGCGCTCGCGCATCGGCTTGTCCGGCCCGCGGCGGAACCGATACGCCAGGAACGGCATCAGCATCGACACCAACAGGAAGCGCGACAGGTGCAGCGCGCCGACAAACACCGGGTCGAGATGCAGCGCCAGCGCCAGCACCATCATGGTGTCCTGCGCGCCGGGCGCGAAGGCGACCACGGCGTCGGCTATCCGCACCGACATCAGCGCGGTCAAGACCAGGACCGACAGCGCCGCGATCGTCATCGCCACCGCGAAGGACCCCAGCGCCGCGCCGAGGAAGCGCAGCAGCGTCCGCGGATCGGTGTTGGCAAAGCGCGAGCCGGTGACAGCGCCGATGCCGATCACCGCCGCATAGACCGCCCACCACGGCAAGGTGGCATGAATGATCCCGACGCCGTGGAGGATGGCGGACGCCAGCATGGCGCCGAACATCAGCCCGCCCGGGAACCGCAGCCGCCAGACCAGCAGCGCCGCCGCCGTCGATACGACGACGAGAACGGCCAGATCGGCGATTGAAGCCGGCCCGGCGGCGGTGAAGCGCGCTAGGAGCCCGCCCTCCGCCGTCAGGCCGAAAAAGGAAAGCCCGGCGGGAATGCCGATGGTCAGCGCCACCACGCGCATGGTCTGCACGATCGCGATGGCGCGCAGGTCCGCCTTGTACTCGGCCGACAGAACCATCACCTGCGCCAACGCGCCGGGGCTCGCCCCGAACAGCGCCGATTGCGCGTCCCAGCCATGCACAAAGCGCAAGTACGACGCGGTGGCGGCCATCATGCAAAGGGTCGAGATCGCGAGCATGGCGACGCTGAGCGGAAACGCGGCCAGTCCCTTCAGCGTCTCCGGCGTCACCACGGCGCCGAGCGAGATGCCGACCAGCACCGAGATCGCCCGCGACAGCGGCGCGGGAACGAGAACCGGCCGGCCCAGCAGCGCCGCGGTCGCCACTCCGAGCAGCGAGCCGGTGACGAGGCCGGCAGGAAAGCCGAGCCAGGTCAGGATCATCCCGCCCACGGCCGCAGCCGACAGCGTTTCGGCGGCGCGCAGCCACTCGCTTTTCGCTAGGATCGAAGGGGACGCCATCCGCGCGATCAATGCCGCGCCAATCCGGCGGCGTCAAACCCCGGCGCGAAGCACGATCCGCACCAGATCGGCGGTATTCCTGGCGCCAATGGCTCCGTCAGCTTTTCTTCTGAATATCCCGCTGCAGATCGGCCATCATATCGACCAGCCGGCGCCAGACATTCTTCATGAACGAAATGGCGCGGTCGAGCTCCGCATCGCTCAGCGGCTTGGGCTCTCTGGGCTCCTTGGGAGACGGGTCCGGCACGCTGGCAGGCGGCACCGGCGGCGGCACGGCAGCCTCGGCGACCACGCCGGACGGCAGTTCGACGCCGCGCGACAGCAGGGATTTCTTCAACTCCGCATTCTCCCGCTGCAGGCGGCCGATCTCGCCTTCGAGCGCGGCGCGCTCGTCGGGCACCGCCTTGCAGGACCAACCGGGCGAACCCCAGCCGCATTGCGCCAGTTGGCCGGTGCGGGAATCGAGCCGCACGAAGCCGCCGCCCATGCGATGGAAGGAGTAGCGGCCGTCCTCGGCGCCGGCCGGCGGCGCGGCCTGGGCCTGGTCCGTTGCTTGAGCCGCGGCGCGATCCGGGCCGGCGAGGCAGGCCAGCATGACCAAAAGAGCGGCACCGATCGGGGCAAGGCGCGTCATTGTGGTCTCCGTGGCGGGCCGCTCGCGCGGCTCGCGGCCGGCGTTGCGGAGGGTCTGGCTGAGTCTCCAACCTAACATTGCCGCAGCTGCCAACGAAGCGCTCGCCGCGGTTGTTCCAGCCGCCTTGGTGACGTAGCGGAAACACTTGAAAACACTTGTCTTTCAATCAACTCCCGCAGTGCGGCGATTTCTTGACTCGCCCAAACCCAGTCACTATGGTCCGCGCGGTCTCGAGGATGGCAGGAACCACCTGGGTTTGCTCGCAACGCCGCAGTGTCGAATCGAGGGCCGCCAAGCATGGCCGAAGACACGGGCGACAAGAGCGAAAATAGGAACCGGTCAACCGAAGAGGCCGCTCTCTCCGCGAGACTCCAGAGTCTCGGCGAACGGCTCGCCCACCAAAAAGGGGCGGACCGGAAAGTCGAAGCTGGTCCCAGTTCGAGAAGCGATCCCTCGGCACTCGCCCGCGGCTTCCGCCTCTCCACCGAACTGGTCGCAGGCGTCCTGGTCGGTGCATTCATCGGCTGGGCGCTCGACAAGTGGCTCGGCATCTCGCCGTGGGGGATGATCGTGTTTCTCTTGATCGGCTTTGCCGCCGGCGTCATCAACGTGATGCGCGCCGCGGGTGTTTCCACCGGACCGGGACCAAGACCGCAATAGGCTAGCGACAAGACTACAGGAAGCTTCCGGCGATGGCCGATCCGATTCATCAATTTGAGATCACCAAGATCGCGACGCTCGGCCATATCGGCGGGCATGAAATCGCGTTCACCAACTCCGCGCTGTTCATGGCGATCACCGTGGTCGGCATCTGGGCGCTGCTGATGGGCGGCAGCACACGCCGGGCACTGGTTCCCGGGCGGCTGCAGTCGATCGCGGAACTGTCCTACGAATTCGTCGCCAACACCATCGAAAGCACCGCCGGCAAGGAAGGGATGAAGTTCTTCCCGCTGGTGTTCACGCTGTTCATGTTCATCCTGGTGGCGAACATCATCGGGCTCATTCCCTACACGTTCACGGTGACGAGCCACATCATCATCACCGCCGCGCTCGCGCTCCTCGTATTCATCACGGTGCTGGTCTACGGCTTCTACAAGAACGGGCTCGGCTTCTTCCGCCTGTTCGTGCCGCAGGGCATCCCGATCTACATCCTGCCGCTAATCGTGTTCATCGAGGTGCTGTCGTTCCTGTCGCGGCCGATCTCGCACAGCGTGCGCCTGTTCGCCAACATGCTGGCGGGCCACATCACGCTCAAGGTGTTCGCGAGCTTCATCACGCTGCTCGGGGGCCTGGGCATTTTCGGCATCTTCGGCGCGACCCTGCCGCTGATCCTCGTGGTGGCGCTGACCGCGCTCGAGCTCCTGGTCGCGTTCCTCCAGGCCTATGTGTTCGCGATCCTCACCTGCATCTACCTCAACGACGCCATTCATCCGGGGCACTGACCCAAACCCCATCCAACCTCGAAAAGGAGTTTTCTCATGGATCCAGTGGCCGCGAAGTACATTGGTGCCGGCATCGCCTGCATCGGCATGGGCGGCGCCGGCGCCGGCGTGGGCATCATCTTCGGCAACTATCTCGCCGCAGCGCTGCGTAACCCGTCGGCCGCCCAGGGCCAGTTCGGCAACCTGATCTTCGGGTTCGCCGTGACCGAGGCGCTCGGCATCTTCTCGCTGCTGATCGCGCTGCTGCTGCTGTTCGCGCTCTAGGCGGCAGGCTGATCGAACCCGATGGCGACGAACGCACATACCGAACATCCGGGCGGCGGAAAACCTCAATTTCCGCCGTTCAACAAGGAGACGTTCGCGTCGCAGCTCGTCTGGTTCGCGATCTTCTTCATCGCGCTCTACGTCCTGATCTCGCGGTTCGCGATCCCGCGTCTCGGCGGGATCATCGAGGCGCGGCGCGGCCAGGTCGAAGGCGATCTGGCCGAGGCCAACAAGCTCAAGGACCAGTCCGACGCGGCTCTCGCGGCCTACGAAAAGTCGCTGGCCGATGCCCGCGCCCGCGCCCAGGCGCTGGCCGGCGAGACCCGCGACAGACTCAACGCCGAGGCCGAAAAGAGCCGCAAGGCGCTGGAAGCCCAGCTCGACATCAAGCTGGTCGAGGCTGAGAAGACCATAGCCGCGACCAAGACTTCCGCGATGACCAACGTCCGCGGCATCGCCGTCGATACCGCCGCGGCCATCGTCCAGCAGCTGATCGGCACGGCGCCTTCCGCAAGCGCGGTCGAAGCCGCGGTCGCCGACGCGCTGAAGCGGTAGAAGCCAGGCCGATGGACATGATCAAAGAGCCGGAATTCTGGGTCGCCGTCGCCTTCGTGCTGTTCATCGGCGTGCTGATCTATGCCGGCGCCCACAAGAAGGTGATCGACGCGCTCGACCACCGCAGCGCCCGCATCAAGGCCGAGCTCGACGAGGCCCGCCGCCTGCGCGAGGAGGCCGGCAAGCTGCTCGCCGAATACCAGCGCAAGCAGCGCGAGGCCGAGCGCGAGGCCGAGGCGATCATCGTCGAAGCCAAGGCCGAGGCCGAGCGGGTGGCCGCCGAGACGCGCGGCAAGATGGAAGAATTCGTCACCCGCCGCACCAAGCTCGCCGAGGCCAAGATCGGCCAGGCCGAGGCGCAGGCGCTTGCCGAGGTGCGTGCCGCCGCCGCCGACGCCGCCGTTTCGGCCGCGGAGAATATCCTGCGCGACACCGCCAAGGGCAAGGTCGCCGACGATCTCATCGCCCAGGGCATCGCCGACGTGAAGGCGAAGCTCAACTAACTCCGGCCATTAAGCTCGCTAACCGGGTGCTGCGCCGCGGCGTGGCACATCCCTGTGCACAACCGGTGTATAAAGATTCCGGTCCTAGGCCGCGCCTTCCAATGACGACGACCGCGTCCATAATCTTGCCACGCGAATCAACGTAGGCACGAAGGCGGCGGTCGCCCGGGCAGCGGCCTCTTTGAGAACCTGACGTGTTCATCTTTGACTGCAACGGCGTGCTGGTCGACAGCGAAGCCATCGTGGCCAACGTGGCAGCCACAGAGCTGACCCGCGCCGGTTTTGCCGTGTCTCCTGAGATCGTCGCCCGTTTCTTTGCCGGCCGGCGCCCGAGCAACATGCTGGCCGACATCGAGACCGCGACCCAGCGCAAGCTGCCGCCTAACTTCGCCGCAACGCTTGCGGGCGCGACGCTCCGGCGGCTGCTGGCGGAACTGCGGTCCACCGCCCATGTCGAGCATGCCTGACCTGGCTGCGCGGGCCGAAATGCGTGGCGTCGTCCGCCCCCCTCGACCGCGTGCGGGTGAGCCTCGAAAGCACCGGCCTGCTGCGCTTTTTCGATCCCTACCTGTTCTCGGCGAGCGCCGTTCCCCTCGGCAAGCCGGCGCCCGACCTGTTCCTTCACGTCGCGGCCAAGATGCGCGTTCAGCCGGCCGACTGCATCGTGGTGGAGGATTCGCCGGCCGGGGTATCGGCGGCGCATGCCGCCGGCATGGTGCCGATTGGCTTCATCGGCGGCAGCCACACCAGCCCGAGCCTCGGCGCGCAGCTAACCCAAGCCGGCGCCCGCGCCGTGATCGCGGACATGCGGGCGCTCAAGAGCACGGTCGTCGCCCTTCGCGGCTGGTAATCCGAAATATTTGCAGGTTCGACAAGCGCCGCCCCGCGGACGGCGACCCGGCCCGTCAACTCGTCTTGCGGCGCGCGGCGGGTTTCGGCTTAGGCTTCTTCTGTTCCTGCACCGCGGTGGGATCGAACCCGATGTAGATCACGTAGGAATCGATTTCAGCGCCCCTGGGCATCGGGAATTCCATGCCTTCCGTCACATGCGTGAACAGCACGTTGGTGTCGCCGGGCGAAACCGACACGGCGATCCGGTCCAGTTTGGTCGTGATCGGCTTTGGATCAACGCCCTCGCGGATGATGGCGTAGCGCAGCGGCACGTCGACCGCGCCCGGGCTACCTTCCGGCCCGAGGATCACGCGCCCCTGGACGCCGACCTTGATCGACAGAATGTTGTTGGGCAGCAGGCGGCATTCGCGCGCGGTGGTGGCGATGGTGACCTGGTGCCGCAGGTTCATGGCGGTCGGCTCCGCCGGGTTGGCCGATGAGGTCAGCGTCGCCGCGCCCTGGCGCACCGTCACCTCGGGGCATTCGAAATTCGGCGGCAGCGTGCTGGCGGCCGACGCCTGGGCGCCGGCGGCGGACGAATCCGAACCGAACATCGACGAAAAGGATGACGTGGAGGGCAGCGATGGCAGCGATGAACAACCCGCGAGCAACGGGCCGAACATGGCGAGCACGACGCTCAGGCCACGAGAAAGCTGGAATCCAGACACGCCCACCCCACTGCTACGCATGCCCAAGGCTTAGGTCCGTAATGGCTAAATCCTGGTAAAGCCCGGGTAAATTCTTGCGGCTTTTTATAGCAGAGGGAACGTGGCGGCCCCAAGGCCGCGGCTGAACGGGCCCTGCTCATGGGCGAGCTTACGGGTTTCAGGCGCCTTACAGGCGTGGATCGCTCTGAATCCGGGCGTACAGCAGGTGATCCTGCCATGTTCCGTTGATGCACAGATAGGACCGGGCATAGCCCTCGCGTCGGAAGCCGGTCTTCTCCAGGAGCCCCACGGAGGCCAAGTTGGTCGGGATGCAGGCGGCCTCCACCCGGTGCAGCCGCAGCACCTCGAACGCCGCCGGGATAAGCGCACGCACCGCCGCGGTCATGTAGCCCCGGCGGATGTAGGGGGCGCCGATCCAGTAGCCGAGCGAGCCCGCCTGGGCAACGCCGCGGCGGATGTTGGCGAGCGCCAGGCCGCCGACCAGCGCATTGTCCTCGGCGCGGAACAGGAAGAACGGATAGGCCTGATCGGTCCGCATATCCTCGGCATAGCGCCGCAGCCGCTGACGAAAGGCCGGCCGCGTCAGGTCATCGGCCGACCAGGTCGGCTCCCACGGCGTCAGGAACCGGCGGCTCGTCTCGCGCAGCTCCGCCCAGGCGGGAAAGTCCGCCACCTGGGGCGCGCGCAGCACCACGCCCTCTCCCGCGATCGGCGGAAGCGGCTCCGGTGAGCTGAGGGTGCGAAACAGCGCCATCGATGAACTTCAGACAGCCCGGCGCCGGAGAGTCTCCACGATTGTCGCGGCGCCCTCAAGCCCGTCGCCGGGGCCGAGCGCCGCGATCGCCGGATGGGCGTGCTCCATCAGCGACGCGCCCGCGGCGCGCGTGGTTTCGACCGTCACGCGATCGATCCGCGCGACCATTTCCTCGATCGGCAGCGGCCGGCCATAGACCAGGATCTGGTTGGCAAGCTGGCGGGCGCGGGCGCCGGAACTCTCCAGCGCCATCAGCAGGCCGACCTTGATCTGCGCCTTGGCGCGATTGACCTCGGCCTCGGTGATGGAGCCTGCGGCGGCGGCGGTCTGATCGACCACCACCTGCATCAGCTCCTTCACGTCGCTGGAGTCGGTGCCGGCATAGATGCCGAACATTCCGGTGTCGGAATAGGGCGCGTGGAACGCCGAGATCGTGTAGCAGAGGCCGCGCTTCTCGCGCACCTCCTGGAACAGCCGCGACGACATTCCGCCGCCCAGCACGATGGTGAAGACCTGGAGGCTGAAGAGATCCGGATCGCGCTGCGGCAGACCCTCGAGCGCGAGCGCGATGTGAACCTGCTCGAGATCGCGCGCCTCAAGCTTGACGCCGCCGCCGAATTTCGCCGACTGCGGCAGGGGCGCGGCAGACCCGTTGAAATGACCGAAGCGCCGCTCGGCCTCGGCGACCACCTGCGCGTGCTCGACCGCGCCGGTCGCCGCGATCACCATGTCGGGGCCGCGATAATTACGCGCGAGATAGGTCCGCAGGTTCTGGTCCTTGAAGGCGCAGACGGTCTCGGGCGTGCCGAGAATGGCCCGGCCCATCGGCTGGTTCGGAAACGCGGTCGCCTGCAGATAGTCGAACACCAGATCGTCGGGCGCATCCTCGGTGGCGCCGATCTCCTGCACGATGACGTTCTGCTCGCGCTTGAGCTCCGCCGGATCGAAGGTCGGATGCGAAAGGATGTCGGACAGCACGTCGACCGCGAGCGGCATGTCGGTCTTGAGCACGCTGGAAAAATAGGCCGTGGTCTCGAAGCTCGTCGCCGCGTTGATGTCGCCGCCGACCTGCTCGATCTCCTCGGCGATCTGGCGCGCGGTGCGGCGCTTGGTGCCCTTGAACGCCATGTGCTCGAGCAGGTGCGAAATGCCGTGCTCGTTGGGTTCCTCGTCGCGGCTGCCGGAGCCGACCCACACGCCCAGCGACGCCGTCTGCAAATGCGGCATGCTGTCGGTGACGACAGTCAGTCCGGTTGGGAGATGAGTGACTTCCACGCTCATGCCGCGGCTCCTTCACGCGCGGCACGACTCACCGCCAGAATGAATTTCTCGATGGCACCCTGATCGACCGGCATCGGGGTCGCCCGCTCAGGCCGTTCAGTTAGGTCGGAAAGCCAGTCCGGCAAGGCCGGCCGGATGCCGCAGGCCGCTTGGACCGCGTCGGGGAACTTGGCCGGATGCGCGGTGCCGAGCACGATCATCGGCATGGCCGGATCGTGCACTTCCTTTTCCGCGACCGCCAGGCCCACGGCGGTGTGCGGGTCGACCAGCCGGGAGGTTTCGCGCAATGTGGTGCGGATCGTTGCCGCGGTCTCGTCCTCGTCGGCGCGACCCGCGGAAAACAGCGCGCGGATCTGCGACAGCGCGGGCGTCGACACCGAGAAGCGCCGCGACTGCGTGAGCGACGCCATCAGCGCGCGAACCTGCGCGGCGTCGCGGCCGGTGGCCTCGAACAGGAGGCGCTCAAAATTCGAGGACACCTGGATGTCCATGGACGGCGATGTGGTCGCCACCACCTCGCGCAGGTCATAGGTGCCGGTCGAGAGCGTGCGCGCCAGGATATCGTTGACGTTGGTGGCGATCACCAGCCGGTCGACAGCCAGACCCATCCGCTCGGCGACGTAGCCCGCGAAGATGTCGCCGAAATTTCCGGTCGGCACGGTGAACGCCACCTTGCGGTGCGGGCTGCCCAGCGTCGCCGCGGCGGTGAAGTAATAGACCACCTGCGCGACGATGCGCGCCCAGTTGATCGAGTTGACGCAGGAGAGCCGCACGCGGTCGCGGAAGGCATGGTGGTTGAACAGGCCCTTCACCAGCGCCTGGCAGTCGTCGAAAGTGCCCTCCACCGCGAGCGCGTGGACGTTGTTTTCGTTGGCGGTGGTCATCATGCGCCGCTGCACGTCCGAGACGCGGCCTTGCGGAAACAACACGAACAGATCGGCCCGCTCGCGGCCGCGGAATGCCTCGACCGCGGCGCCGCCGGTGTCTCCCGAGGTCGCCACCACGATGGTGGTGCGTTCGCCGCGCGCCGCCAGCGCATGATCCATCAGCCGCGCGAGAAGCTGCATCGCCACATCCTTGAACGCCAAGGTCGGGCCGTGAAACAGCTCCAGCAGGAAGGTGTTGGCGCCGACCTGCGCGATCGGCACGACCGCCGGATGCCGGAACGTGCCGTAGGCCTCGCGGGCAATCCGCGACAGGTCCGCCTCCGCGATGGTGTCGCCGACGAAAGGCCGGATCACCTCAACCGCCACTTCGGCGTAAGGGCGGCCGGCAAAGCCCGCGACGGTCTCGCGCAAAAGACGTGGCCAGCTCTCGGGCACATAGAGCCCGCCGTCGCGGGCGAGCCCCGCGAGCGTGACATCCATGAAGCCGAGCGACGGGGCCTCGCCGCGGGTGGAGACGTAGCGCACGAGCGTCCCTAGCGTGATTTGGAGCGTCTTTCGCGACCTTATGCGGATGGTCCGCGTTTCACAAGGAAACGCTTAAATATCTGGTATTTCTACAAAAACGACGATTTAAGACCAGGGCGCGTATCATGAATTCGGTTCTGTAATTGCGGCTCACTGAATGTCCGCTTCGCTCCGAAAGCGACTGAATTGTTTGGCTGCCGCGAAATGTCGCGAAGTGCCATGAACGACCGGCAGGCGTCATTCGACACCGCAGCAATCAGCGCCTCTATTCGATCACTTCGTCGGCGCTGACTAAGACTACCGTATATTCTATCGTGTCATCCATCACGGTGCTCTATAGACCAGCGCATCTTTGGCCTTCTCGACGAGAGATCGTGGCGTGGCAAATATCGTCGCAGCCAGTTCCTGCAGCTCTTCTCCCGAGATTGGATCGATGGCAAGTCCGATGCGCTGTGCGTCCGCCAGCAGGGCCTGATCCTTCATTGTTTCCAAGAAGGCCTTACGGAGGGCCGCAACCCGATCAGCCGGAACGTCGGGGGCCATTAGGTAGGGACGGCCGAACGTTTCCGACGAGTAGATCAACTCCATAATCTTGCGGTTCTCGGGTGACGTAGCAAAGTCAACGGCGAGCGGAATACCCATCTTATTGATTTCCGGATTGCCCTTGTCGTGTTCCTGAACGATGACGCGGATGAATCCGGATTTGACCCAGTCAGGCTTCTGCGCATTCAGGCTCGACCAACTGAAGCCACAAAGCCCATGCACTTCATTCTTCTCAATCGCGAGCGTGATCTCCCGCGTGCCCGGGTAGCCGCTGACCTGCCGGATTTTCGCGCCCGTGGTGTTATTGAGCATTGCCGGGTAGTCCCGGGTCGACGTGCCGGGCTGACTAGCGCCAATGAGAAACTCCTGCGTAAGCGCTTGCTTAAAGCTCTTTATCGGGGCGTCGGAGCGAGCGATGCAGACGTAGTGATCGGTGGTGGCCGAGCCGATATGGATGAACTTGGTTGCGTCGTGACGCAGCCTGCGCGCATTGCCGAGCAGCACGTCGAACAATCCGTCCATGATAGCGCTATTCTGCGGTGCGCCAATGACCGTGCCATCTTTCGGTGCAACGTTGTAAATGTGTGCGGCAGCGGCGTTGCTGCCAGCCCCGGGCATATTGGTCACTATCATCCCAGGGTTGCCAGGAATGTATTTTGGCATGTAGCGGGCGAGCAGGCGGGCGTAGATGTCATAGCCGCCGCCAGCCGATGAACCGACAACTACGGTGATTTGTCGGCCCGTGTAGAACTTGGCAACGGCGTCTTGGGCGATGGCGGGGTAGTGACCTGACGTTGCCAAGATCGCGAGCAGTGAAAAAAACATTCTTTTCATTTTGCCTCCCGATGCGCAGTCCATTAGTTTGCGTCGCCGCATGTCGGCTCTAAGCGTCTAGACGAGGCATCGTATCGGCTCAAACGAGTGCTTTGATAGTGGCAAAAACTCACTTCGCTGCTGCAACATGAGATACGGGCCGATGTCCGAGTCGGGTCATTCGCTGCCGAGCCATCGCGGACAAAAGTCCGCCGTTGTCTGCTGTTGCTCCAAAAGCAAAAGTGAAATCAGGCTATTGGCATCTGCCTCGATGGGCCTAAATAGGCTATTTCGCCGCCGGCTCTTCGCGCCGGCGCTTGACCGCGAAGATCGCGCACATCGCCACCAGCACGGCGGCGAGCCCGAACCAGGTGATGGCGTATTGCAGGTGATCGTTGCGCAGTTGGACCTTGAGCGGAGCGGGATGCGGCAGGCCTCCGGGCGGCACCGGCGCCTCCTGCTCGATGTAGAACGGCGCGACCGCACCCCAGCCCTTCCGCCTCGCCATCGCCACCGGATCGCGCACCATCCAGATATCGCCCGCCGCGTCATGGTCGGAAACGAACAAGGACGGCGCTTCCGGCCAGCGGATCGAGCCGATGATGTCCTGCGGGCCGGAGGCCGCGGGGTATGAACGACTCGAGGTGAATCCGCGATTGACCACGACCTGCTGCCCACCGGGCAGCCGCGCCGCGCCGAACACGAAATAGCCCGCGCCCTTGGCATCATCGCGGAGCGCGGAGCCGCCGGAGTAGACCAGCGCGTCGCCAGCGCCGAGAAATTCCACGCGCAGCCGGACGCGGGTGAATTCCGATGTGTCCGGCGTGAGCGCGGCCCAGGCGGAGGGCTGCGGCAATTCGGCAGGGGCCGCGCCGGCACGCCGATCGAGCGTGGCGATCAAGCCTTCCTTCCAGGCCTTCCTTTCGAGCTGCCAGGTGCCAAGCCCGAGCAGGACCAGGAGGCCGAGGAAGGCAAGCGCCCCCGGGAGGAGCAGACCCCCTCGCCCGCGC
Source organism: Xanthobacteraceae bacterium (assembly GCA_009694215.1). Classification (GTDB taxonomy): domain Bacteria; phylum Pseudomonadota; class Alphaproteobacteria; order Rhizobiales; family Xanthobacteraceae; genus Z2-YC6860. Next base: position 14,534 of record SHVN01000018.1, read on the forward strand.
ACCGCCGTCACGGTTTGGACTCGGTGCGGCCTTCGGCGGCGCGGTGGTGATATTGCAGGGCGACCATCAGGCCCTTCATCGGGCGCAGCGGCAGCAGCGTCGTCGCCAGGATCAGCGGCAGCCACAGCAGCGCGTGCACCCAGAGCGGCGGCTCATATTTGAATTCCACGATGAGCGCGCTGGCCACGACGATGAAGCCGGCAATGAGGATGATGAAAATCGCCGGGCCGTCGCCGGCATCGGCGAATTTGTAGTCCAGCCCGCAGGCCTCGCAGCGCGGCCGCACGTCGAGGAAGCCCTGCAGCAGCCGGCCATTGCCGCAACGCGGACAGCGGCAGGCGAGGCCCCTCGCAATCGGCAGCTTTGCTTCGTCAGTCATGCGTGGCCATCCTTCGAGACGCCCGCCTTCGGCGGGCTCCTCAGGATGAGGTTTGAGTATGTGGGCCGGTCTGCAAGCACAGACCTCATGGTGAGGAGCGGTCCGGAGGACCGCGTCTCGAACCATGGCCGCACACCGCCACCCTCAGCGCTCTCCTCAGGATGCGCCCATATTGCTCAGTGAGCGAGCGGCGTGCCGCCACCCCACACATAGATGCAGGCAAACAGGAACAGCCAAACCACGTCGACGAAGTGCCAGTACCAGGCACAGAACTCGAAGCCGAGGTGATGCGTCGGCGTAAAGTGGCCCTTGTAGGCGCGGACCAGGCATACGATCAGGAACGTGGTCCCGATCAGCACATGCGCGCCGTGAAAACCGGTCGCCATGAAGAAGGTGGCGCCGTAGATGTGGCCGGAATAGGTGAAGGCCGCGTGGTAATACTCGTAGGCCTGCACGCAGGTGAAGGCGGCGCCGAGGATGACGGTCAGCCACAGACCGTTGATCAGCCCCTTGCGGTCGCCGTGCAGCAGCGCGTGATGCGCCCAGGTCACGGTGGTGCCGGAGGTGAGCAGGATCAGCGTGTTCAACAGCGGCAGATGCCAGGGATCGAAGGTGCCGCGGAACGAGGTGTGATCCGCGCTCGGAGCCGGCGGCCACACGCCGCCGATCAGCTCGGTGCGCGCCACCTGGTGCACGTCGGCGGGGAATAGGGCCACGTCGAAATAAGCCCAGAACCAGGCGACGAAGAACATCACCTCGGAGGCGATGAACAGGATCATGCCGTAGCGGTGCGAAATCTGCACCACGCGGGTGTGGTAGCCGCCGTGCTCCGCCTCGTTGATGACGTCCCGCCACCAGGCGATGAAGGTATAGAGCACGCCGATCACGCCTGCGCCAAAAACGAGCGGGGCTGCCGCGAACATGTGGTGCATCCAGGTGATCGCGCCGACCGCCATCACAAAGGCCGAGATCGAGCCGACCGCCGGCCACGGGCTCGGATCGACCAGGTGGTAATCGTGGTGCGGCTTGGCGTGCGCGTCGGCCATTTCAGTCTCCGTTTAGTAAACCTTGTTCTGCCCCGGCGGCGTTCCGTCCGCGAACGGCCGCGAGGGCTCGCGTTGCGGATAGAACGTGTAGGACAGCGTGATGGTGTTGACGTCGGCGCCGTCGGTGTCCTTCGCCATCGCGGGATCGACGTAGAAGACAACCGGCATGTCGCGCTTCTCGCCAGCCTTCAGCGTCTGCTCGGTGAAGCAGAAGCAGTTGATCTTCTGGAAGAAGGCACCGATGTTGAGCGGGGTGACGTTGTAAGCCGCGGTCGCGGTGATCTGGCGCGCGGTCTCGTTGATGACGCGATAGTTGACGGTGACGACCTCGCCGAGCCTGACCCCGATCGAGTTCTGCTCGGGCTCGAAGCGCCACGGCAGGCCCGGGCCGACATTGGCGTCGAAGCGCACGGTGACGGCGCGGCCGAGAGCGCCGGACGGCGCCGAGGTGGCGACCTGGGTGCGGCCGTTGAAGCCGGTGGCGCGGCAGAACCAGTCGTAGAGCGGCACCGCGGCATAGGCCGCGCTCACCATGAAGGCCACGCACAGGCCGCAACTCACGGCGACGACGATGTCGCGGCGGCGGAGTGGCGTGGCGGGCTGAGCGGTCATGCTGTTCACAACGGGCGGACCATCACCCCCGGTCCCTTGACCAGGCTTACGGCGAAGATCAGGACGACGAAGGCTAGGAGCGCGAGCGCGATGGCGATCGAGCGGCCGCGGCGGCGGCGCTTCTGCTCTGCGATCAGGACAATGCCGGGTTCGGTAGGCTGCAGGTCCATCGCGAGGCTCATGCAAACACACGTCCGAACGGGAGGCCGAACTGCTGCAGGCCGAGCACGCGCTCGGCCTGCAGCACGGCAAACAGCACGAACAGATAGACGATGGAGAAGCCGAACATCTGCTTGGCGGCCCGCTTGCCGGGCGAGCGATAGAGCCGGAAGGCAAGCGCCACCATCAGCGCGCCGCCGGCGATGGCGGTCGCGCCATAGATCAGCCCGGCGGTGCCAAGCGCCCACGGCAAGGCGCCGATCGGCGTCAGCAGAACGCTGTAGAGCAGGATCTGGCGGCGCGTCTCCTCGACGCCCGAAACCACCGGAAGCATCGGCACGCGGGCCCGGCGGTATTCCTCGACGCTGTAGAGCGACAGCGCCCAGAAGTGCGGCGGAGTCCAGAAGAAGATGATGAGGAAGAGAAGGATCGCTTCGAGCCCGATGCCGCCGGTCGCGGCCGCCCAGCCGATCATCGGCGGAAACGCGCCCGCCGCCCCGCCGATAACGATGTTCTGCGGCGTCCAGCGCTTGAGCAGCATCGTATAGACGACGGCGTAGAAGAAGATCGTGAAGGCGAGCAGGCCCGCCGCGAGCAGGTTGATCATCAGGCCGAGGAACACAACGGAAAAGCCCGCGAGCACCATGCCGAAGGCAAGCGCCTCGCCCGGCTTGACGCGGCCGGCGGGGATCGGACGGTCCATGGTGCGCGCCATCACCGCGTCGATGTCGGCGTCGTACCACATGTTGAGCACGCCCGCGGCGCCGGCGCCGACCGCGATGCAGACCAGCGAGAAGAACGCCAGCACCGGATGCATGTGGCCGGGCGCGAGAACGAGGCCCGCAAGCGCCGTGAACACGACGAGCGACATCACCCGCGGCTTCATCAGCGCGAGATAGTCGCTGGCGCCGGCCATGCTCGGCTCGGCGTAGGCGATTTCACTCCGCAGCGGAGCAGTACCAGCAGCGGTTTCGCGCGCGAGCGACATTATTTGATCCGCGGGAGCTCGTTGAACTGATGGAACGGCGGCGGCGACGACAGCGTCCACTCCAGCGTGGTGGCGCCGGCGCCCCAGGGATTGTCGGCCGCCTTCTCCTTGCGGATGAAGGCCTGCGCGAGGCCGACGAAGAACACCAGGAGGCCCAGCGCCGAGAGATAGGAGCCCAGCGAGGAGACGTAGTTCCAGCCGGCATAGGCATCCGGATAGTCGGCGATGCGGCGCGGCATGCCGGCGAGGCCCAGGAAGTGCTGCGGGAAGAATATGATGTTGACGCCTATGAAGGTCGTCCAGAAGTGCAGCTTGCCGATGAACTCGTTGTACATATAGCCGGTGATCTTGGGGAACCAGTAGTACCAGCCGGCAAACACCGCGAACACCGCGCCGAGCGACAGCACGTAGTGGAAGTGCGCCACCACGTAATAGGTGTCCTGCAGCGAGCGGTCGACGCCGGCGTTGGCCAGCACCACGCCGGTGACGCCGCCGACGGTGAACAGGAAGATCAGGCCCACCGCCCACAGCATCGGCGTCTTGAACTCGATCGAGCCGCCCCACATCGTGGCGATCCAGGAGAAGATCTTCACGCCGGTCGGCACCGCGATCACCATCGTGGCGGCGATAAAATAGGCCTGCGCACCGGTCGACATGCCGACGGTGTACATGTGATGCGCCCAGACCACGAAGCCGATGCCGCCGATCGCGACCATCGCGTAGGCCATGCCGAGATAGCCGAACACGGGCTTGCGGCTGAAGGTCGCCACGATCTGGCTGACGATGCCGAAGCCCGGCAGGATCAGGATGTAGACCTCGGGGTGGCCGAAGAACCAGAACAGGTGCTGGAACAGGATCGGGTCGCCGCCGCCGCTGGCGGTGAAGAAGGTGGTGCCGAAGTTCCTGTCGGTCAGCAGCATGGTGATCGCGCCGGCGAGGACCGGCATCGACAACAGCAGCAGGAACACGGTCACAAGCTCGGCCCACACGAACAGCGGCATCTTGTGCATGGTCATGCCGGGCGCGCGCATGTTGAAGATGGTGGTGATGAAGTTGATCGCGCCGAGGATCGACGAGGCGCCCGCGAGATGCAGCGACAAGATGGCGAAGTCGACCGCCGGGCCCGGATGGCCCGAGGTGGAGAGCGGCGCGTAGATCGTCCAGCCGGCGCCGACGCCGGGCGCGCCCGGCTCGCCCTCGACGAAGGCCGAGGTCAGGAGCAATGCGAACGAGGCCGGCAACAGCCAGAACGAGATGTTGTTCATGCGCGGGAACGCCATGTCCGGCGCGCCGATCATCAGCGGCACGATCCAGTTGCCGAAGCCGCCGATCAGCGCCGGCATGACCATGAAGAAGATCATGATCAGCCCGTGCGCCGTGGTGAACACGTTGAATTGATGGCTGTCGTGGAACACCTGCATCCCGGGGAACTGCAGCTCCATGCGGATGGCGATCGACATGAACCCGCCGATCACGCCGGCGACCATGGCGAACACCAGGTACATCGTGCCGATGTCCTTGTGGTTGGTCGAATAGACGAAGCGGCGCCACCCGGTCGGGGTGTGATGCTCGTGTGCCGCGTGGTCGTCGTGTGCGCCGTGAGCCGTCGTAGCCATTATCAGTTCCTCGACACTGTCGTTATCGCCCGCTGATTGCTTCCGTCCACTGCCTTATTTGGCAGCAACGAGGTTCGTTGCCGGCCGGCTGTCATCGGTGGCGTATTTCTTTTTCGCCTGATCCAGCCAGGCGGCGTAGTCGCGATCGTCCACCACCCGCACCGCGATCGGCATATAGGCGTGATCGCGACCGCACAGCTCGGAGCATTGCCCGTAGTACATGCCCTCGCGGCTGGCCTTGAACCAGGTCTCGTTCAGCCGCCCGGGAACGGCGTCGATCTTGATGCCGAACGACGGCACGGAGAAGGCGTGGATCACCTCGGCGCCGATGACCTGGACGCGGATCACCTTGTTGACCGGCACCACCAGCTCGTTGTCGACCGCGAGCAGGCGCGGCTGGTCGGCCTTGCGCTCGTTGTCCTTGAGCATGATCGAGTCGTACTCGAACTTGGCGTCCGGATAGGCGTAGCTCCAGTACCACTGCTTGCCGGTAGCCTTCACCGTCACGTCGGCGGGCGGAATGGTCAGCTGCAGGAACAGGAGCTTGAACGACGGCACCGCGATCGCCACCAGGATGACCACCGGCACCACGGTCCACATCACCTCGAGCAGCGTGTTGTGGGTGGTCCGCGACGGGTTGGGATTGGCTTTCGCGTTGAAGCGCACGACGACGATCGCGAGCAGCGCCAGCACGAACAGCGTGATGATTATGATCAGGTACAGCAGGAAGTCGTGGAACCAGACGATGTTTTCCATGACCGGCGTCGCCGCCTGCTGGAATCCCATCTGCCAGGGAGATGGCTGGCCGGAGCCGGCCAGAGCCGCGCTGCCCGTCAGCAGTCCCGGCGGCACCGCAGCCGCCAGAGCGGCCCACCGCTTAAGCACAAGCATCGTCGTCATTGCTCCTTCGACGAAATCGATCGTGACGCATCCTGGCCGCACCGGGGGCGTCGCTAGAGATCAAACCTGCCGCCGATCAGGCGCGCCCGACAGGGGCCGCGCTTCTCGGCAGACGGTGCGGCGGGAGGGGAATTCCCAAGCTTCTCAAACCATAATTCCCGTGCGGTCGCAATGTGCATAGGCGCTCGTCCAATGCGACAATTCGGGATATTTTGCATATATTGCCGGTCCACGACCGGAACGCGACAGCCGAACGCGATACGGCTGCAAAAACGCCCATTTGCACTGTTGAGACAGCGAGGCGGCGGTAGCTCATACGGGCGGCACAGTGGTATCCAAGGGGCTGCGATTCGCACGCATCCGCCTGGATTCGGAGCCGTCGGGAACGGGATGATGGGCAAATTCCTCGCCGCCACAATTGCGGTCGTATCCGTGGCGCTTTTTCTTCCAGGGTTCGCCCACGCCCAAGGCACGGTTCGCTCCGTCCACAGCGACTGGCAGATCCGCTGCGACACGCCTCCGGGCGCCCAGGCCGAGCAGTGCGCGCTGATACAAAGCGTCACGGCGGACGACCGGCCCAACATCGGTCTGACCGTCATCGTCGTGAAGACCGCGGACAAGAAGTCGCGGATCATTCGGGTGATCGCCCCGCCGGGCGTCCTGCTGCCCTCCGGGCTGGGACTCAAGGTCGACAATGCCGAACTGGGCCGAGCCGGCTTCATGCGCTGCGTGCCCAACGGCTGCGTCGCCGAGGTGGTGATGGACGACAACCTGATCGGCAAGCTGCGGACCGGCCAATCGGCCACCTTCATCATCTTCCTGACGCCGGAAGAGGGCATCGGCTTCCCGATCAGCCTCAAGGGCTTCGGCGAGGGCTTTGACAAGCTGCCGTGAGATTGGTGTGCCGCGCTTTCCACGCCATGCCCGGCCTTGTGCCGGGCATCCACGTCTTGCTTACTTGCGGGCGAAAGAAACCAGGAAGGCGTGGATGGCCGGGACAAGCCCGGCCATGACGTCGTGGAGGGGTCGCGCGTGAATCTCGGATTTGTCGGCCTGGGCGCCATGGGCGCGTTGATCGTGCCGCGGCTGATGGCGGCCGGGCATAAGGTGACCGGCTGGAATCGGTCGCGGGACAAGGCCGACCCGCTGATCGCCGCCGGCATGGCCTTCGCCGCCACGCCGCGGGCGGTGGCGGCGGCCTCCGAGATCGTTTTCTCCATCGTCACGGATTCCGCGGCGGTCAAGGCGGTGGCGCTCGGACCTGATGGCATTGTGTCCGGCCTGCGCAAAGGCGGCATCTACATCGACATGAGCACGATCGAGCCGGACGCGAGCCGGGCGGTCGCCGGGCAATTCGCCAAGGCCGGGTCGATCATGCTGGACGGCCCGCTCTCGGGAAGCCCAGTCACGGTCAAGGCCGGCCATGCCTCGGTCATGATCGGCGGCGACGAGGCGGCCTTCGAGCGAGCGAAGCCGGTGCTGCTGGCGATCGGGCCGAAGGTCACGCGCATCGGCGGCAACGGGCTCGCCTGCCAGATGAAGATCGCGGTCAATCTGCTGCTCATGGTCGAGATCATCTGCTTCGGCGAAGCGGTCGCGCTCGCCGAGAAGGGCGGGGTCAGCCGCGAGGCCGCGGTGGACGCCATCCTCAAGAGCGTCGCAGCGTCGCCGGTGCTGGGCTATCGCGGGCCATTCATCCTGGAAGGCAAGATGCCCGAGGTGCCGCTCGCCGACGTCACGCTGCAGCAAAAGGACATGCTGCTGGCGCTCAATCTCGGCCGCCAGCTCGGCAGCCCGACGCCGCTCGCCGCCGCCGCCAACGAGATGATGAACGCCTGCCGCGGGCTCGGCATCGACCACAATGATTTCGTCGTAGCGCACCAAGTCTATCGCCGGCTTGGTGGACAGGATTCTGGAGGACAATCGTGACAAACACCGGTGAAAAGATCGGAGCAGCCCTGGCCAAGGCCGTAAAAGCCGCGACCGGAATCACATCGGCGGCGCTCGGCGCCAAGATGTTCCGCACCAACATGAAGAACGTGCCGAGGGTCGAAGGCCTCAAGCGCGACGACGGCTGGATCGACATGCAGGTGCAGTTCCTGATTGACAAGAAATCGGCTGGCGCCGATCACGTCGTCGGCTGGACCGTGCTCAAGCCGGGCGCGAGCCACGAGCGGCATCTGCATCGCAACTGCGACGAGTTCTTCATCGTGCTCAAGGGCCAAGGCCACATCATCACCGACAAGGGGCTAGAGCCTTCGGTCGAAGGCGACGTGGTCTATTCGCCGCGCGGCGTCTGGCATGGCTTCAACAACACGTCGAGCGAGGACGTGGTGCTGGTCTGGGGCTGGATGGGCGCGGGTTCGATCGACGCGTCGGGCTACGAGAACCCGCCCGAAGGCCATTCATGAGCGACACGCTCAACGACCCGCGCATCGGCAACGGCATGCGCGCGCAGATGGAACTGCGGGCGCGCCTGCTCGACGGCGGCGCGAAGCAGATCGGCTGGAAGGTCGGGTTCGGCGCCCCCACCGCGCAGACCAACCTCCGGCTTACCGCGCCGCTCGTCGGCTTCCTGCTCGACCGCGCGCTAATGGAATCAGGCGCGGATGTGTCGCTCGCCGGCTGGCAGAAACCGGCCGCCGAAGCAGAGATCGCCGCCTATATCGGCCGCGACCTGCCCGCCGGCGCAAGCCGCGAGGAGGTCCGCAAGTCCATCGCCGCGCTCGGCCCCGCCATCGAGCTTGCCGATATCGACTGCCCGATGGACGACGTGCAGGCCGTGCTGTCCGGCGATATTTTCCAGCGTCACGTGATCCTGGGACCGCGCGACATCATGCGCGCCGGCGCCCGCCTCAACGGGCTCAAGGGCCGCGTCACCCGCAGCGGCCAGGATGTCCCCGTCCCCGCCGATCTGGAAACCAACATCGGCGAGGTGGTCAACATCGTCCGCCACGTCGCGGACGTCGCCGCGGCGGCCGGCGGCGGGCTTCGCGCGGGGCAATTCATCATCTGCGGGTCCCTGACGGTGCCGATGCTGCTGGAGCCGGGCGAACGCGGCGTCAATTTCACGTTGGAGCCGATCGGCTCGGTTTTAGTCCAGTTTTCCTAGCGTTGCGGCGGTGGCATCCGGTGCGCCGCGCCGTCGTTGACGACCGAAGATCGCCTGAAAACCTGTCCCTTTTCGGGACTCCACTAGCGTCAAAAGACTATAAATTCCATAGACATATATGGTTAACAGAAACACAGTCGAGTAAAGCCCTACCAGATGCGGCGTACATGCGGAGAGCTTCCCATGATGCGCATAATGACAGCGGCGTATGTGCTTTGTGCTGCGCTGTTGCTGACGGTCGGCGTGGGCGGATCTACATCCGCCGAAGCCGGATACTACCGGGACGGATATCACCGGGGTGGCCATTACCGTGGCTATCGCAGCCGTGTGATCCGCACCGGCTACTACGGCGGTCGCAGCTATTACAGCCGCCGCGCCTACTACGGCGGCTATCGGACAGCCTACTACGGCGAGCCGGCGTATCGCAGCGTGGGCTACGTCGATCCGGGCTATGCCGAGCCGGCCTACGTTGACGCTGGCTACTACGACGCCGGATACACGGACGCCGGCTACTACGGCGGCTACGGCTACGGCTACGGATATGGCGGCTGCCACACAGCCTACATCCCGTACGGCTGGACCTGGTACCGGGCATCGAGCTGCTGAAGACGGAGAGCGCGCCGCCGCAACGGCGCGCTGCTCGTCTCACGCTCGCAACGGAACGATGAGCGGGCCGCCAGGCTCCGCCATTGCCCGGCCGGCGCCGGGAGGGTCAAGTTTTCGGCGTAAAACCGTGATCTGTGCGGACCGCGGTCGCCTTCCTATCTAAGATGGCGTGCCACTGGAGAACGCCATGAATCCGAACGCCCCCCTCCTCGACCGCGCCGGCCTGGACAAGGTCCGCGTCGGCAAGCTGATCGACCGCGGGCTCGAGGGCGCCGACGATGGCGAGCTGTTCCTCGAATACAAGCAGTCCGAGATGCTGGTGTTCGACAATGGCCGGCTGAAGCAGGCGACCTATGACACCAATCAGGGCTTTGGGATGCGCGCGGTGAAGGACGAGGCGGTGGGCTATGCGCATGCCTCCGATGTTTCGGAAGCGGCGATTTCGCGCGCGGCGGACGCGGTGCGCGCCGTAAAGGGCGGCCATTCCGGCAAATACGCCGAGGCGCCGGGCCGCACCAACGTGAAGCTCTATTCCGACGACAATCCGCTCGAAGCGCCCGGCTTCGACGCCAAGGTGAAGCTCTTGGAAACCATCGATGCCTATGCGCGCGCGAAGGACCAGCGCGTCCGCCAAGTCACCGCGAGTCTCGGCGCGTCCTGGCAGGTGGTCGAGATCGTGCGGCCCGACGGCCAGACCTACCGCGACATCCGCCCGCTGGTGCGCGTGAACGTGTCGGTGGTGGCGGCGTCCGGCGACCGGCAGGAATCCGGCTCCTACGGCTACGGCGGCCGCGAGGGCTATCAGAATTTCATCAGTGCCAAAACCTGGGAGCACGCCGCCGACGAGGCGGTGCGCATGGCGCTGCTCAACCTGGAATCGATACCGGCGCCGGCCGGCGAGATGAATGTGGTGCTCGGCGCAGGCTGGCCCGGCGTCATGCTGCATGAGGCGGTCGGCCACGGCCTCGAAGGCGACTTCAACCGCAAGAAGACGTCCGCCTTTGCCGGCCTGATGGGCCAGCAGGTGGCGGCCAAGGGCGTCACCGTCGTCGACGACGGCACGATCCAGAGCCGGCGCGGCTCGCTGTCGATCGACGACGAGGGCACGACGACCAACCGCACCGTGCTGATCGAGGACGGCATTCTCGTCGGCTACATGCAGGACCGCCAAAACGCGCGGCTGATGAACATGAAGCCCACTGGCAACGGCCGGCGCGAGAGCCACGCGCATGTGCCGATGCCGCGGATGACCAACACCTACATGACCGCGGGCGACCGCGATCCGGCAGAGATCATCGCCTCGGTGAAGAACGGCGTGTACTGCGTCAACCTCGGCGGCGGGCAGGTCGACATCACCTCGGGCAAGTATGTGTTCAACGTCACCGAGGCCTACAAGGTCGAGAACGGCAAGCTCGGCGCGCCGCTGAAGGGCGCCATGCTGATCGGCAACGGGCCGACCGATCTCAAGCGGGTGATGATGGTCGGCAACGACCTCAAGCTCGACACCGGCGTCGGCACCTGCGGCAAGAACGGCCAGGGCGTGCCGGTCGGCGTCGGCCAACCGACGCTGCTGATGGAGCGGATCACGGTCGGCGGGACAGGCTGATTACCTGACAACGCCCGACATGCAGCACGGCCGCCGCCGCGGCGCCGTGTTCCTATCCTTGAGATAGCACCGCGCCGAAGGCGAACCGTATCCCGGACACACATAGGACCACGCGCGGCAGCGGTTCTCGCCTTCGCAGGCCTGCACGCAGGCCGCAACATCCTGGTTGGCCGGAATCTCGAAGTTGCGATAGTCGCCGCCATAGCGGTCGATCGAATTCTCGACCGGACCCGAACGCATCTCGACCAGCGCCGCGCCCTTGACGCCGGACGCGCAGCACCGGTTTTCGACGAGCGGCTTCACCTGGTTCTTCAGCTAGCATGTGGCGAGGTTACTGCCGCCGAGCGCGGCGGTGCCCGGATAGGAAAAGGTCCACGCCCGGCAGCGGCCGTCGCGGTCACAGCGCGCCGAACACACGGCGGGATCGCCGGACGGCACCGTGAAGCGCGCATAGTCGCCGCCCGGCCGGTCGAAGCCGGTCTGCGCGCGAGCGGGGCCGGTCGCGAGGGCAAAGAGCGCAAGCCCGCACAGGCCCGCGGCCAACAATCGCATCAGTGCCGCTGCGGTCCGATCGATGCATCGCCGCATGTTAAAGCATGATCCCAAAAAGGGGGACCGGTTTTGCCCGCAGCCGGCAAGCGGCTGATAGAAAAGAATGCGCCCGCCGGGGGGCGGCGGGCGCAGCATCCGGAGAGCGGAGGGGAGACCGCCGTTCCGGACGGTGGCCGATGGGAGGATCGGCCAAGACTGAAACACAACGAGACGAAACCCTGTTCAGACCAGATAGCGCGCCGAACGGTCGGCCGACGGGTAGCAGGGGATCGGCGGCGTCCCGAACAATTCGCTCGAGACCGTGGTGATCGGTACGCAACGCGCGTCCTGCCGCCTCCGCCGGCTGCCGCGCCGCTCCGCGGCACGGCGCGCCAGCACTTCGCTCGGGTCGCGCCACGGCGCCACGGCATAGGCGTCGCGCAGGTCGCTGCGGTTCAAGCCGATGTCAGCCAGCATGCGGTCGTCGAGTTCGGCAAGGCGCCTCGCCTCGTGACGGTTTTTGATCACCCCGGCGAGCCGCTTGAGGCCTTGCCGCGCAAGGCCGGCAAGCCCGGAGACCGCGCGGCCCAAAGGCGCCGCACCCGAGATGGCATAGAGAGGAAATGGCAGGCATGACACGCTCCTATTTCGTCCGGAAAATGCGGCAGGGACACCCTTTCGGGCCGCCGCATCGCTGCGGAGCCACCCAAAATGCCCACCCGTATTTCCCCTGGACCATGGATAATTAGTGGCTCCCCATTGATAAGTAGAACGAATGTTTTTAATATAATCAATCATTTATAGTGATGGATAGCCGGCCCAAAACCGGCAGGAATCCTGGTTCAGGAGAGGCCCCATGAGCGCCCTGATCGACGTCGACCAACTGCGCACCTTCATCGCGATCGTGGAGACCGGCAGCTTCACCAAGGCCGCCGAGGTCGTACACAAGACCCAGTCCGCGGTGTCGATGCAGATGAAGCGGCTCGAGGAGCGGCTCGGCAAGCCGGTCTTCGCGCGCGACGGCCGCGCCTCCAAACTCACCGAGGACGGCGAGCGGCTGCTCGACTACGCGCGGCGCATCATCAAGCTCAACGTCGATGCGCTCGCCGCCTTCGACGACAAGGAACTGAGCGGCCGGGTGCGGCTCGGCCTGCCCGACGACTACGCCGACCGCTATCTGCCGGAGATCATGGCACGGTTCTCGCGCGCCTATCCCGGCGTCGAGCTCACGGTGCTGTGCCAGCCGTCGGTCGACCTGGTGGAGCTGATCGACGCAAACGAACTCGATCTTGCGATCATCACCGACTGCGGCTCGTCGCGCGCGTCGGAGGCGTTCCGCCGCGAGCGGCTGTTGTGGGTAACGTCGAACCGTCATTCGACGCATCTGGAAGAACCGCTGCCGCTTGCGCTCGGGCGGCCGAGCTGCGGCTGGCGGCGCGCGGCGATCGAATGCCTGGAGACGATCGGGCGGCCGCATCACATCGCCTACACCAGCGCCAACGCCGGGGCGGTGGCAGCCGCGGTGCTGTCGGGCCTCGCGGTTTCGATATTCCCGGAATCAGGCCTGCGCCCCGGCATGCGCGTGCTCAGCCCCGCAGATGGATTCCCCGAACTGCCGGCCTGCCGCGTCGGCCTGATCCGCAATCCGCACGAGAGCCTGTCGCTCGCCGACGCGCTCGCCGAGCACATCATCTCCTCGCTCGACAACCTTTCGGAAGCGGCTCGGGCGGCGGAGTAGCTCTTCTCCACGCGCTGAACGATGTACCGACCTCTCCGCGTCATGCTCGGCCTTGTGCCGGGCATCCCGATTCATGGAGCAAGGCATTGCCAATTCGATCGTCATGGCCGGGCCAAGCCCGGCCATGACGAACACCAATTCAGTGCGAAGCCTAATTGATCAGTACGCGTATTCGTCGAAGATCGGCTCGACCGAACCCTTCCACGGTCCGTGGAATTTTTCCAGAAGCTCCTCCGCGGGCGTGATGCCACGCGCCACGACCTCCTGGAGCGGCCGGAGATACCGCGTCTCGTCGTGGCCGTTGCGATCGAGCTTGTTGCGGCGCGCGAGCCCCTTCTCGGCGAGCCGCAGCAGTACCACAGCCAGATCGAGGGTGTACTGATTGCGAATGAGCGCCCTAAAGCCGAGGCGCGGCACGTCGTCGCGCAATTTCTGGCGTTCCTCGGCGGTCCAGTCCTTCACGACCTCCCAGCAGGCGTCGAGATTGGCATCGTCGTAGATGAGGCCCACCCAGAACGCCGGCAACGACGGCAGGCGGCGCCAGGGGCCGCCATCGGAGCCGCGCATCTCGATGTAGCGCTTGAGCCGCACCTCGGGGAAGATGGTCGAGACGTGATTCACCCAGTCCGAAATCGTTGCGCGGTCGCCGGGAATGAGCTTGCCCGCGAGATGATCGCGAAACGATTTTCCGGAGACGTCGATGTAGCTGTCGCCGCGCTTGATGAAATACATCGGCACGTCGAGTGCGTAATCGGCGTAGCGCTCGAAGCCCATGCCAGGCTCGAACGCCCAGGGCAGCATGCCAGAGCGCGCATTATCGGTATCGCGCCAGATCTCGGAGCGGAACGACACGAAGCCGTTGGGCTTACCTTGCGTGAGCGGCGAGTTGGCGAACAGCGCGGTGCCGACCGGCTGCAGCGCCAGCGCGACCCGAAGCTTTTTCACCATGTCGGATTCGGAGGAGAAGTCGTGGTTCGATTGCACTGTGCAGGTGCGGTACATCATGTCGAGGCCGAGCGTGCCCACCTTCGGCATATAGGCCGTCATGATCTTGTAGCGGCCCTTCGGCATCTGCGGGATGTCGGCGCGGTTCCAGTTCGGCGTCATGCCGAGGCCGAGGAAGCCGATGCCGAGCGGCTTTGCCACCTCGCGCACCTGCGCCAGATGCGCCATCAGCTCGTTGCAGGTCTGGTGGATGGTCTCGACCGGCGCGCCGGATAATTCGAACTGGCCGCCGGGCTCAAGCGAGATCGCGCCGCCGCCGGTCACATCGGCGAGCCCGATGATGTTCTCACCCTCCATGATCGGCTCCCAGCCGAGCAGATGCTGCATGCCGTCGAGCAGCGCCCGGATGCCGCGCGGACCGCCGTAGGGCACCGGCCCGTGGCCGTTCACGGCAAAGGCGAACTTCTCATGCTCAGTGCCGACGCGGAATTTCGCCTTCGGCTTGCAGCCCGCCTCAAACCACGCGACCAACTCGTCGCGCGATTCGATCGGCGTCATGTCGACTTGGTCGCGAGCCATACGGGGTTCCGGCGAAAAAAGGTCGCGACCTTAATCACGGGCGGGGCGAAAGGGCAATGTTGACAGGGGGCCGCCCGGGACGGTCAGCGCGGCTTCTGGAATTTCAGCACGAACTCGTCCACCGGGGTCTTGGACCGGAAAATCGGCTCGTCGCGCGGGTCCTCCGGATGGCGCAGGAAATCGGCCTCGGCGGCGAGCTTGAAGCCAGCGGCCTCGATCTCGCCCCTGAGTACGCTCTCCTCGATCCGGTGCAGGGTCTTGCCCACCGACGTGCCCGCGCCGGGCTTGGCCGAATGGTCGGCGATCACCAGGAACGCCCCGGGCTTCAGCGCGGCGAACAGCTTCTTGTTCATCGCCGCGCGATCGACCGCCATGTAGGTGGTGTCGTGATAAAAGAAGAAAAACGTGATGAGATCGAGATCGCTCACCTCGGCCGGCAGCGGATCGTCGAAATCGCGGGTAAGCGCGACGACGTTCTTCATCGCCGGCATCTTGATGCGCGCCTCGAACCGTTCCTTGGCGCGAGCGCTGCCCTCGGCGGCATCCTGGGCATAGACCCTGCCGCCCTCGCCGGCCGCGCGCGCCATCAGCTCGGTGCTGTAGCCGCCGCCGGCGCCCATATCGAGTACATGCATGCCCTCGCGCACGCCGGTGAACGCCAAGAGCTTCTCTGGATCGCGGCGCCGGTCGGTCTGGCGGTCGGCGTCGCTGCGGTCGGGCGCGGCGACGATCGCGGCGTAATCCTGCGCGAACGATAGGGCCGGCGCCGCCGCGAGCAACGCGGCGACGGCCGCCAGGACGAACGGGATCGCGCTTCGCATCACGCGGCCTTCTTTCCGGGCGCGAAGCGGCCGTAGAAGCTCTCGCCCTTCTGCGCCATGTCGAGCAGGAGCTTGGCGGGGGCAAAGCGCGCACCGTGCTTCTTTTCTAGGCGCTGGCACAGTTCGACAAAGCGTTTCACGCCCATCATGTCGATGTAGGACAAGGTGCCGCCGGAGAACGGCGCGAAGCCGAAGCCCAGGATCGAGCCGACGTCGGCCTCGCGCACGTCGGTGAGCACGCCCTCCTCGAAGCAGCGCGCGGTCTCCAGCGCCTGCATCGCGAGAAAGCGGTCCTTGATCTCCTGCACATCGATCTTGTCGGGGTTGAGCTTGATCGGCTGCATATCGGCGAGCCCCGGCCACAGCTTCTTCGGCCCCTTTGCCGGATAATCGTAGAATCCCTTGCCGTTCTTGCGCCCCAGCCGCTGGTGCTCCACCACCATCGAGGCCAGAATCCCCTTCTGCCGCCGGTCGATGGCCGCCTCGCCGAGATCGTCTTCGGTCGCCTTGACGATCTTCCAGGCGAGGTCCACCGCCACCTCGTCGTTGAGCGAAAGCGGGCCAACCGGCATGCCGGCCATGCGGCCGACGTTCTCGATCATCGCGGCGGGAACGCCTTCGGCCAGCATTAGATGGCCTTCGCGGAGATAAGTGCTGACCACGCGCGAGGTGTAGAAGCCGCGCGAGTCGTTGACCACGATCGGGGTCTTGCGGATGGTGCGGACGAAATCGAGCGCCAGCGCCAGCGCCGCGTCGCCGGTTTGCTTGCCCATGATGATCTCGACCAGCATCATGCGCTCGACCGGCGAGAAGAAGTGAATGCCGATGAACTTCGCCGGGTCCCTGGCGCCCTCGGCGAGCGAACTGATCGGCAAGGTCGAGGTGTTGGAGCCGAAGATGACGTTCGGCATCACCGCCTGCGCCTTGGCGGTGGCTTCGGCCTTCACCTTGCGGTCCTCGAACACCGCCTCGACGATGAGATCGACGCCGGCGAGCGCGCCGTAGTCGGCGGTCGCGGTAATGCGAGCGAGCACGGCGTCGCGCTGCGCCGCGGTGGCACGGCCCTTGTTGACCTGGTTGGTGAGGCCCTTGTAGACATGCGCCTTGCCCTTGTCGGCGCTCTCCTGGTCACGGTCGATCAGCACGACATCGATGCCGGCCTGGGCGCTGACCGAGGCGATGCCGGCGCCCATGAAGCCCGCGCCGAGGATGCCGACCTTCCCGATCCGCACCTGCGGCACGTTCGCCGGCCGCCGCGCACCCTTGCTGAGATCCTGCAGCGAGACGAACAGCGAGCGGATCATCGCCGCCGCTTCTGGCGAGCGCAGGATCTTGCTGAAGTGGCGCGACTCCACGGTGAGCGCTCGATCCATCGGCAGCTGCAGGCCCTCGTACACCACCTGCATGATCGCGCGGGCGGCAGGGTAATTATCGAATGTTTCTCGCCGGTAGATCGCATTGGCCGGCGGGAACGTCATCATCCCGGCCCGCGAATAGACCTGCCCGCCCGGCAGGCGGAAGCCGTCGGTGTCCCACGGCGCCTTGGCCTTGCCATTGGCCTTGGCCCAATCCTTCGCCGTCTTGACGAGATCGGCGGCCGGCACGACCGCATCGACGAGCTTCATCGTCTTGGCGCGGTTGAGCCTGAGCTGATCGCCCTTGAGCAGGAATTGCAGCGCATCGCCCGGCGCCAGCATGCGGGCCACGCGCTGGGTGCCGCCGGCGCCGGGGAACAGGCCAATCTTGACCTCGGGGACGCCCAGGCGGGTCTTGTCGTTGTCGGCGGCGATGCGCTGGTGGCAGGCGAGGCAAAGCTCGAAGCCGCCGCCCAGCGCCGTGCCGTTGATCGCGGCGACGAACGGCTTGCCGCAGGTCTCGATGCGCCGGTAGAGCTGCGAGAGCTTGCGGCTCTCGGCCAGCAGCACGGTGGCGGCGGCCTCCTCGCCCTTGCTCGCGACCATGTCCTTGAACGTGCGCGTCATCGTTTCCAGAAGCGCGAGGTCGGCGCCGGCGCAGAACGTCTCCTTGCCGGAAGTGACGACCGCGCCCTTGATCGCGGCGTCGCCCGCGATCTTCTCCACGATCGCCGACAGTTCGGCGATCACGGCGAGATCGATGACGTTCATCGAGCGGCCGGGCATGTCCCAGGTGACGAGCGCGATGCCGTCGGCATCGACGTCGAGCTTGAAATTGTCGGCCATATTGACGGTCATGGCGCTCACTCCTTGATCGGTTAGCCGGACTTGCGCATCCAGCGTCGGCCCTTGTCGTCGCGCTCCATGCGGAAATCGACGTCGGGATAGTGCACGCGCTCGTCCTTCGAGCAAGTGCCGACTTCGAGATAAAGCGCGTCCTTGCCAGTGCGGTTGATCAGGCAGTGACCGATGCCGCCGTTGGCGCGCCAGCCGGCAGCGTCGCCGGGCTTGAGCACGGTCTAGCCGCCGTCCTCATGCAGAACGAGTCGCCTTCGAGCATGTAGATGAACTCGTCCTCGCTCTCGTGCCAGTGGCGCAGCGCCGATTTCGAATTCGCCTTGATGCGCGCGATGTTGACGCCAAAGTGGGTGAGGCCCACCGCATCGCCGAGCTTCTGCTTCTCGCGGCCGGCAATCACGGACGCGAATTCCTTCGGATAGGAGGCGTTGTCGGTGAACGGAATTTGGGAGCGGTCGATCTTCGGCATCGGGGTCACGCCTTTCGCTGCGGATAGGGGTTGCCGTTCTTGCGCAGGTAGCGCCCGCCGCTCTTGTCGCGCTCGAGCCGCATGTCGATATCGGAATAGACCACGGTTTCGTTGACCGTCCGCGTGCCGACCTCGATGTAGACGGCATTCTTTTGCGTGCGGTTGATCAGGCAATGGCCGTTGCCGCTGTTCGCCCTGAAGCCCGCGGCGTCGCCCGGCTTGAGCACGACCTCGCTGTGATCCTCGCACAGCACGATCTCGCCCTCGATCACGTAGATGAACTCGTCCTCGTTGCGATGCCAGTGGCGCTGCGACGACCACGCGCCGGGCTTGAGCGTGGTGAGATTGATGCCGAACTGGCTCAGGCCCACGGCATTGCCAAGACGCTTGCGCTCGCGGCCGGCGATCGGCTGCCAGAACGGGTCGGGATAATTGTTGATCGTATCGACGGGAATTCTGGCGGTATCGATCTTGGGCATCGCGCTCAGACCCTCTCGATGATCGTTGCGGTGCCCATGCCGATGCCGATGCACAAGGTCACCAGCGCGGTCGACAGATTGCGCCGTTCCAGCTCGTCCAGCACCGTGCCGAGGATCATCGCCCCGGTGGCGCCGAGCGGATGACCCATGGCGATGGCGCCGCCGTTGACGTTGATCTTGTCGTGATCGATGTCGAGCGCCTGCATGTAGCGCAGCACCACCGAGGCGAAGGCCTCGTTGAGCTCGTAAAGGTCAATATCCTTGGTTGTCATCCCGGCCCGCTTGAGCACCTTCTCGGTCACCGGCACCGGGCCGGTCAGCATGATCGAGGGTTCGGAGCCGATGTTGGCGAACTGCCGGATCCTGGCGCGAGGCTTCAGCCCCGCCGCGCTGCCGGCGTTCTTGTTGCCGATCAGGACGGCGGCGGCGCCGTCGACGATGCCGGAGGAATTACCCGGCGTGTGAACGTGGTTGATCGCCTCGATCTCCGGATAGCGCTGGATCGCGACCGCATCGAAGCCCGCCATGTCGCCCATCTGCACGAACGACGGGTTGAGCTGCGCCAGCGTCTGCATGGTCGTGGTCGGCCGCATGTGCTCGTCACGGTCGAGCAGCGTGAGCCCGTTCACGTCCTTGATCTTGATGACCGAGTTCCTGAAGCGGCCGTCCTCCCAGGACTTCGCCGCACGCTTCTGGCTCTCGACCGCATAGGCATCGACGTCGTCGCGCGAGAAGCCGTACTTGGTGGCGATCAGATCGGCGGAAATGCCCTGCGGCACGAAATAGGACTTCAGCGCGATCGACGGGTCGACCGGCCAGGCTCCGCCGGACGCGCCGATGCCGACGCGGCTCATGGATTCGACGCCGCCGCCGATCGTCATGTCGTGCTGGCCAGACATGATCTCGGCCGCGGCGAAGTTGACCGCGTCGAGCCCGGAAGCGCAGAAGCGGTTGATCTGCACGCCCGGCACGCCGTCGCCGTAGCCCGCCATGATGGCCGCGACCCGGGCGATGTCGCCGCCTGCTTCGCCGACCGGATCGACGCAGCCCAGCACCACGTCGTCGACCAGCACGGGGTCGAGTTCGCTGCGGTCCTTGATCGCGCCGAGCGCCTGGCTTGCGAGATTGAGCGCCGTCACCTCGTGCAGCGAGCCGTCGGCCTTGC
This sequence comes from Xanthobacteraceae bacterium, assembly GCA_009694215.1. Taxonomy (GTDB): domain Bacteria; phylum Pseudomonadota; class Alphaproteobacteria; order Rhizobiales; family Xanthobacteraceae; genus Z2-YC6860. The sequence goes on from SHVN01000018.1 coordinate 34,498, forward strand.
CGCGGCCGCGCGGGGTGCGGACGGCATCGTAGATGAAGGCATCGGTCATTGCGTTTCTCCTGCGCGCTCCGTTACAGACTGCGGGCGATCAACAGCTTCATGATTTCGTTCGTCCCGGCATAAATGCGCATCACGCGGGCGTCGCGGTAGATGCGCGAGATCGGATATTCGTCCATAAAGCCATAGCCGCCGAACAATTGCAGGCAGCGGTCCGCGACCTTGGCGAGCGCGTCCGTGCTCCAGTACTTCGCCATCGCGGCGGTGGCGTTGTCGAGCTCGCCTTTCAGCGAGCGTGCGATGCATTCGTCGCAGAACACCTTGGCCACGGTCGCCTCTGTCTTGCAGGCGGCAAGCTCAAACTGGGTGTTCTGGAATTCGATGATCTTCTTGCCGAAGGCCTGGCGCTGCTTGACGTAATCGACGGTGAGCGCGACCGCGCGCTCCATCATGGCGACCGCATGATAGGCCACGATCATCCGCTCCTGCGGCAGTTCCTTCATGAGTTGGACGAAGCCCTGACCCTCTTCCAGGCCGAGCAGGTTTTCGGCCGGCAAGGAAACGTCCTCGAAGAACAGCTCCGAGGTGTCGGCGGAATCGAGGCCGAGCTTCTTGAGCTTGCGGCCGCGGCGGAAGCCGGGCGCATCGGCGGCTTCCACCACCATCAGCGAAACGCCCTTGGCGCGCTCCTTCGGGTCGGTCTTGGCGACGACGACGATCAGGTCGGCGTGCTGGCCGTTGGTGATGAAGGTTTTCGAGCCGTTGAGCAGGTAGCGGTTGCCCTTCCTCACCGCCGTGGTCCGGATGTTCTGCAGATCGGAGCCCGCGCCGGGCTCGCTCATGGCGATGGCGCCGACCATCTCGCCAGAGGCGAGCTTGGGCAGCCAGCGCTTCTTCTGCTCCTCGGTGCCGAAACGCAGGATGTAGGGCGCGACGATCCCGGAGTGCAGCGGCGCGCCGAATGCGTCCATGCCGGCCAAACTATAGGCGCGGTTAATGACGGTCTCATGGGCGAACGTGCCGCCCGCGCCGCCGTATTCCTCGGGAATCATGGCGCAAAGCAGGCCCGCCTGCCCGGCCTTGGTCCAGACCTCGCGCGGCAGGATCTTGTCTTCGTGCCATTTGTCGACATGCGGCGTGAATTCGGACTTCAGGAAACGGTCGGCCTGATCCTCAAGGAGGACAAGCTCCTCCGTCATCCAGGCAGGACGCGGCAGATTGAGAGGGTTCATCGCTGAAGCAGTTCCCGGGCGAATCTGATGACCCCCGCAGGATAGGCCGCCCCGAAGGGGCGCGCGAGAGCCAAGCGACCCGCTTCAGCGGGCGAAGGCCTCAGCCCGCCCCCAAGGCGACGGCGACATTGTAGGTGATGAAGGCTGCGACATAGGCCAACACCAGCATGTAGGCGAAGGTGACGAACATCCAGCGCCAGCTTCCGGTCTCGCGCTCGATCACGGCGAGCGTGGAGGCGCGCTGCGGCGCGAAGATGTACCAGACCAGCAGCGACAGAGCGGTGACGAGGCTCCATTTGCTCGCGAGCATCTGGCCGATCTGCTCGGCCGCCTCCTTGCCGCCCTCGATCGCATAGACCGTGCCGAGCGAAGCCACGGCCACCTCCCGCGCGGCCATACCGGGGATGAGCGCGACGCTGATCTGCCAGTTGAAGCCGACCGGCGCCAGGATCGGCTCGATCCAGCGGCCGAGCATCGCCGCGAGGCTGAACTCGATGACCGGCTCGGTCGCGCCCTCCGGCGACCGCGGGAACGAAGCGAGGAACCAGATCAGCACCATCATCGAGAAGATCGTAGTGCCGGCGCGCTTCAAGAACATCATGGCGCGGGTATAGAGGCCGATGGCGACGCTACGCAGGCGCGGCAGCTTGTCGTCCGGCAGTTCGAGCATGAACGGCGGCGTCGTATTCTCACGCCAGAAGAAATGATTGGCGACGAACGAAACCGCGAACGCGCTGAAAATCCCGGCAGCGTAGAGCCCGAACATCACCAGGCCCTGCAAGCCGATGAAGCCCAGCACCGGCCGATCCGGGATGAACGCGGAGATGATCAGCGTATAGACCGGGATGCGCGCCGAGCAGGTCATCAGCGGCGCAACCAGAATGGTGGTCAGCCGGTCGCGCTTGTTGTCGAACGCGGACGCCGCATTGCCGGCTCCCAGCATGATGGCAACGAGCAGGCTGATGCGGGGTAAGATGCTCCGCGCTGTCATGTTATTTCCTTTAAGGCGCTGTGGCGCGCGACGGCGCCTCAACAGGCATGATGGGCATTGGTTGCACGACCGCCCGCACAGCCCACAAAATCCTTGTTCGTGGTGAAGGAATGGTAGGATGCGACCGCAGCCGGCCCGTTGCGCGGTAATCGCGTACGGCCTCTGTCTCTGTCTCTGTCTCTGTCTCTGTCTCTGTCTCTGTCTCTGTCTCTGTCTCTGTCTCTGTCTCTGTCTCTGTCTCTGCTATGCAACG
>SHVN01000019.1 GCA_009694215.1 Xanthobacteraceae bacterium
GGGATCGCGACAATGAGGGCCAGGAATCCAAGGCCCGCAGCAAGAGAACGCTTCATCACTCAACCTCCAGATTTCAAAGTTGACGCAAAGTATTCGACACCGTGAAAGAGTCTAGTGCGGGGAAGACACACTGGTATTGTTAATAAAATGTAGCCTGGAGGAGGCTTGTATTTACTGGTGTTTTGAAAGACTTTCACACTTTTATTGTATTTTTACCATAACTATGGTCAAGGAAGACTTAACGAATATTGACTCGAAGTTCCATATGAAAAAGCCCCGGCTGGGTTTCATCCGGGGCTTTTGATTGTTCCCTTGGCTCGCGCGATCAGAACCGCAGGTTCAGGCCGGCGCGCACGACATGGGCCTGGAAGTCGACATTGGTCGGCGTCGAGCATGAAGCGAGGCCGCAATTCACGCTGCCGAGGTCGACACAGAGATATTCAAGCTTGGCGGTCCAATTGGCAGCGACCGCGGCTTCCACGCCGCCGCCGACTGTCCAGCCGGCCTTGGTCTCACGTTCGCCGGCGAAACCGGCCTGACTGGCCTTGACGTCGCCGACGGCGAGACCGCCGGTGAAGTAAGGCATCACGCGATCGACCGCGTAGCCGAGGCGTCCGCGCACGGTTCCAAGCCAGTTGTTCTTGGTTTCGCAGCCGGTGGGCAGGCGGCATTGGTGAAGCTGCCTTTGATGTTGCTCCAATCGATGTCGCCCTCGAGGCCGAACACGAACGGACTGCCGGGCGCTTGCCAGTTGTAGCCGGCGGTGAGGCTGATCAGGCGGCCGGAGGGTTCCGCATCGGTGGCGAAGGCGCTCCAGTATGACTGGCCGAAGCCGTAGCCGCCGTTGATGCCGAGGTAGAGGCCCGTCCAGTTGTGGCCCATGGGCAGCATGGCCGGGGCCTTGGCCGGCATTTGCCGCGGCAGATCGGCCGCGAAGGAGCCGGTGGTCAAAGCAAGCAGACTGATCGTTGTGAGGAGTACGCGACGCATACCCACCTCCCTTTGTTTGTTCCCAACTGGAGCGAGAACGCCGTCCGCAGCGAACGGTTCCTGGAACTCTCGATGGTTCCTAGATTCTTCTAATGTGATCGGGGCCCTGTGCTCGCCGCGCCACACAACGAAACAGCCCCGGCTGGAACCGGGGCTGTTTCGATTAATTTAGCGGCCATCTCAGAAGCGATAGTTCACTCCGAGACGCAGCATGCTGGATCCGATGCCGTGGCTCGTACCGGTGAGCACATAGCTGCGGGCGCTCAGGTCGACGTAGAGGTATTCCGCTCTGGCGGTCCAGTTCCCCATCAGCGCGACTTCGAGACCGGCGCCCGCAGCCCAGCCGGCATTGGTCCGCGACTCCGATATGCTAATCAGGGTGTTCTCCATTCGGAGGGTGCCGTAGGCCAGACCCGCGGTTCCGTAGAACAGCACGCTGTTCATGGCGAAGCCGGCGCGCCCGCGCAGCGTTCCGAATCAGGGGTTGGAGAATTTTCACGGCGCAAACGTGTCGTTGGCGTCCGAAACCTGCAGGTCGGTTTCGGCGCCGAATACGAACTGCCCATGCTGCCAGTTGTATCCGGCCTGCACGCCGCCGACGACGCCCGACGGATCCGCCGGACTGTTGCTGACGCTGCCGGATTGATAGCCAATATTGGCGCCGACATAAGAACCCTTCCACGAGTAGGCGCGTGTGGGGCTGGTGTAAGGCTGGATGTCGGCTGCGAGTGCCGCGCTTGACGCGAGCGCGAGAGCCGTGAGTGCGGCCGCGAACATTGTCCTTGGCATCGCAACCTCCACGCGATCCGTCGAAGCCGCGTGGCGAGTGCCTTGGCGGGTCAAGCCGCTCCGGCAGGGCCGGCGCAACAGCGAGGGATCGGCAAATTCATTGGAGGAACTATCGCGAATTCTATCTTAAGCGTTTGTGAATCGGTAACAATGACGGGGGCTTAACGATAAGGAACGGTGTATTTGCGGCGCCTGCGTTCGGGATTATTTACCATGCGGCGCGGCGCCGCCGGCGCGATGAGTGACATGAAGCAATGAAGGATCCGGCATGGCTGGTCGAGACAAAGACATCGATCCTGCGAGCGAACTCGTCGAGGACGACGAGGAGCAGGCGCTGCCCGACAGCGAGGAGCTGGAGATCGGCGAGGCGGCGGGCCCGCGGGCCGGCGGCCGCGCCGCGTTGCTGCGTCATGCCAGACACGCGCCATCGTCGCCCGGCGTCTATCGCATGCTCGATGCCGCCGGCGAGGTGCTTTATGTCGGCAAGGCAAAGAACATCAAGAAGCGGATCACGTCCTACACCCGTCCGACCGGACACGACACGCGTATCGAGCGGGTGATCGCGGCGACCGCGGCGGTGGAATTTGTCACCACCGCGACCGAGACCGAGGCGCTGCTGCTCGAAGCCAACCTGATCAAGCGGCTGCGGCCGCGGTTCAATGTGCTGTTGCGCGACGACAAGTCGTTTCCCTATATCATGATCACCGGCGACCATTGGGCGCCGCAAATCCTCAAGCACCGCGGCGCGCGCTCGCGCCAGGGCAACTATTACGGCCCATTCGCATCGGTGTGGGCGGTCAACCGCACCATCACGGCGCTGCAACGCGCCTTCCTGCTACGCTCTTGCTCAGATGGATTTTTCGAGAGCCGCACGAGGCCGTGCCTGCTGCATCAGATCAAGCGCTGCTCGGCGCCTTGCACCAGCGAGATCGATTTCGCCGAATACGCCGAGCTGGTGCGCGAGGCTAGGGCCGTCCTCTCCGGCAAGAGCCAGGCGGTGCGCGACGAGCTTTCGGGCGAGATGGAGAAGGCCTCCACAGCGCTCGATTTCGAGCGCGCCGCGATCTACCGCGACCGGCTCGCCGCGCTCTCGGCGACGCAATCGACGCAAGGGATCAATCCGCGCGGTACCGAAGAGGCGGATGTGTTCGCCATCAATCAGGAGGGCGGCTACAGCGGCATCGAGGTGTTCTTCTTCCGCAACGGGCAGAACTGGGGCAATCGCGCCTATTTCCCCAAGGCCGATCGGACGCTCGGTCCGGGCGAGGTGCTGGGGGCGTTCCTGGCGCAGTTCTATGACGACAAGCCGTGCCCCGCCGCCATCCTGCTGTCGCACGACATTCCGGAGCGTGAGCTTCTGGCCGAGGCACTGAGCACCAAAACGGGCCGCAGGGTCGAAGTCTCGGTGCCGCAGCGCGGCGAAAAGAAGGAGCTGGTGGCGCACGCGCTGGTCAACGCGCGTGAGGCGCTGGGGCGAAAGCTCGCCGACACCTCGTCGCAGCAGAGGCTGCTCAAGGCGCTGGCCGAAGCCTTTGGACTGCCCGGTGTGCCGCGCCGCATCGAGGTCTATGACAACAGCCACATCCAGGGATCGAACGCAGTCGGCGCCATGATCGTCGCAGGCCGGGCGGGGTTCCAGAAGAACCAGTATCGCAAGTTCAACATCCGCTCCGCCGAGCTCGCGCCCGGCGACGATTTCGGCATGATGCGCGAGATGCTGGAGCGCCGGTTCAAGCGGCTGATCGCCGAGGCGCCGCGGGCCGAGCCGGTTGCGGCCGAGGCTGCCACTGCGCTTCTGGGAATCGCTCCGGCGGACAACGACGACAGCGACAGCGAGCAGCCCTGGCCGGACCTGGTGCTGATCGACGGCGGTCAGGGACAGCTCAATGCCGCACGCGAGACGCTGGCCGTGCTCGGCGTGACCGGCGTTCCGATGATCGGCGTCGCCAAGGGACCCGATCGCGACGCCGGCAATGAGACTTTTTATCTGACCGACAAGCCGGCGGTGAAGCTGCCACCGCGCGACCCGCTGCTTTATTTCATTCAGCGGTTGCGGGACGAGGCACACCGCTTCGCCATCGGTTCCCACCGCACGCGCCGGAAGAAGGACATCCGCGAAGCTGGCCTGCAGGAAATTCCCGGCATCGGGCCAACGCGCAAGCGCGCGCTGCTTCATCATTTCGGGACGCTGAAGGCCATCGAGCGCGCCTCGCTCAGCGATCTGGCGCAGGTGCCGGGCATCAATGAAGAGACCGCCCGCAAGATTCACGATTTCTTCCACGAGTCCGCAAGCCGATAACTTCCTCTCTGGACGCCGCCGCGATAACGCGGTCGAATGTGGCGACAGTTGAGGGGGGGGGCTTCATGCTCGACTACGTGATCCGCAACGCGCGCGTGCCGGGGGCGGCCAACGGCGGCGCCGTCGATATCGGCTTTTCGAAAGGGAAGATTGCAGCGATCGAGCCAAAGCTTGTGGCGGATTCGCCCTCCTACGACGCGCAGGGCTGCCTGTGCTGCGGCGGGCTCGTTGAAACGCACATTCATCTCGACAAGTCCCGCATCATCGACCGCTGCACGCCGGAACCGAGCCGGGCCAATCCCAATCACATGCCGCGGGTGCAGGCGGTGAAGCCGGGCTTCACGGTCGAGGACATCTACAACCGCGCCAAGATCACGCTGGAGAACTGCATCAAGCAGGGCACCACCCGCATCCGCACCCACGCCGAGATCGACATGCCGGTCGGCACCAAGTGCATCGAGGCGCTGCAGATGCTGCAGAAGGAATATGCCTGGGCGGTCGACCTGGAAATCTGCGCCTTCGCGCAGGAGGGCTTGGCGAACGTCCCGGAGGCCGACAAGGCGCTCGTCCAGGCGATCGAGATGGGCGCGACGTCAGTCGGCGGCGCGCCGAACTACGACACCGATCATCCCGCCCACATTAACCGTGTGTTCGAGCTGGCGCGGGAATACGACATCCACGTCGATCTGCACATCGATTCCGGTCACGACCCGGCGACGATGGACAACATGCTCGTCGCCGACCTGGCGGAGAAATACAAGTATGGCGGCCGCGTCGCCATGGGCCACATGACCAAGGTCGCGGCACTGCCGCCCGGCAAGCAGAAGGACATCGCCATGCGGCTCGCCGATGTCGGCGTTGCCGTGACCGTGCTGCCAGCCACCGATCTGTTCGTGCTGGCGCGGCACCGGGACTATGACGTGCCGCGCTGCATTACCGATGCCAACCTGTTTGCCGAACACGGCTGCAACTGCTCGATCTCGACTAACAACATCCTCAATCCCTTTACGCCGTTCGGCGATTGCTCGCTGATCCGCATGGCCAACATGCATGCCAACGTGCTCCAGGTCGGGCAGCCGAACCGGCTGTCCGATTTGTTTTCGATGATCAGCGACCGCTCGGCCCGCCTGATCAACGCGAAGGACTACGGCATCAAGGTGGGCAGCCAGGCCGAGGTCACGGTGATCGACGCCAAAACGCCTGCCGAGGCCGTGGCGACCAACGCAGCCATCCTCGCGGTGTTCAAGCGCGGCCGGCAGACCGTGAGCCGGCCGCGGGCTGAGTTGATGCGGCCGTAAGTGGCGCGATGCATGGCTCTCATTTAAAAAACGCGCGCGCGATCACATCGCTGTGACCGCGTGTCGCGGGTCGCAGGCCGTTCAAGCTCGCGTGTTTTGGCCCCGGTGGCGCTTTTGCACAGCTTGCAATGGGAGCGCCAGTGCGGCGAGCTGCGTCTGTTCAGGCCAGCGCCGGAGGCGTATTGTCCGCCGTCAATGAACACCATGCAAAGCTCACCGTTACCCGCGCGACCGCTGGCGCTGCCGAACCTTTTGACCTACGCGCGGATCGCCGCCGTTCCGGTCGTGGTTGGGCTGCTGTATTGGAACAGCATTCTGGACGGCGGCCTCTGGATTCGTTGGGTGGCGCTCGCGGTCTTTATCGCGGCCGGGATCACCGATGTCCTCGATGGCTATTTCGCCCGCATGTATGGGCAGCAATCGTCGCTCGGGCGGATGCTCGACCCGATTGCCGACAAGCTGCTGGTTGCTTCCTGCCTTTTGATGCTCGCGGCCGAGGAGACAATCCGGGGCTGGTCGCTCTTGGCGTCCGTCGTCATCCTCTGCCGTGAAATCCTGGTGTCGGGCCTGCGCGAATACCTCGCCGAACTGCGGGTGAGCGTGCCGGTGTCGCGGCTGGCGAAATGGAAGACGACCTGGCAGCTCGTTGCCGTCGGGTTCCTGATCGCGGGTGACGCCGGCGACAAGGCTTTCTTCGACCTTTTCAAGCTGGACATGTTGGTCATCACCAACACCGGCCTGGCTTTGCTTTGGCTGTCCGCACTGGTTACGCTTTACACCGGCTGGGACTATATGCGTGCCGGCGTGCGGCATATGATCGACTGATGAAGCTGATTTATTTCGCCTGGGTGCGTGAACGGGTCGGCAAGGCCGAAGAAGAGGTCATGCCGCCTGCATCTGTGACAACCGTGGCCGAGTTGATGCGATGGCTCGGCAGCCGCGGCGAGGAATACGCTCATGCGTTCGAGCATCCGAAGTCGATCCGCGCCGCCATCGACAAGAGCCATGTGCGGCCCGACACGGTAATCGCCGGCGCCCGCGAGATCGCCTTCTTCCCGCCGATGACGGGTGGATGAATGCAAACCAAGGTCCGGCTCCAGTCCGAGGAGTTTGACGCCGCCGCCGAGGCGGCAGCGCTGACCCGCGGCCGCGCCGACATCGGCGCCGTCGTCACGTTCACCGGAATCTGCCGCGGCGCCGAATCCGGCGAGCCGATCGCTGCGCTCACGCTCGAGCATTATCCCGGCATGGCCGAGGTCGAGATCACGCGCCATGTCGAGGAGGCGAAGGCGCGCTGGCCGCTTATGGGCGTCACCGTCATTCACCGCCACGGGCGGATCACGCCGGGCGAAAACATCGTCCTTGTCGTCACGGCGTCGTCGCACCGGGAGGCGGCTTTCGCTGCCGCGGAATTCCTGATGGACTATCTGAAGACACGGGCGCCGTTCTGGAAGCAGGTGGAAAGCAAGACCGGAAAGACCTGGGTCGAGGCCAAGGGCGCCGACGATGCCGCGGCGGCGCGCTGGCAGAATCCGTCCGGCCGCGAGGCCGCGGAATAATCGTCAACGCCAATTGTTCTATGATACGGCGAACAGGGGACGACGTCATGATTCGACCGATTGAGATTGCCATGGCAGCATTGGCCACCACCGCGGTCGCCGCCGCCGACACGCGCGTCAGCTACTTTCCCGTTACGTCGAATTCGCGCCCGCATGACGTCGCGGTCGCAGCCGACGGCAAGGTCTGGTACAGCGGCCAGCGCGCCGGCTATCTCGGCCTGCTCGATCCGAAGACCGGCAAGGACGAGAATATCCCGATAGGTTCTGGCTCGGCGCCGCATGGCGTCATCGTCGCGCCCGACGGCGCCGCCTGGCTCACCGACGGCGGGCTCAACGCCAATGTCCGCTATGACACGAAGACCAAGAAGTTCGACTACTACCCGCTGCCGCCGCACCTGCCCAACGCCAACCTGAACACCGGCGTGTTCGACAAGGACGGAGTCTACTGGTTCACCGGCCAGAATGGCGTGCATGGCTACGTCAATCCCAAGACCGGCAAGCACGAGAGCTGGAAGTCGCCGCGCCGCGGCACCTACGGCATCACCGTGACGCCGACGAACGAGATCTGGTACGTCGCGCTGGCGGGCGATCACTTGGGCAAGATCGACAAGGCGAACGGCAACGTGATGGTCGTCGAGCCGCACAAGAAGGGTGCAGGCCCGCGCCGCGTATGGACCGACTCCAAGGGCTTGCTCTGGGTCAGCTTCTGGCATTCCGGCGAGGTCGGCCGCTACGATCCGGCGGCGAAGGCCTGGAAGACCTGGCTCCTGCCCGGCAATCCCGGCAGCGGCTGCTATTCGGTCTATGTCGACGAGAAGGACCAGGTCTGGCTCACCGACTTCATGACCAACGCCATCGTCCGGTTCGATCCGGCGACCGAGAAATTCGAAAGTTTCCCGAGCGATAAGCGCGGCGCCCAGGTGCGCCAGATGCTCGGCCGCCCGGGGGAAGCCTGGGGCGCCGAATCCGGCAACGACCGGCTGGTGCAAATTAAGTATTGATCGGCCGCGCGCTCACAGGGTGGCCCGGATTGTGCTAGTGAGGCGCGATGGCTCGCGCGCCCGATCGCCGACATGTCCTCCGGTTGATGGCCGGGCTGCCGCTGCTTGCGGCGGGCGGCGATTTTGCCTTTGCCGCCAAGGTCGCGTCGATCGAGCGCCTGATCCAAGAGGCGCGGGCGCTGCCGGATGTCTCGCAGCGGATCGACTTCATTTCCGGCAAGCTGCTCGGCGTCCGTTACCAGGCCAACATGCTGATCGGCGGCCCGAACCACCCGGAACGCTTCGTGGTTCGCGACGACGCCTTCGATTGCGTCACGTTCTGCGAGGTGGTGCTGGCGGCGGCCATCGCCCGCGATCTCGGCGAGTTCGAGACTTCGCTGCGCCGTATCCGCTACGACCACGGCAACGTGCAATACGACCGGCGCAATCACTATTTTGCCGACTGGTGTAAGCGCAACATCGAGAACGGCATCTGCCGGCCGGTCGCGATCGAGCCGTCGGTCGTTATCGACAAGACCGTCACCTGGCACCGCGAGTTCGGCAAGCGTGAGGTGTCGATGATTGCTGTCGCCAAAGCGACGCTGATGGACAATGCTAAAGTTCTGGCCGCCGGCGATATTATCGGTTTCACGTCGCGGCGCTCGAATCTCGATTTCTTCCACACCGGCCTGATCGCCTTCGGCAAAGGCGGCGAGTTGCTGCTGCGCCATGGGTCGCAGAGCCGGGGCCGTGCCCTTGAAGAGAAGATGGCGACATTCGTCACCGTCAATCCGGTGAAATACGTGACGCTGCTGCGGGCGGCCGAAGCCACGCCGGTTGTGGAGCGCCGTTGAAGAAGCGAAAAGCCCGCGTGCTTCGCCGAAAGCCGGCCCTGCGCGGCGGCAAGTCCATCACCGTCGCGGACCTCATCCGCTCGACCGCGGCGCGATTGAAGCGCGGCAGGCTCGTTTTCGTCCACGGCACCGCCGATCCGGTCGCGGAGGCGGCCTTTCTGGTCGGCGAGACGCTCCACATTCACCCCGATCATGTAGGCGCCCGCGCCGGCATGGGCGTGACGGCCGCGCAGGTGAAGAGGATTTCGGCACTGGTCGAGCGCCGCATCCGCACCCGTAGGCCCGCGGCCTATCTCCTCAAGCGCATCTACATGCGCGGCGTGCCGTTTTATATCGACGAGCGCGCGATCGTGCCGCGGTCATACCTGGGCGAAATTCTCGATAGCGAGCTGTTCGCGGGCGAGAGCTTTTCGCTGGTGCGCAATCCCGGTGCGGTCGGGCGCGTGCTCGATCTCTGCACCGGGTCCGGATGCCTGGCGATCCTCGCGGCGATGCGGTTTCCCAAGGCTGAGGTCGACGCGGTCGAGCTTTCAAAGGACGCGATTGAAGTCGCCGGGAGGAATGTCGCGGATCACCGCCTGAAAAGGCGCGTCCGTCTCCTGCGCGGCGATTTGTTCGCGCCCGTGAAGACCGCGCGCTACGATTTGATTGTCACCAATCCACCCTATGTCGATGAAGGAGGAATGTCCAGTCTGCCGCCGGAATGCCGGCACGAGCCGCCAATGGCGTTCGATGGCGGCGCGGATGGCCTTTTGATTATCAGGAAAATTCTCGAACAGGCCGGGCGACATCTCAAGAAAGGCGGCGGGCTGCTCTGCGAGGTGGGCCGCTGCCGGTCGGCGCTGGAGCGCGCCTATCCGGGCACGCGCTTCCTTTGGCTCGACACCGAGGAGAGCGCCGGCGAGGTATTCTGGCTCGACGCTGGGCAGCTTCGCTGATTTACGCCGCGGCGGCCTTGCCCTTGGGCTGCACTTCGGCCGTGTAGTCGTCCATCAGCTGGGTGGTGATGGCGCCGGGCGTGAACTTCCACTGCGCGATTTCCGAAACCGCCGTGACTTCGGCAGCCGTTCCGGTGATGAAGCATTCGGAGAAATTCGACAGCTCCTCCGGCATGATCCGGCGCTCGATCAACTCGATACCGCGCTTCTTAGCAAGCATGATCGCAGTGGCGCGGGTGATGCCGGCGAGGAAGCAGTCGGCGATCGGCGTGTGGATCTTGCCGTCCTTGATGAAGAAGATGTTGGCGCCGGTGCATTCGGCGACGCGGCCTTGCCAGTCCAGCATCATGGCGTCGGCGTAGCCTTTGCGCTCGGCGCGGTGCTTGGAGACGGTGCAGATCATGTAGAGGCCGGCGGCCTTGGCCATGCAGGGCGCGGTCGCGGGATCGGGCCTGCGGTATTCGGCGAGGTCGAGCCGGATTCCCTTGAGCCGTTGCGCCGGGTCGAAGTAGCTCGGCCATTCCCAGGTCGCGATCGCGAGATGGATCTTGTTCTGCATCGCGGTGACGCCGAGTTGTTCGGAGCCGCGCCAGGCGATGGGGCGCACGTAGGCGTTCTTCTGATTGTTGCGTTCGAGCACCAGCCGTTTGGCAGCGTCGATCTCGGCGACCGAATAGGGAATCTCGAAGTCGAGGATGCCCGCCGACCGCTTCAGCCGCTCGGAGTGCTCGGTGCCTTTGTAGATCGTGCCGCCATAGGCGCGCTCGCCTTCGAACACGGCGCTGGCGTAGTGCAGCCCGTGGGTCAGCACGCTGATCTTGGCGTCCGACGTGGGCACGAGCTTGCCGTCGAACCAGATCAGGTCCGGACGCTGGTCGAATGGCACCGCCATGACATGTCCTCCAGGGGAACAGAAGCCAATTTGCCTCAGTTCGCGGCTTCGTGCCGCTTTTGCTTCGAGCCTCAAGTCCCGATATGTTGCGTATGAACCATCGGAGCGCGCCTGCCGGATCGGTTCAATGCTGACCCTTCTAGCTCGCCCGGCGGGTACGTTCCTTTCGTCAAAGCGTGTATTTGGGTAACAATAAACCTGAAATATGTCAACATGGCTGACATAAATATTTCGAGCCTTTCCGATCGTGCGGCGGCGGGCCAGGCCGATCAGGGCTCCTATTCGGCCGAGCCGATCTGGGACCTCATCGAGCTATTGTTCTTCGCCTACCGGGATTTCGTCAGCGATCCGGATGACGTGCTGGCCAAGTTCAGCTTCGGCCGGGCGCACCATCGCGTGCTGCACTTCGTCAACCGCCATCCGGGGATGAAGGTCGCCGACCTGCTGGAGGTGCTGAAGATCACCAAGCAGTCGCTGGGGCGGGTGCTGAAGCAGCTCGTGGACCAGGGCTATGTGGTGCAGAAGGAGGGAGAGAACGATCGCCGCCAGCGTCTTCTCTACGTCACGCCCAAGGGCGAGGCGCTCGCCATGAGGCTCGCGGGCCTGCAGACCGAACGGATCGCCCGCGCGCTCGGCCAGATCGGCCCCAACGCGCACGAGTCCGCGCGCCGGTTCCTGGTGGCGATGATCGACGCCGATGGCCGTGACGATGTGCAGAAGCTGATCGCCCGTGCCGACCGCGCGCGGCGGCCGCGATCCTGATTTCTGCGGGGGGAACGATGGCCCCGATTCCGGCTCCCGGTCCGCCCGCCGACGACGCGCCGCATCTGCTCGTGGTCGACGACGACCGCCGCATCCGCGATCTGCTGTCGCGGTTCCTCAGCAGCGAAGGCTATCGGATCAGCACGGCGGACAGCGCCGCCAAGGCGCGCGCCAAGCTGTCGAACCTGAGCTTCGATCTGCTGATCCTCGACGTGATGATGCCGGGCGAGTCCGGATTCGAGTTCGCCCGCGACATTCGCCAGACGTCCACGGTGCCAATCCTGATGCTGACCGCCCGCGACGCCGCCGAGAGCCGGATCATCGGTCTTGAGATCGGCGCCGACGATTACGTCTCCAAGCCGTTCGAGCCGCGCGAGCTGTCGCTGCGTGTCGCCAACATCCTCAAGCGCGCCAGGCCGGCCGCCGCGCCCCAGGCCGAGAGCCTGCGCTTCGGGCAATTCGTGTTCCACATCGCGCGGGCGGAGCTGCGCAAGGGCGACGACGTCGTCCGCCTCACCGACCGCGAGCGCAAAATGCTCGCGGTGCTGGCGGCCACGCCCGGGGAGACCGTGCAGCGCATGGCGCTCGTGGGTTCTGGCGGCTCGGCCAACGAGCGCGCGGTGGACGTTCAGGTCAACCGCCTGCGCCGCAAGATCGAGAACGATCCGACCAATCCGCTGATCGTGCAGACCGTGCGCGGCATCGGCTATCGCCTCGTGGTGTCGTCATGACCACGCTCGACGTCGGCATCGCCCGTCTGCGGTCGGCTGCGTCCCGCGTGTCCTACGGCTGGGCCCGCTTCAACATCTGGTTCAAGGCGATGATGCCGAAGGGTCTCTACGCCCGGGCGCTGCTCATCATCATCGCGCCGATGGTGATCCTGCAATCGGTGGTCGCCTTCGTGTTCATGGAGCGGCATTGGAACCTGGTGACGCGGCACCTCTCGGCCGCGGTGGTGGGTGACATCGCCGCGCTGTCGCAGTTTACCAAGGTCTTTCCGCAGGAGCCCGATTACGCGCGGCTGCGCGGGATCGCGCAGGCACGGATGGGTCTGGTGGTCGATTTCCTGCCGCTCACCGAGATGCCGCCGCCCGGCCCCAAGCCTTTCTTCTCGCTGCTCGACCAGGCCTTGTCGGTCGAGCTTCGCAAGCAGATCGGGCGGCCGTTCTGGATCGACACCGTCGGCCGCTCCTCGCTGGTCGAAATTCGCATCCAGCTCGACGACGCGGTGATGCGCGTGTTTGCGCGCCGCAGCGCCGCCTATGCCTCGAACTCGGAGATCTTCTTGCTCTGGATGGTAGGCACCTCGCTCGTTCTGCTGGTCGTCGCCATCGGCTTCCTGCGCAACCAGATCAGCCCGATCCTGCGGCTCGCCGACGCCGCTGAGAGCTTCGGCAAGGGGCGGGAGATTCCGGATTACAAGCCGCGGGGCGCCCGCGAGGTGCGGCGCGCTGCACAGGCTTTCATCGAGATGAAGACGCGCATCGAGCGCGCGATCGAGCAGCGCACCACGATGCTCGCCGGCGTGTCGCACGACCTGCGCACCGTGCTCACCCGCTTCAAGCTGGAACTGGCCTTGATGGGCGACAGCCCCGAGGTCGAGGCGATGAAGAAGGACATCGACGAGATGGGCCGCATGCTTGAGGCCTATCTGGCGTTCGCGCGCGGCGACACCGGCGAGCAGTCGGCTCCGACCGACATGTCCAACTTCCTCGACGAGTTGAAGGCCGATGCCGAGCGCAACGGCCATCGCACCAACGTGACCTTCCACGGCTATCCGATCGTCACCGTGAAGCCCGCCGCGTTCAAGCGCTGCATCGCCAACCTCGTGTCCAACGCGGCGCGCTTTGCCAAAACGATCGACATCACCGGCCACCGCGACCACCGCTATCTCACGGTTACGGTCGACGACGACGGCCCGGGCATTCCGGCGGGGATGCGCGAAGAGGTGTTCAAGCCGTTCCTGCGGCTCGACGACGCGCGCAATCAGGACGAAGGCGGCACCGGCCTGGGGCTGGCCATCGCGCGCGACATCGCGCGCTCGCATGGCGGCGACATCACGCTCGACGCAAGCCCGCTCGGCGGCCTGCGCGCGAGGGTGCTCGTGCCGGTGTAACGGCGGCGACCGTCGCGGGTCGTCGCTACACCGCGACGCGGTCGTCGCGGCCGCGCCGGCCGCGGCGGGGGCTGCGCATCCTCTGCCGCAGGTTGCAGGCGGCCTCGGGGATCCGGCACAGATCGTCGAGCAGGCCGGCGAAGCGCTGGCCGCGCGCCAGCTCCCGGTCGAGCGCGGCGAGGGTGCGGGTGTTGTCGTTCTCGTCATCGACCCAAGTCCGCAGCACATTGGCAAACAGCAGCGCCAACCCCTGCGAACGCACCATGCCCTTGGGGCCGCTTGCGCCGATGCCGGCGGCGGTAAGCATCCATTGCTGCGAGCGCATCGCCATGGCGTTGAGGGCGAGCGCCAGCGGCGGATCGCGCCGCGCCGAGCGCAACAGCGAGCGCACCGCCTCCTTGTGGGCACCGAGCAGCTCGATCCGGCGCATCAGCACGTCGAACAGCCGCTCGCGGGGAGATTCCTCTTCCATGTCGGGGTCGACCTCGGTGAGCACCTTGCGGTCGAGTTCCTTGACGTGGGCGGCGAGGATCGCAAGCGGCGTGCTGAACTCGCCGCGCAGGTCGGCGAGCGACACGCCGGCGCGCTCCGCGATCTCGGCAAGCCCGATCCTTTCGATCGGCTGCTCGGCCAGCAGATTCATGAAACCTTCGATGATGCGCTCGCGCGGCGTGCCGGCCGGGACCGATGCGGTCGTGGTCGATCTGGAGCGGCGGGGTTTGGAACGGGCTGCCTTGCGGGCCATGACACGCCTCCTGACGCTCGATTGCACTGACGGAAATCTAGGCTTGTAACGGGGCCATTCCAAGGCACCTGGCTTTAGCCCGCCAATTCCTTGCCACGCCTTGTCGCGGCTGCGACCGCCTTGGTCATCAGTGGAGCGACGCCATCGCTGCCCATCAACACCCCCAGCGCTGCGGCGGTGGTGCCGCCAGGTGAGGTCACGTTCTGGCGCAAGATTGCAGCGGGCAGGGCCGAGCGATGCAGCAGTTCGCCGGAGCCTGAGACCGTTTCGCGGGCGAGCTTTTCCGCGAGCGCCGGTGGCAGTCCCGCCGCGGCGCCGGCCTCTGCCATCGCTTCGGCGAGCAGGAACACATAGGCGGGACCCGAGCCCGACACCGCCGTCACCGCGTCCATCAGCGCCTCGTCGTCCACCCACTCGACCTTACCGGTCGCCGCCAAGAGACCGTGCGCGAGCTTGCGCGCCGATGCGCTGACGCGGCGGTTGCCGACCGCGACGGTGATGCCGCGTCCGATGGCGGCCGGCGTGTTCGGCATCGCGCGCACGATCGCGGCGCCAGCCAGATGCCTTTCGAGAAAGCCGAGCGTGCGCCCGGCCATGATCGACACCACGACGGTCTTGGAATCGGTCAGCGCCGCGAGCAGGGGCAGCGCGTCCGGCGCGGTCTGCGGCTTCACCGCGATGACCAGGGCTGCGACCCGGCCGACATCGCCTTTGGGGTTGATGCGGACGCCGCGCTTGGCCAGCGCCTTGATGGCCTTCGGCGGCTGCGGGTCGAGCACGACCACCTTCTTCGGCGGCAGTTTGCGTGCGAGCCAGCCATCGAGCATGGCGCCGCCCATCTTGCCGGCGCCGACCAGCACGAGCGTGCCGGGAATGGAGGCGAGGGAGTTTTGCTTGGCTGATTTGGCCATGACGCTCTCGGTTGTCATCGTCCGCCAACGGGTCCGGCCTTTTGGCCGGCCCGATGACAGGTTCCGGCGGACGATCCAGTAATCGCAGTCAATGTAGACAGTATGCAATGGCGTGAACGATCAAAAGACCGCGTTTACTGGATGCCCCGCCTTCGCGGGGCATGACAAGCCGAATTATTGGGAAAGAATGAGGAGCGAAGCCTACGCCTCGCCCGAGGTCTCGAACATGGCGGCATCGAGCGCCTGGCGCGCGGGCTTGCCGGCCCAGACCACGAATTGGTAGGCCGGAAAATAGCCTTCGCAGGACTCCAGCGCGCTGGACAGCAGCGCCTGGCATTGCGGCGACGTCGCCTCGACGCCGCCGGCCAGCACCAGCGCATGGCGGAACATCACCATGCCGTCCTGGGTCCAAAGGTCGAAATGCCCGACCCACAATTGCTCGTTCACCAGCGCGATCAGCTTCTGCACCTCGTCGCGCCGGCGCTCCGGCACCTTGAGGTCGAAGGCGCAGGCCAGATGCAGCGCCTCGATGTCATGCATCCAGGTAAACGAGACCTGGTAGTCGCTCCACTTGCCGCCGACCAGCATGGTGATCTCGTCGTCACCGGCGCGCTCGAACGACCAGTCGTTGATCGCGGCGATCCGTTCGACCACGTCGAGCGGATTCGTCCGTGGATGCTCCGAGAGCGCGATCTGAGGCATGCCGTCTCCGATATGTCGCTTTGAAGTGGGTTGGGTCACACGCCAACCGCACCCGCGAACGCGACGCACTACGGCACGCTGGCCAGAATCCAATGACTGTGACTCGGAGTCCCCCGCAGCGATTGCCCAATCGCAACCGATTGACGCGGTCGGGGCGAATCACTTGCTGAATCGAATATAGCCGGACCGAGTCCGGCCGCAATGTTCGATTCAGGAGCGAAGTCCTTGAGGAGTCTTTTGGAATCCACAGGCCGCGCGAGAAGCGGCATGAATAGGCAATTCTGCGGCAGTGGACCGGATCGATTGGCGTTGTGGAAAAATTCTTAACAGCTCAGGGGTTTGCGGGAGTGTTCAGTCAAACAAGCTGGACACCGACTCCTCCGCCGCGGTCCGGCCGATCGCCTCGCCGATCAGGCTGGCGACCGAGAGCACGCGAATGTTGCGCGCCCCGCGCGCCGATTCGCTCGGCTGGATCGAGTCGGTGATCACCAGCTCCTTGAGCTTGGACCCCGTAATCCGGGCGACCGCGCCGCCGGACAGCACGCCGTGGGTGATGTAGGCGTGGACGTCGTTGGCGCCCTGGCCGATCAGGGCCTCGGCCGCGTTGACCAGCGTGCCGCCGGAATCCACGATGTCGTCCACCAGGATGCAGATGCGGCCCTGCACCTCGCCGATCACGTTCATGACCTCGGACTCGCCCGCCCGCTCGCGCCGCTTGTCGACGATGGCGAGCGGGGCGTTGATCCGCTTGGCGAGGCCGCGCGCCCGCGCGACACCGCCAACGTCCGGCGACACGATGGTCACCGTGCCGACGTCGAAGCGTTCCTTGATATCGCGCACCATCATCGGCGAGGCGTAGAGGTTATCGGTCGGGATATCGAAGAAGCCCTGGATCTGGCCGGCGTGCAGGTCGAGCGTCATCACCCGATCGGCGCCCGCTGTGGTGATGAGGTTTGCCACCAGCTTGGCCGAGATTGGCGTGCGCGGACCCGGTTTGCGGTCCTGCCGGGCGTAGCCGAAGTAGGGGATCACAGCCGTGATGCGACGCGCTGACGAGCGTCGCAGGGCGTCGGTGATGATGAGCAATTCCATCAGGTGATCGTTGGTCGGGAACGACGTCGATTGCAGGATGAAAACGTCGCTGCCGCGCACGTTCTCCTGGATTTCCACGAAGATTTCCATGTCGGCGAAACGCCGCACCACCGCCTGAGCCAGCGGCGTGCCGAGATGGGCCGCGATCGCCGCGGCAAGCTGGGGATTGGAGTTGCCGGCGACGAGCTTGATCGCTCCGTTCTTAGCCGCCATGGTCGCCTCCTGGAATCCGCACGCGGATACAGATGGCAGGTGATTACAAGGCGGCGCCCGCCCTGACAATACAGCCGCTTTGCTTGTCCCGAAGCTTTTTACTGCGCGGTCGCAAGCACCGCGGCCTGCTTGCCCGTGGACGCCGCGGCGGCGGGGCGGCGCTTGCCGGTCTTCGCCCGGTCCGGCGGCAGCGGCACCTCAGAAGCGGCCTCCGCCTCCGGGCTGCCGGCCGGTTGATCCGGGGCGTTGAACAGGCGGAAGATTCTGGCCCCCCTCCGGCGTATCGTCGCGGCCGGAAACCAGCGTCACGAGCGAGGGCTCCGGCGCGATGGCGGGCGCGGGACCGGGCGTATTGAGGAACGCGGCGATCCGATTCATGCCGTTGTGGGCCATGCGGCGGAGCAACTGCTCGTCGGTGGCCGTCCAGGCGTCGCGGCGGCGGCCGGCGAGTGCCGGTTCCTCCCCGGTGATGCGCAGCGTCCGGCGCTTGTCGGTGTCGTAGACGTCCCAGACCTAGGCAAACGTGGTCTTGTCGCGATCGACCAGCGCCGAAACATAGCCGCGCACGCGGTAGGTGGCGGCGCCGGAGCACGACACCACGGCGATCTGCCGCGTGCCGGCCTCTCCGTTGAGGCTTGTCACGAGTTTGCGAAACACCTCGGGCGGCGGGCCGTCGATCGATTCAAACGCGACGGTCGCGCCGGATGGGGCCGCGCTGGCAAGGCTCTGCCGTCCGTTCGAGGACGACAACGTGCAGCCTGCGGCGCTGGCGGCGAGGGCCGCGATCGCAATCAATCCGATCGGACGGGACAGACAACGTCGCGGGGCGCCCACGCGCTCGCGACTGAACGCCACTGCATCAACTCTCCCCCGCGCCCGCTGCCTTTTTGTTAACCAAACAACGGGTCTGCGTAAGGAATTGGTAACCGTAATTCCGGCCGTGGTCCACACCGAAGCAGCCCTTGGCAGGTTTGAATTGCTCGAAGGCTGCGAGCGTCGTTAATCGGTCAGCGCGATGGCGTTGATATGCCGGCCATAATCGGGTTCCGCGAGATGGGTGGCGCGGCGATAGGAGTAGAATTGCGCCGGGTCGGCGTAGGTGCAGTGGCCGAGGTCCTCGATCTCCGCCACCTTGGCCCGCCGCAATCGGGAAACGACGAAACCGGCGAGGTCGAACATGGCGTGGCCGGGGCGTTTCGCCGGCTTGAAGAAGCGGACGGTGTTCGGCTCGACCGCGACAAAGCGGTCGATCAGGTCCTGGCCCACCTCATAGTTCGGCTGGCGGATCATCGGGCCGGCCGCGGCCACGATCCGCGGGCGTTCCGCCCCGAGCTTTTCCATCGCTGCGACCGTCGCCTCGATCACGCCGGTGAGCGCGCCGCGCCATCCGGCGTGGGCGGCGCCGATCACCCGCGCCTGCGGGTCCGCAAACAGCACCGGTCCGCAATCGGCGGTCGAGATGCCGATGGCAAGGCCGGGCTTGCGGGTCACGATGGCATCGGCGCGGGGCCGCTCGTTCGAAGCCCACGGCGTCTCCGCCACCACCACCTCCGGCGAATGGATCTGGTAGGCGGTCAGGAACCGCTCCAGCGTGACACCGAGACCCGCCGCCATCCGTGCGCGGTTCTCCGCAACCTTCACGGGCGAGTCCTCGGAGCCGACGCCGCCGTTGAGGCTTGTATAGACTCCGTCCGACACCCCGCCTGAGCGCGTGAAGAAGCCGTGGCGGATGCCGGCGAGCCTGGACAGCGATTGCGCTTGCAGCATCATGTGTCCGATCACTGCTGTTCAGGCTCGAAGCCGGGCAAATTGCCCATGGCCGGGCTGGCGATGCCGATGGCTTTGAACAGCTTGCCCATCTCGGTGTGGCCTTCGCCGAGCAGACGCTTGACCGCGCCGTCGATCTCGGCCGCCTTGTCCCGCGGCGCGGAAGCCTTGAGCGTGGCGGCGCGCTTCTCGATGCCGAGATTTCGAAGCAGCGTCGCCTGCTCGACCGGTCCATGCACGCGGGCGCCCATGCTCTCGGCCGCGTAGGCGAACGCCTGGAAATCGACGTGGGCGGTCAGATCGACCTGGCCGGGGGATTCCAGCGGATTGACGAAGGCGTGGGAGCCGACAGCCTGCAGGGTGTCGCCGGGCGCGCTCTGGACGTGACCGTAGTCGATCACCAGCGCAGCTCCGCCCTGATGCACCAGCCGCCGGCCGATCGCGAGCGGGAGATTGTCGGCGCGCCATTCGTAGATCGCGCCGATCGGCGCATCGCGCATGTTCGCGGGTACGAGCTGGTCGAACAGCGGAATCACTTCGTTGGCCATTCCGAACGCAAGGTTGCCCTCGCTGTTGAGCTCGACCACGCGCTCGTACCAGTTGTTGAACTGCTTGACCGCCTGGTTCACCGGCAAGGCGTCGAGCATCTCGTTGGCGAGGACGATGATAGGGCCGTCTGGCACTTCGTCGAAGGTCTCGTGCCAGAGCATCGGTACGTCGAGCGTGGCCAGCGTCTGCCGCTGCCGCTCCCGGAGCGCCGGGCTGATCTCGACCAGATGCAGCACGATCGCGGCCCGGAATGCCGGCACCACCTGCGCGGCGCGGAGCGCGTCGAGCATCATGGTGCCGCGGCCGGGGCCGAGCTCGACCAGCCGCACGTTCTCCGGCTGGCCCATGCGGTGCCACGCCGACGCCGCCCACAGGCCGAGCAGTTCGCCGAACACCTGGCTTATCTCGGGCGAGGTGATGAAATCGCCGCTGCGGCCCAGCGGATCGCGTGTCGTGTAATAGCCGTGCTCGGGATGGGTCAGGCACAGCATCATGAACTGCCGCACCGGCATGGGGCCGGCCAGCATGATGCGCCGGCGGATTTCGGCTTCAAGCGGCGTGGACGCCATGTTCAAGCCAGACCCATTCGGATTTGCCAAACTCAGAGTTTCCGCAGCGGCGGGCGCTTTTGCGCGGCGGCGATAAAGGCCAGGCCGGCGAGCATCAGCGGCACCGACAGCAGCATCCCCATGGTGAGTCCCCCCCACAGAAATCCGAGCTGTGGATCGGGCTCGCGGAAGAACTCGCAGACGATCCGTGTGATGGAATAGCCGACGGCAAATGCCCCGATCACGAACCCCGGCCGCGTCAGCCCGCCCGCGCGTATGAAAAGCCAAAGCGCGACACACAGCGCCAGCCCTTCGAGGGTGGCCTCGTAGAGCTGGCTTGGATGACGCGGCAGCGGCCCCCCGCTCGGAAACACCATAGCCCACGGCACATCCGTCGTGCGACCCCAAAGCTCGCCGTTGATGAAATTGGCGATGCGGCCGAGAAACAACCCGATCGTTCCGGCCGCGCAGGTGAGGTCTCCGAGCGACAGGATCGAGATGCCACGGCGGCGCGCAAACAGCACGACTGCCAGCACGCAGCCGACGAACCCGCCGTGGAACGACATGCCGCCCTTCCACAATTGCACTGCTTCCATTGGATGCGCCGCGAAATGCGATGGATTGTAGAACAGCACGTAGCCGGCCCGGCCGCCGAGGATGATGCCGAGCGTTACCCACAGCACGAAATCGTCGAAGTCCACGAGCGTGAGCGGGGTCGGCCCACCCCAGAGTTGCTCGTTGCGGATCAGCGCGCGCGCGTAGAGCCAGCCGAGCAGGATGCCGACGATGTAGGCCAGCGCATA
Source organism: Xanthobacteraceae bacterium (assembly GCA_009694215.1). GTDB lineage: Bacteria > Pseudomonadota > Alphaproteobacteria > Rhizobiales > Xanthobacteraceae > Z2-YC6860. The sequence goes on from SHVN01000019.1 coordinate 20,808, forward strand.
CCAGCGGATCGCGAACGGTCCGATCGTGACCAGAACGGGATCGAAGGCGGGAAATTGTAGGGACAGGAATGGCATTGATGAATTCGCCGGGCTGCAGCGGTGATGTGGTCAGGAGGGTGGCGAAGTCAAGTTCTGCCACGGGGAGGGCTTCTCTCGGACCCCGGCTTAACAATGCCCCGACCTTGCTCTTGCGATTGCCGGGACCGATTGCCATTGTTTGTGCTGTCCAGTCGACCTGGAACACAGCCTGGAGAGACCGATGGCCCAGACCAACAACCGGTTCTTCGATGAAGCCGCGCGGCTGATGAACGACGCGGCGGGCGTCGCCCAGGGCGTGCGGCGTGAGTTCGACACCATGCTGCGCCATCAGGCCGAGCGCATCCTGGGCGACCTCGATGTGGTCAGGCGCGAGGAGTTCGAGGCGTTCAAGGAAATGGTGCGGCTGGCCCGCGAGGAAAACGAGGCGCTCAAGGCCCGGATTGCCGCCCTCGAAGCAAGGCTTGAGGCCAAACCCGCGGAAACCAAGTTCGCGGCCGGCCCCGGCGAAGGCGCGCCGGGCTAGGGCTAACCCGCACCCGGCCCCCCGGGCGGGATTTCGGCCCAGTTTTCTTGTTTTTGGCGTCCGGCACCGCTATACAGCCGCCAGCTTGCGGTTCCAGCACCCCTGGAGGCATGCCGCGAGCGAAATAGCCTAGTACTTTCAGGCTGTAACACGAGGATTAGTCATGGCGACCGTCAAGGAAATCAAGGCGACGGCGCGTCCGAAGGCAGGCAAGGGGGCCGCCCGGTCGGAGCGTCGCGCTGGCAGAGTACCAGGTGTGATCTACGGCGACTCAAAGCCCCCCATCACCATTTCGCTCGAATACGATGATCTGCGGCAGAAGATCTATGCTGGGCGCTTTCTGACCACTGTCTATGACCTCGAGGTCGACGGCCAGAAGCACCGCGTGATCCCGCGCGACTTCCAGCTCGATGCGATCCGGGACAATCCGCTTCATGTGGATTTCATGCGGCTCGGCGAAGGCGCGGTGATCCGCGTTGCTATTCCCATTCGCGTGACCAACGCCGATACGGCGCCCGGCGTGAAGCGCGGCGGCACCGTGAACATGGTCACCCACACCATCGACGTCATGGTGAAGCCGGAGGAGATTCCGGATCACATCGAGGTCGATGTCTCCGAGCTTGAGATCAACTATTCGAAGCACCTGAGCGACATCAAATTCCCGGAAGGCGTGAAGCCTATCTCGCGCATTGACCTGACGCTGGTCACCATCGTGCCGCCGTCGGGTTACGCCGAAGAAATGAAGGCCGCTGCCGAGGCGGCTGCCGCCGCCGCTGCGGCTGCCGCTGCTGCCGCTGCTGCCGGTGTTGTTCCGGGCGCCGAAGGTGCTCCGGGTGCTGCTCCGGCCGCGGGTGCCGCTCCGGCCGCGGGTGCCGCTCCGGCCGCGGGCGCTGCGCCTGTTGCTGGTGGTGCTGCGCCGAAGAAGTGAGGATAAACACGGGCGGTTGGTCATGCTGTTTTTCGTCGGGCTGGGAAATCCCGGAGAAAAGTATGCTCGCAACCGCCACAACGTCGGCTTCATGGCGGTCGACTCCATCGCCAGGCGCCACGGCTTTCCGCCGTGGCGCCGCCGCTTTCAGGGCGTGGCGGCGGAGGGCCCGCTCGGCGGCGAGTGCGTTCAACTGCTGCTGCCGGGCACATTCATGAACGAATCCGGGCACGCGGTCGCCGAGGCGATGCATTTCTACAAGCTGTCCCTGTCCGACGTCGTGGTGTTCCAGGACGAGCTCGAACTGCCGCCGGGCAAGGTGCGGGTGAAGATCGGCGGCGGCATCGCCGGCCACAACGGTCTGCGTTCGATCTCCGCGCATATCGGCAACGACTACCGCCGGGTGCGGATCGGCATCGGCCATCCCGGCGTGAAGGAGATGGTGCATCCTTACGTGCTCAGCGACTTTGCCAAGAGCGAGCGCGATTGGGTTGCGGCGCTGATGGACATCATCGCGGACAATGCCGAGCTTTTGGCGGGCAATCAGGATGCAAGCTTCCAGAACAAGGTTCATCTCGCCATGGACGCCAAGGGTTTCGGACCCAAGGACGACGACGGCGCGGACTAAGAAGAGAACATCATGGGATTCAAATGCGGCATCGTCGGCATGCCCAATGTCGGCAAGTCGACGCTCTTCAATGCGCTGACGCAGACCGCTGCGGCGCAGGCGGCTAACTATCCGTTCTGCACCATCGAGCCCAACGTCGGCGAGGTGGCGGTGCCGGATCCGCGGCTCGACACCCTGGCGAAACTCGGCAAGTCCGAGCAGATCATTCCGACGCGGCTGTCGTTCGTCGACATCGCAGGCCTCGTTCGCGGTGCCTCGAAGGGCGAGGGGCTCGGCAACCAGTTTCTCGCCAACATCCGCGAGGTCGACGCGATCGCCCATGTGGTGCGCTGCTTCAAGGACGATGACGTGACCCACGTCGACGGCCGGATCGACCCGGTCGCCGATATCGAGACGGTCGAAACCGAATTGATGCTCGCCGATCTCGAAAGCCTGGAGAAGCGCGTCGACAATCTGGAGAAGAAGGCCAAGGGAAGCGGTGATGAGGTGAAAGACGCCAAGGTGGCGCTCGACCTCATCAAGCGTGCGCTCGTGCTGCTGCGCGAGGGCAAGCCGGCGCGGCTGGTCGAGCGCAAGCCCGAGGAAGAGGTGCTGTTCCATCAGTTGGGGCTCTTGACGGCTCAGCCGGTGCTCTACGTCTGCAACGTCGACGAGGGTTCGGCTGCGACCGGCAGCGCCCTGTCGGAAAAGGTCGAGGCCCTCGCCAGGAAAGAAGGCGCGGGCTGCGTGGTGATCTCGGCCAAGATCGAGTCGGAGATCGCGGCGCTGCCGGCCGAGGAACGCCAGAGCTTCCTCGCCGATCTCGGTCTGAAGGAGACCGGCCTCGACCGCCTCATTCGCGCCGGCTACGACCTCCTGCATCTCGTGACCTATTTCACGGTGGGTCCGAAGGAGGCGCGGGCCTGGACCATCACCAGGGGCACCAAGGGGCCGAAGGCCGCGGGCGTGATCCACACCGACTTCGAGCGCGGCTTCATCCGCGCGGAAACCATTGGCTACGATGATTTTGTGAAGTACAGCGGCGAGGCCGGCGCGCGCGATGCCGGCAAGCTGCGGCTCGAAGGCAAGGAATACGCGGTCGCCGACGGCGACGTGATGCATTTCCGCTTCAACACCTAGAAAATCGCGACGATCTTCGCATCGGACTTGCCGGCGCGAACCGTGTCGCCGACGCGCTTGCCGATCAGCGTCCGCGCCACCGGCGACACGTAGGACAGCGTGCCTTGCGCCGGATCGGCCTCGTCCTCGCCGACGATGCGCCAGTTCTGGCGGCGGCCGTCGCCGCGCTAGATCGTCACGTGGGTGCCGAAGGCGACCTCACTCGGTGCGTCCGGCGCCTTGACCACCTGGGCGCTGGCGCGCCGCGCGCTCCAGTAGCGCAGATCGCGTGCGACTCCGGCCTGCGCCGTGCGGTCGTCAGCCTTGATTGCCGCGGCGTGGCGCTCATGCAAGTCCGCGAGCGTGCGTTCGATGGCCGCGAGTCCCTCTGGCGTCACGATGTTGGGATGTGGCGAGACCGGCCGGTCGGGCAGGGGCTCGATCCCGCCATCGGCATCGTCTTCCTTCACGAACGCCCTGCTCATGCTTGCTCTACAGATCGCCCCGGCCGCGGATGGCGCCCAGATGCTCGTTGATGCGGAACACGATCAGGACGAACTCGGCCACGATCCGCGCGAACAGAATCCCGATCGTCACACCGAGCAGGCTTCCGATCAGCATGAAAGCGCCGACCCCCGCACTGACGGCCATCATCTGCACCGCGGACCCAATGGCCGAGAGTCCGAACAGCACGATGATGGCAATCGCCAGCCAGAAGAACAGCTTGATGATTGAGGGCGTGACGAAGCGTTCCCATTGAAACAGGTCGCGGAAGCTGAACATCTTTGGGGTCCTCCCGTCGCGAAGATCCGTCCGGGGCAGTTTGGTAAGCGATAAGTTTAGCAAGAATGAACAATCCTGAATGGACAATCGTGTCCAATTCCCGCCGTTATTGCGGCGGATGGCGCGGGCTTGCGGTTGACGCGCCGCGCGCCACGGTTTTTAACGGTTGGGCCTCAGCCGAAAGCGCAAGCCTCCGTGCCTCAATCCGCTTCCCTCCCCCAACTTTTCTGGGAAGACTTCACGCCGGGCCGCGCCTTCGAGCACGGCCCCCGCCGATTGCCGCGCGAGGAGATGATAGCGTTCGCAGCGGAGTTCGATCTGCAGCCCATGCATCTCGACGAGGCCGCCGCGCGGCAGACCATGCTGGGCGGGCTTTCCGCGTCCGGCTGGTATCTCTGCTGCATCGTGATGCGGATGTGCGTCGATGCCTTCGTCGGCCGATCGAGTTCGATGGGCGCGCCGGGCGTCGATGAGGTGCGGTGGCTCCTGCCGGTTCGTCCCGACGACGAGCTTCGGCTGCGGGCGACCGTGCTTGACACCCGCATCTCCAAGAGCCGGCCCGATATGGGCTTCGTGCGATTCGAGTTCGAGCTGTTCAACGCGGCCGGCAAGCGGGTGATGTTGCTGACCACGTCGCTGATGTTGGGGCGGCGCGAGAAGGCCGCATCATGAAATTCTGGGAGGACATCGTCGTTGGCGAGCGCGACGAACTTGGCCGCCACACCTTCACCGCCGAGGACATCAAGACGTTCGCGCGGCGCTTCGATCCGCAGGCCTTTCATCTCGACGAGGCCGCGGCGGCGCGCTCGCATTTCGGCGCGCTCTGCGCCTCGGGCTGGCACACCGCCTCGACCTGGATGCGCCTGATGGTCGAGCACAAGCGCCGCGAGAGCGATGCGCGCCGCGCGCGAGGCGAGGCCAACGCGACGCTTGGGCCGTCGCCCGGATTCCGCGAACTGAAATGGCAGAAGCCGGTCTATGCCGGCGACACCATCGCCTATTCGACCGAGGTCGTCGAAAAACGCGCTTCCAACAGCCGACCTAGCTGGGGTTTACTGTCGATCCGCAACGCCGGGGTCAATCAGAAGGGCGAGCCGGTGATCTCCTTCATCAGCGTGGTTTTCGTCGAGCGCCGCCCTGCAGCCCCCTTGGGCCCGGCATGAGCGCGGCGACCGAAGCTGCGCCCGGCGCGGTCGCGAGCCAGGCCGAGGAGCGCCGCGCGCTCGGCGTCACCTCCGGTGCGCATGCACTGCACGACGGTTACACCGATCTGATCTACGTCATGCTGCCGCTCTGGCAGGCCGAGTTCGGCATCGGCTATGCCGCGCTCGGCCTGTTGCGCACCTGCTACTCCGGCGCGATGGCAAGCCTGCAAATTCCATCCGCGCTTCTCTCCGAGCGTCTCGGCCTGCCGCTCGTCTTGGCTGTCGGCACCGCGCTGTCGGGCATCGGCTATCTTGTTGCGGGCGAAAGCATCGGCTTCTGGACATTGGTGGCCGCGCTCCTGATCGGCGGGATCGGCTCCAGCACGCAGCATCCGCTGGCCTCCGCGCTCGTGGCTCGCGCCTTCGCCGGCCCGCGGTCGATGAAGGCGCTCGGCACCTACAACTTCGCGGGCGACATCGGCAAGATGACGGTGCCGGCGGCGGCCTCGCTGATGCTGGTGCTGCTGCCGTGGCAGCCCGTGCTTTCGATCATGGGGCTGGTCGGCATTGCCACGGCCGTGGCGATCTACTGGCTGGCGCCGCGGCTGCCGGTGGAAGTTCACGCCAAGGAGAGCGTTGAGAAGAAAGCGGCGGCCGGCACGAGCGGCCATGCCAGCCGGTTCGGCTTTTCGGTGCTGCTGTCGATCGGCATGGTCGACAGCGCGACCCGCATGGGCTTTCTGATCTTCCTGCCGTTCATCCTGATCTCCAAAGGCGCGAGCCTGCCGACCGTGGGCCTCGCGCTGACGCTGGTGTTTGCCGGCGGCGCGGTGGGCAAGCTCGTCTGCGCCTTCATCGGTGCGCGTATCGGTGTGATCGCGACCGTGTGCCTGACCGAAGGTCTCACCACGGCGGGAATTCTCGCACTCCTGCCGCTGCCGCTCGAGGCCGCGCTCATCGTGCTGCCGGTCATCGGCATCATGCTCAATGGCACCTCGTCGGCGCTCTACGGCTCGGTGCCGGAGCTGGTCGAGCCGGCTAGGCGCACGCGGATGTTCGGCATCTTCTACACCGGCACGATCGGCTCCGGTGCCATCTCGCCCGCGCTCTACGGTCTCGTGGGCGACTCGGTCGGCGTGCCGGCCGCGCTGATGGTGGTAGCCGGGATGTGCCTGCTGACGCTGCCGCTCGCGCTCGTGCTGCGGCCGATGCTGCCGGCGGCGGCGCGGTGAGACGTTCCAACGTCATTCCGGCCGAGCGAAGCGAGAGCTGGAATCCATAACCCCTGTCTTGATGATTCTGGAAACGCCGGGGTTATGGATTCCGGGTTCACGCGCGTTGCGCGTGCCCCGGAATGACAGGCGTCGCTATCGCCAATCCCCCAGCGCGGCCTGGATCAGCGCCAGCGCCGCCACCGCCGCGGTGTCGGCGCGCAGGATGCGGGGACCCAGCGACAGCCGCACGATATTGGTCTGCTTGAGGAGCGCGTCACGCTCCTCCTCGGCAAAGCCGCCTTCGGGACCGATCAGCAGCGCCAGGGCCTGCGGGCCGCCGCCGGCGCTGGACATGGTCAGCGGCAGCATGGCGCTTGGCGCTTCCCGCGCGTTGGCCAGCGCGGCCACCGGGTCCTTCACGTCCGCCGCCTCGTCGCAGAACACCAGCAGGCGATCGGGCTTGCGGGCGGCCAGCGCGCGGGCGAGCGTCATGGGCTCGCCGATTTCAGGGATGGATAGGACGCCGCATTGCTCGGCGGCCTCGATCGCGTTCGCACGCATGCGCTCGACATTGACGCGCTGGACCTGGGTGTGGCGGGTCAACACCGGCTGGAGCCGCGAGACGCCCATCTCGACCGCCTTCTGCATCATGTAATCGAGGCGCTCATGCTTGAGCGGGGCAAACAGGTAATGCAGGTCGCGAGGCTCGGTCTGCGGCCGGCTCCGCTCCTGCAGGGCGAGGGCCGTGCGCTTGCCCTCGCCGGCGACCGTGGCTCGCCATTCACCATCTTTGCCATTGAATGCCAGCACCCCGTCGCCGGCCTTGAGGCGCAGCACGTTGCGGAGATAGTGCGCCTGCGATTTGTCGAGGGTGAGGTCCGCGCCAGCCTTCAGGGCGCCCGTGACGAAGAGCCGGGAGCTTCGAAAGTTGTATTTGGGCAAGGGAACGGTCCTTCAGCGGGTTTTGACCGGCTTTACGCCTCCGGGCGGGGTGGCGCCAGAGCCCTGGTGCCAGGTTGGATTGGGGTATCCGGCGAGGGCGATGCGTCATGCCGCCCTATCGCCCGAATCCTGGACTTGATATTGATTGCCGTCCCCGGGGGAGTTGAGCTTGGAGACGACGACGATGAAACCATATCGCTTGCCCCGCTACCGGATTGCGGCCGGCGTATGCGTTCTGGTTCTGGCGGGCGTTCTGCCCGCAGCCGCCCAGTTTCCGCCTGCGCCGGGCCAGGCCAGTTCAGCACAGGCCAATCCGGGTGGGGTGTTTCCGCCGCCCCCCGGAGCCCAGCAGTCGAGCGCCTTTCCGCCTCCGCCGGGGCAGAGCCAGACTGCGGCGCAGCAGCAGATATTCCCGCCGCCTCCGGCCCCAGGCCAGGCCGCAGCGCCGGGTGGCTTTTCCGCCCCCGCGCAAGGCGGTTTTGGCGGTGGCGGTGCACCTCCCGGCGGCGGATTTGGCGGCGGCGCGGGTCCCTCGGAAGCACAGAAGGTCTGCATGACCTTTCCCGCGCTTCGCGAGGATGTCGAAAAGGGCGCTGCCGGGATCAAGGTGGCCAGCGCCCGCAAGGCCTCGCGCGAGGAGGTGTGTCCGCTGTTCAAGAGCTTCGCGATCAAGGAGGCCAGGATGATCAAGTTCCTTGAGACCAACCAGAAGCTCTGCGGCGTGCCCCTGCAGATCATTCCCCAGGTCAAGGCGAACCACGCCAAGACGATCCAGATCCGCAACAACGTGTGCAGCACCGGGCCCTCGGGTCCGGGCCCGGGTCCGACGCTGAGCGATGCGCTCGGCGGTCCGATCATCGCCGACGACACCACCTCCAAGCAGCCCGGGCGCGGTACCTTCGACACCTTGACGGGCAACGCCCTGCAACGATGAGCCGGCCGGCCGGACGCGTCGCCGATGCGACCGGCAACTGGGTCGACACCAGCGCGCCAGCCTGGGCGCGCCCTTACCTCCGGCTGACCCGTCTCGACCGGCCGATCGGCTGGTGGCTCTTGCTGCTGCCGTGCTGGTGGTCCTCGGCGCTGGCCGCGGTTGCCGGCGGCGAATGGGGTCCGAACCCCTGGCACATCCTGCTGCTGCTGATCGGCGCCATCGTGATGCGCGGCGCGGGCTGCACCTGGAACGATCTGGTCGATCGCGACATCGACGCGCGCGTGGAGCGCACACGCTCGCGGCCGATTCCCTCGGGGCAGATTGGCGTTCGCGCGGCAGCTATGTTCCTGGTCGTGCAGGCGCTCGCCGGGCTGCTCGTGCTGGTGCAGTTCAATCGCTTTGCGATCATGGTCGGCATCGCCTCGCTCGGCGTGGTGGCGATCTATCCGTTCATGAAGCGCTTCACCTATTGGCCGCAGATTTTCCTGGGCCTCGCCTTCTCCTGGGGCGCGCTCATGGGCTGGGCCGCGGCGCGCGGTGCGTTGGAGTTGCCGGCATTTCTGCTCTACGCAGGATCGATCACCTGGGTGATCCACTACGACACGATTTACGCTCACCAGGACCGCGAGGACGACGCGCTGGTCGGGCTGAAATCGACCGCGCTTCTGTTCGGCGTGCGAACCAGGCCGATGCTGGCGCTGTTTTCTGCCGCGGCGGTGATCCTGATCGGGCTGGCGGGCTTGACGGCGCACGCGGGCGTGGTGTTCGCGCTCGGGCTATCGGCCTTCGCGGCGCATCTTGCCTGGCAGATACTGCGCATCGAGATCGACGATCCGGAATCGTGCCTGCGGATGTTCCGCTCGAACCGCGACGCCGGGCTGATCCTGTTCGCTGCGCTGCTGCTGGACGCGGCTGTCCGGCGCGCGTTCTAATCCGGCCACCGATCGGCCGCGCGGCCTAATTCCGCGCGATGATCTCGCGTTCGTCGCGGTGGATGGTCGGCGTGGCGGAGGGCCGGTCGGGCTTCCTCCGCATCAGGATCGAGGGCCGCCCACGCCGAGCCGGCCGATCCGGCGGAGCGGCTCGCGCAAGCTCCCGTCGCCATCGGCCACCAGCAGCGGAACGCCGAGCACGCGGCTCCATGATTTCCATTGCGCCATCGCGTTGTCGCCTTCGGCCGCGACGAACAGCGGCACGGTCAGCCCGTTGTCGCGGTGTTCGAGCATGATGGCGACCACGGCGGGTTCTTCGCCCTCGGGTGGCAGTGAACGCATCGTAACACCGGCGAATTCTGCCATGTTCACGCCGATACGCATCGGAATACCGCGCACCTCACGCCTGAACACGACGCGTTCACGGTCGAGTTCGATGTCGCGCACCTGTCCATCGGCGCCATTGTCGCGCGCCGCGTAACGGACGGGCAGGTGATGGGGGTCGAGCCGCAACGCGCGGCCCGACCCCGGAGACATGACCCCGGTCATCTTGACGCCTCGAAACTCCCAGCCGGGCTTATGACGCCCGGTCATGTCGCGATCTTGCCGCAAAGCCGTCGGATTCGGCTTAAGAGGGCTGGTTAATCGGGCGTGTTCCAAGCGCATGATTGACGGCGCGTTGCCGGGGATGGTGCAAATTTCCGTAACGCCCTCGAATCCAGGCCGTTCGCGCACTATTTGATGCCTTGTCAGAGCGTTCGCCCCCTCCTAAACCAGAAAGTCCCGATGGATTCCCTGTTCGACCAATCCGCCCTGATCGCGCTCGCCGAGCGGCTTATCAAGGCCGCGCGCGCGGCGGGCGCCGATTCCGCCGATGCCGTGGCGATGCGCTCGGTGTCGCAGTCGGTCGAGGTGCGCGACGGCGCGGTCGAGGAATCGGAACGCTCCGAGGGCGACGACATGGGGCTTCGCGTCCTGATCGGGCGCAAGCAAGCCGTTGTTTCGACGAACGATATGAGCGGCGATGGCGTCACCGCGCTGGCCGAGCGGGCGGTGGCGATGGCGCGCGTGGCCCCCGAGGACAAGTATGCCGGGCTCGCCGACCCGGCGAAGCTTGCGAAAAGTTTTCCTGAACTCGACTTGTTCGACCGCGAGCTGCCGGATGTTTCGGCACTTGAGGCCATTGCACGGCGCGCAGAGCAGGCTGGACGCGATGTTCGGGGCGTGAGCAAGTCCGGCGGCGCGTCCGCCTCCGCCGGCATCGGCGGCATGGTGCTCCTGACCAGCCACGGCTTCTCCGGCGCCTATCTCGGCTCGCGCCACAGCGTCGCCATGCAGGCGATCGCGGGCGAGGGCACCGCGATGGAGACCGACTACGATTTCTCCTCGGCGCTGCACGCATCCGATCTCGACGCGCCGGAGAAGATCGGCCGCACCGCCGGCGAGAAGGCGGTGGCAAAGCTCAACCCGCGCAAGGTCTCGACCAAGAAGGTGCCGGTGGTGTTCGACTGGTCGGTGGCGGGATCGATCGTCGGCCATCTGGTCAGCGCGATCAACGGCGCAGCCATCGCGCGCAAAACGAGCTTTCTCAAGGACAAGCTTGGCGAGCAGATTTTCGGCGCGGGCATCAACATCATCGACAACCCGCTGCGCCACCGCGGCCTGCGCTCGCGGCCGTTCGACGCCGAGGGCGTCGCCGGCCAGCGCATGGCGCTGATCGAAAACGGCGTGCTCAAGACCTGGCTGCTCGACAGCGCGACCGCGCGCGAGCTCGGGCTCGCGACCACCGGCCATGCCGGCCGCAGCGCGTCGTCGACGCCGTCGCCGGGGCCGACCAACCTGCATCTGGAGCCGGGCACGCTCAGCCCCGAAGACCTGATCAAGGACATCGAAGAGGGCTTCTACATCTCCGACCTGATCGGCTCGGGCGCCAACATGGTGACCGGCGACTACAGCCGCGGCGCGGCAGGCTTCTGGATCGAGAAGGGGCAGCGCACCTATCCAGTGAGCGAGGTGACGATCGCGGGTCATCTGCTCGACATCTTCCGCACCGTGACGCCGGCGAACGATCTGAAATTCCGCTATGGCACCAACGCTCCGACCTTGCGGCTCGAGGGGCTGACCATTGCCGGGGTCTGAGCGCGATCTCGACCGCCTCGCCGCGGCGGTGAAGGAAGCCGGCGCCATCGCGTTGAAGTTCTTTGGCGGCCCGCTCAAGCAGTGGACCAAGGGCGCGGGCGACTCGCCCGTCACCGAAGCCGACATCGCGTCCAACGATCTGCTGCAGAAGCGTCTGGTCGAACCGGGCGATGGGTGGCTGTCGGAGGAAAGCGATAACGACCCGGCGCGGCTTCAGGCGCGGCGGGTCTGGGTGGTCGATCCGATCGACGGCACCCGCGCCTTCATCGCCGGCCGCGAGGACTGGTCGGTGTCGGCGGCTCTTGTGGTGGACGGCCGGCCGACGGTTGCTGCGCTGTTTGCGCCTGTGACCGGCGAGCTGTTCCTTTCGGTCGCGGGCCGCGGTGCGACGCGCAACGGCGCGACGATCCAGGCCAGCTCAGGCGCGGGACTCGAAGGCGCCCGCGTCGGCGGCCCGAAGCGGATGATGGAGCGGGCAGCGATCGCGGGCACCGGCATCGTCCTGATGCCGCGCATTCACTCGCTGGCGTTGCGGCTAGCGCGGGTCGCCCACAGCGAGCTCGATGCCGCGGTGGCCGGCGGCAACGGCCACGACTGGGACCTTGCGGCTGCCGATCTTTTGGTGCACGAAGCCGGCGGCCTGTTGACCGCGCTGGATGGCCAAACGCTGGTCTACAACAGGCCCGACCCGGTCCACAGCGTGCTGATCGCGGCGGGCCGCGAGAGGCATGCGGCCCTGGTAGATCTCATCCGTGCGCAAACCAGCGGGCCAGTGTAACGTTGGGCGCCGGGCGTGCTCAACGCAGAGGAACTGGCGATGTCCGCACCAACCCCGAAGAAGCAACTGCCCCATCTTGTGATCGGCGGCGAGCTGAGCAAGCTCGATTCCAGCGAATTCAAGGATCTCGACAAGGTCGAACTTGTGGGCGTTTATCCGAACTACGCGACCGCCCACGCCGCCTGGCGCGCCAAGGCGCAACAGACCGTCGATAACGCGGAGATGCGCTATTTCATCGTGCACCTGCACCGGCTGCTCGACCCCGAGGCGACCGGGCCGGGCCCGGCGCGCTGATCGGGCATTTGCCGTATGCTGTCCTTGCGGGAGCTGACTAGGTCGCAATGGGTCCAGAGAGCGACCGGATTAGCCGCGGCGCACTACCTGCGCCTGGTTTGGCAGACCACAAGGTTCAGCATCGAGCCGGCGGATGCGTATGACCGGATACCCAGGCACGCGCCGATCATCCTTGCGTTCTGGCACGGGCAGCATTTCCTGATGCCGTTCGTGAAGCCCAAGGGCCTGCGGGCCAAGGTGCTGATCTCGCGTCATCGCGACGGCGAAATCAACGCCGTCGCCGCGGAGTGCCTCGGCATCGAAACCATTCGCGGGTCCGGGACGCACGGCTCCGATTTCACCCGCAAGGGCGGCGTGTTCGGCTTCAATGCGCTCGTGCGCGCGCTCAAGGAGGGCATCAACGTCGCGATGACCGCCGACGTGCCCAAGGTTTCGCGGGTGGCGGGGCTTGGCATCGTCAAGCTCGCGCAGGTGTCCGGCCGTCCGATCTATCCGGTCGCGATCGCCACCCGGCGGCGGGTCGTGCTCGACAACTGGGATCACACCACGATCAACCTTCCGTTCGGCCGCGGCGCGGGAGTGGCCGGCGCGCCGATCCATGTGCCGCGCGACGCCGACGCGGAGACGCTGGAACTCGCGCGCAAGGCGGTCGAGGAAGCCCTCAGCGCGGCGACCAGCCGGGCCTACGAAATGGCCGACGGAAACCAGGCCGCGGGAGATCCGGCCCGTGGTTAGCCGGATGCCGCTGACTCTGAGGGCCTATCGCCTGATTACGGCGATGGCTACGCCGATCGCGGACCTGGCGCTCAACCGCCGCCTGAAGAAGGGCAAGGAGCTTGCCCCGCGGATGGCGGAGCGGCGCGGCGAGAGCAAGATCGCGCGGCCCGATGGACCGCTGGTGTGGCTGCACGGCGCCAGCGTCGGTGAAATCATCTCTATTCTGCCGCTGATCGAACGCATCCGCGCGCGCGACATCACCGTTCTGGTGACCTCGGGAACCGTGACCGCCGCCGAACTGGCCGAGCGGCGTTTGCCGCCGGGCGTGATCCATCAGTTCGCGCCGCTCGACTTGCCGCAATTCGTCGCGCGTTTCCTCGATCATTGGCGGCCCAATCTCGCGCTGTTTGTCGAATCCGACCTGTGGCCCAACCTGATCATGGCGAGCGGCGAGCGGGATATTCCGCTCATATTGGTCAACGGCCGGATGTCGGAGCGATCGTTCAACCGCTGGCGGTTCGCGCCGCGCGCGATCAGAGCCCTGCTCAGCCGTTTCGATCTCTGCCTTGCCCAGTCCGCCGAGGATGCCGCGCGCTACGCGGGCCTCGGCGCGCCGCGCTATGTCACGACCGGCAACCTCAAGCTCGACGTTCCCGCGCCGCCGGCGGACGCTTCGACGCTCTGGGCGCTCCAGGCCGCCATCGGCGCGCGGCCCGTGATTGCCGCAACGTCCACCCATCCGGGCGAAGAGATCGCGCTGGTCGACGTGCATCGAAAGCTCAAGCATACCTTTCCCGGCCTGCTGACGATCCTTGTGCCGAGGCATCCGGAGCGCGGCCCGGGCATTGCCGGGATCGCCAGGGGAGCAGGGTTGAAGTTCGCGGAGCGCGCGCGCGGCGAACTGCCGGACCGCTCGACCGAAATCTACATTGCCGACTCGCTGGGCGAGCTCGGCGTGATCTACCGGCTGGCGCCGATCGTGTTCATCGGCGGCTCGCTGGTCGAGCACGGCGGGCAGAATCCGATCGAGGCCGCCAAGCTCGGCGCCGCCATTCTCCACGGCCCGCATGTCTGGAATTTCGCGGAGGTCTATTCCGCGCTCGACCTGGCCGGCGGCGCCGAGATGGTCGCCGACGCCGGCAAGCTGACGGCGCGGATCGATGCGTGGCTCAAGGACGGCGAGGCCAGGGGCCGGGTCGCGCAGACCGGCCTCAAGGCGATGGAGGCGCTGACCGGTGCGCTCGAGCGGACCGTGGCGGCGCTCGATCCCTATCTCATCCAGTTCAGGCTAAGCGGCGAGGGGGCCAAGAGGGGTCAAGAGCGGTGATGCGCGAACCTTCCTTCTGGTGGCGCCCGGCCGGTCTGACGGCAGGGCTGCTGTCGCCGCTGGCGGCCATCTATGGATCTGTCGCGGCGCGGCGGATGGCGCGGCCGGGCCGCGCTCGCGGCATTCCGGTTCTGTGCGTCGGCAATCTGACCGTTGGCGGCTCCGGCAAGACGCCGGCGGCGCTGGCGGCGGCGGAGCTGCTGCGGGCCGCCGGCCGCCGGCCGTTCTTCCTCGTGCGCGGCTATGGCGGGCGGCTCAAGGGACCCGTGCGGGTCGACCCGGCGGTTCACACCGCGGCCGATGTCGGGGACGAACCGCTGTTGCTGGCGCGCGCTGCGCCGACGATCGTCGCGCGCGATCGTGTCGCCGGCGTGGATGCCGCGAAGCTGGCCGACGCGGAATCCATTGTCATGGACGACGGCCTCCAGAACCCGTCGCTGCACAAGGACCTCACGATCCTGGTGATCGATGGCAAGCGCGGCATCGGCAATGGGTCGGTCTTTCCGGCCGGTCCGCTGCGGGCGCCGGTCGAGGCGCAGTTCGATCACGTTCATGCCGTGCTGGTGGTCGGCGAGCCGGTCGAAGCTTTGCCGGTGCTCACGCACGCTTTCGCCCGCAAGTTGCCGGTGTTCCACGGCCGGCTCGAACCGGATGCGCAGGCACTGGCCGCGCTCAGGGGACATCCGGTGCTGGCGTTTGCCGGAATCGGCGATCCCGAAAAATTCTTCGCGACACTCCGGGGCGCCGGGATCGACGTTCGCGTGGCCGTTCCATTCCCCGACCATCACCGCTACCGCCGCGCCGAGGCGCGCGATCTGATCGCTCGCGCCGAGCGTGACGGGCTCGTTCCCGTCACCACCGAAAAGGATTCGGTGCGGCTTGCCGGTCAGGACGACATTGCGGCGCTGGCGGGCGTGGCGCGGACGCTGCCGGTGAAGCTCGTGGTCACCGAAGCGGAGGCGTTCCGGGACCTGGTGCTGGGACGCGTATGATCCGGAAAAAGACGGTCCGGCCTCAAAGGCGGGTCACTTGACCCGTTGCGGATGCAACCGACGCATCACGGCCTCGGGCGAGGCGTAGGGCTCCTGAAGCTCCACGCTCCAATATTTGAGCTCTTCGAGCGGGATCGGTACCCCGGTCACGGCGCAAGGGACGAAGGCGCCCGGCCGCACGATTTGGAAGTCCCCGTCGAGAAACTTGACCTCGGCCTCTCCCGCCATCGGAGACGGGCGATCGTAGCGGTTCAGCAAAGATATTCTCCGTCGCTTTGAATAACGGAAGGGGCCCGGTGCCTGGGCTCAAGATAGTCGCTCTGCCGCCCGCTTGAAACCCGTCCATCGCCATCGCATGACTACCCACCGCTTGGCAACTCGTGTTAGCGCCTGTCTTCAGTTAGGGATTCCCAAATCAGTTTTTCTGTGACTCATGGGCGGTCGGCTTGAGGAGGGCCGACCGATGCGCCGCCATGTATTACGCGACGACCAGTGGGAGCGGATCAAGGATTTTCTGCCCGGCCGCGAAGGCCATGTCGGCGGCACCGCGGCCGATAATCGGTTGTTCACCGACGCCGTTCTCTTCAGATATCGAGCCGGCATTCCATG